>CALEHE010000307.1 GCA_937876415.1 uncultured Actinomycetes bacterium
GCCGCCAAAACGTTCGCCGTCACGATCATGTACGGCTCACTCAAAATATGAGACGGCACAAAGCGTGACCGATAGATCTCGGCGGCTTCAAAGGTTCCGCCCATATCAAAGTGATGAGCAAAACCAAAAGGCAATCCCAACTTGGCAGCAAGATGCGCGCTGTATCCACTTGAACCAAGCAGAAAGACTTTTGGATATGACGATGCCGCTGGAGTCGCCTTGAAGTGATCGCCAATTGTTGTGTCAAAACGACGATCGCCCAAGAGGTCCATCAATTCAAAAAGATCGTTCGGGAAATCCTCAGCACCCAGCGCGCCTTCAGAGCGACGCACGGCCGCCGCAGTTCGTTGATCGGTGCCAGGTGCTCGGCCGATACCGACATCAATTCGTCCTGGATGCAATGCTTCGAGCATCGCGAATTGTTCAGCGACAACAAGCGGCGCATGATTTGGCAACATCACGCCGCCCGACCCTACGTTGATTCGTGATGTCAACGCCGCCAAGTGACCAATCAGAATTGTTGGTGCGGTACACGCAACGCTTGGCATGTTGTGGTGTTCGGCAACCCAAAAACGTTCGTAGCCAGATGAGTCGGCACATTGCGCTAAAGCCGTCGTTTGGGCTAAGGCGTCACCACTTGTGGCACCTTCTCGAAGTATCGACAAGTCAAGGACCGATAACGGCACTTGCTGTCGTTGGTTCATGTCAGTGATACAGATTCAGAAAATCAGACAGCGGCGTTAGCCGCGGCACGGCGTACTGCAGCAACGACTTCATCGGCTGGCGCTCCAGGGCCAAGAATTTCGGCAATGCCCGCAGCTTTCAATTCAGCAACATCGCTGTTTGGCACGATGCCACCGATCACAACAGGAATATCCACGCCACGGGCACGGATCGCGGCAACAACGAGCGGGGCAAGAGTCATGTGGGCACCTGACAACATCGAGAGACCGACGACATCGACGTCTTCGTCAACAGCCGCTGCGGCAACTGTTTCAGGAGTCTGAAAGAGGCCCGTGTAAATGACCTCAATACCGGCATCGCGCAACAAGCGAGCGACAACTTTGACACCACGGTCATGGCCATCAAGCCCAACTTTGGCCACGAGAACTCGCAGTGAAGTGTTGTCAGTGTTCATCAGATTGTTGGTACCTCAACGTGACGACCGAAGACTCCGGCCATGGTGTTCATCATTTCACCAACGGTGGCGTACGCATTTGAAGCGTCAATCAAAGCGGGCATCAAGTTCACTTCAGTGTCAACCGCGTCTTTGGCCAAGCGATCAAGAGCGTCTTGCACTGCCGCCTCATTGCGGTCTTGTTTCACCGACGACAAACGCTCACGCTGCTTCTTTTCATCAGCATTGGTGATCTTCAGGGTATCCATCTGGTCCTCTTCGTTACCTTCGAGGAACTTGCTCACACCAACAATGGTGCGCTCTCCACGGTTGAAAGCCCGCTCGAGGTCGTACGCGCTATCGGCGATACGACCCTGGAACCAGTTTTCGTCAATACCGACGATGCAACCTTCGAGCATTGAGCCGTGACCCATCTCATCAATCTTGGCGAAGATCTCTTCGGCGCGACTTTCCATCTCGTCAGTGAGAGCTTCCACAAAATATGAACCGCCCAACGGGTCGGCCACATGCGTCACATTGGTTTCGTAACCGATGACCTGCTGAGTACGAAGCGCAATACGAGCCGAACGTTCGGTCGGCAACGCTAGGGCTTCGTCCATTGAGTTGGTGTGCAATGACTGAGTTCCACCAAGCACACCAGCGAGGGCTTCGATAGCAGTACGTACGATATTCACTTCAGGCTGCTGAGCGGTCAACGAAACACCCGCAGTTTGCGTATGGAACCGCAACTGCATTGAACGCTCGGTTGTTGCGCCATAACGCTCTTTCATCCAACGAGCCCAGATTCGGCGAGCGGCGCGGTACTTCGCGATTTCTTCGAAGAAGTCAATGTGAGCGTTGAAGAAGAACGACAGACGGGGAGCAAAAGCGTCGACCGGCAAGCCGGCTTGACGAGCAAGTTCGACGTAAGCAAAACCGTTGGCCAACGTAAAGGCGAGTTCTTCGGCAGCCGTCGAACCAGCCTCACGAATGTGATAGCCCGAGATTGAAATCGAGTTCCAGCGGGGCATTTCGGCAGCGGTGAAAGCAACCGTGTCACGCACGAGGCGCATCGACTGACGTGGGGGGAATACGAACTCTTTTTGAGCCTGGTATTCCTTCAAAATGTCATTTTGCAAAGTGCCGCCCAACTTGGCGCGAGGCACACCGGCATTTTCAGCCTGAGCAACAAACATGGCCAACAAAACAGCCGCTGGTGAGTTGATCGTCATTGATGTTGTAATGCTGCCGAGATCGATATCTGAGAACAGGTCGCTCATGTCGGCGAGAGTGTCGATGGCAACTCCACATCGACCAACTTCACCGAGTGACATCGGGTCATCAGAGTCAAGTCCGAGAAGTGTCGGCATGTCAAAGGCCGTTGAAAGTCCGTCGCCACCCGACTTCAAAATCTCTTTGAAGCGCTGATTGGTATCGATCGCGGTACCGAAACCAGCAAACATTCGCATCGTCCATAACTTTGAGCGGTACATCGATGCGTATGGTCCACGGGTGTACGGATAGACACCCGGGAAGTCACCGTCTTCGGGACCATAAACCGGTTCGAGCGGAATGCCCGACATGGTCTGATACTGCTCATCACGAACTTTCGAAGCGTCGAAAGCCTTCTGCCATTGTTCACGGGGATTCGTCACATCTCTATTCTGACGACTGGCAGTCCATTTCCCCCACTCGAGGGTGAATTAGCGCTGTTTCAGTTGCCAATTTCACGCTCGGTACGCTCGCTCTGAGGTAATGCACACTCGGCGGTTCCCCCGGGCATTCGGTCGCGGTTCTTTGCTACCCATCGGTAGACAACTCCAGCGATCTGCCTGATGCCAGGTAATAACATCGCATAGCCAAGTAGGGCCCAGCCCTTCTTGCCGTAGATCAAAACTCGGGCGACGGCTACATGGGCCGACGTGATGCTCCCACGATCAACGAGCTGTACGGCGGTTTCACATTGCTCTTGGGTCAAACCTAGGGCAACCAAATCAGAACTCTGCCACGACTGGATCTGAGGGTGACGGCGAATACGCCGTTCGATGAATTGCACGCATCGAGAACAAAAGGCACAATCGCCATCAAAAATGAGGAGCGGTGTTGGCTCAACTATCGAAGGCGAACTCATAGGTCAATTGTGCCATCAATCAAGCGCTGATCCTCAACGTCTGAATCTGGAACGGTGCTAACTCAATATCAACGATTCCATCCTTGACCGAGATGATCTCTGGACTCAGCGGTTCCTCGAGCGCATTACAGAGAACTGCCGTTGCAGCAGGTCGAGAAATACTCAAGGTTCCCGACGTCCTCGCTCCTCTTGTCTCCCACAATCGCACCACCAGATCACCCGACCCATCATCGGCCGGTTTGATGACGCTAATCAAGGCACCACGAGCGTCAAGACGAATTCCGGCGCTAATGGCAATCGGAGTTCCAGTAATCAAGCGATACGGGTGAGCGACCAGTGCACTTTCAATCTCAATGCCCTCAACATCACCCGGACACTGATCGACATACAACGACCATTCAACGCGTTGACGCCCCATGTCGGCTTGGGGATCGGGAAATTTTGGTGACCGTAACAAGGTGAGTGCCAACGCATTGCCACGTATGTCGTAACCACGCGGACCATCAGCCAAAATCGCAATGCCACAACCCGGTTCGCCAACATGCACATACCGATGCGCACATACCTCAAACTTTGCAACGTCCCACGATGTGTTGTGATGTCGAGGACGACGCACATGTCCGAATTGCGTTCCGCAGGTCGCCTCACGGGCCAAAACATTCGTCGGCAAGTTCATTTGAAGTCGATATTCAGATTCATTCCAATCAGCATCAAGCGCGATATCAAGACGAGACGAGCCTGCGGTGAGCGACCAACGCACACGAAATTTTGAATGGGTGGTTGCAAAATCGGCAACAACCACGACTCGCAAATCTGACTGTGACTCAATGCGCGGAGCACCCACATTTTTCACAGGAATCGCAGGTGAATTGGCGTCGGCTACATCAATATCCCAGGCGTCATATTCAGCCGGCGTGTCTTGCCGCAAGACAAATGAACTCACACGATTGTCACCCATCAATGATCGTCCCGTTTGACAATCAAGAAGTTGAACCATTTCACCGAGTAAATTCCAACAAACGCGAATACGCCCGTTGGTCACCGCTAAATGGTCATTGGTTTGATCACAAACAACTGGACTCACTTGGACCGGCAGATCAGATAAGAAATACTGAGTTCCCGATGTTGCAGGGACTTCGACCCACCGCGGTTGACCATCAATGTCAACAACTCCAGAGATCGCCACTGGGGCTGGATTAAGCAACCATGTTGAACCATCAGTACGAGGACTCAGCACGGTATCTAGATGTTGAACGATTTCACTCGCGACTGCAGCATGCTCAGCTTCGGCATCGTCATGGACCCAGGCAATTGACGAGCCCGGAATGATGTCGTGGAATTGCTGAGTCAAAACCCGTTTCCACAGTCCGTCAATGTCGTCGACGTGTTGACCGACTGCCGCTGACCATATTTCGAGTTCGTGCAACAATCGTTCGCTATTGCGATTGCCCTGTTTCGTGCCCAATTGAGAACTGTATGTGCCACGATGCTTTTCGAAATACATTTCACCGACCCATGTTTGAGCCTGGTCTCCGTATTCATTTTCGGCATCCGCAAAAAACTTACGAATCGTTCCAAAGGAAACTTGGGGCACTCCCTCAAGATTGTTGGCCCACCTGCCACGATCGATCATGGCCTGAGTCGGACCGCCACCACCGTCGCCGTGTCCGTACAAAACAAGCGAACGGGTTGCCCCCACATGGTCAGCAAAGTTCTTTTCGGCAAAGCGCAATTGCGATGGGGTTAACAAGGCGTTGTACGTGTCAACGGGGCTGAAGTGTGTAAACACTCTCGTCCCATCAATTCCCTCCCACCAAAAAGTGTGATGCGGAAACTTGTTTGTTTCATTCCAACTTAGTTTTTGTGTAAAGAACCAACGCCCTCCGCCATGTTGAACGATCTGCGGAAGGGTTCCGGGATATCCGAAGTCGTCGGGCAGGAATGCACCATCACATCGCGTCCCAAACCATGAGTCAAAGGCCCGTTGCCCGTGGACCATTTGTCGTAACAGGCTTTCGCCAACCGGCAAATTGAGATCGGTTTCAACCCACATCCCACCGACTGGTTCCCATTGACCTGCTTTCACCAATTCAACAACTTCCGCAAAAATCTCGGGGGCTTCTTCTCGAACCCACGCGTAATGCTGCGCCTGGCTGTGGCTGAATATGGCATCGGGGTTTTTCTTCAAGAGGTCAACGGCATTCGCGAAAGTCCGCACCGCCTTGCGGCGAGTTTCACGAATTGGCCATAGCCAGGCTGTGTCCAAGTGCGCGTGACCAGCGGCAACGATGTGATGCGAAGTACCTCGTGACTCGCCTGCGAGAACAGCCTTCAGTTCAGCCAACGCCGAAGATGCCGTTTCTGAAACTGCGTTGACGTTCAGCGCGTTACCCGCTCGCTCAAGTGCAGCAAACATTCGCGCTCGCTGCGATGAACTTTCCTCAAGATCTATCGTTAGATCAATCGCAGTATGCAACGCGACAGCTAAATCGTGCACCCCTTGGTCGAAAACGGCAAGTTCGGCCCGCCGCAGTTGATACAAGGGGGCATTACCCGATGTTGCGGGATCGCCCAATGGAGTCGGCCCGTATCCAAAAGCATGGCCAGCAATGATCGGGGTTGCAGCGGCCTCAACCCACAACTCAATAACTTCTCCGGCGGCACTAGAACCTAGATGAACAAGCCGACGATCTGGTTGGACAGCCTGCACAATTTTCCCGTGACGGTACGCCAAGCCTTCGACTTGGAATCCATCGCCTCGTCCGTTAAAGCCAAGATCAATCGCAGCGACTAAAGGTTGCCCAGCGAGGTTTGCGGGAACTGTCGCCACCAATTTGAACCAGACGGTATGCCAGGCCTTGCCCCATCTCGTTCCGATAGCAAAAGGTGACAACGAAAGAGCAATCGCTTTTTCATATGAAACAGTCTCAAATAGTTCTTCTGATGCGAAAACTTCAAACGACAATGAACTGTGGGTCACACATGGCTGGACGCGCTGATCTAGTAAACGTCGCGCTCGTTGCATCGCTGGTGCAGTTACTCGATGAGCCATAGCGTCTTCCCTTACAGCGTCGGCCGAGTGCCGATAGTCGGTTGAGCGAGACGCATACTCGCGTCAAACCCTGATTCGTACGGTAGCCACCCATTGCGATCGGGCCATACCAATTGCAACATCTCCCCCACTTGCCCCCGCGACCACTTCACACCCGTCGTAAACAAGTGCGCATGAGTTCGTACATCGACGGTTGAAAACACGCAACGCAATTCGTTATCAAGCAACCCGACCAGCGGAATATCTCGCGGAATTTCAACTCCCGAGGTCACCTGCTCAATCACTAAATCAATGAGTCCCTTTGCCGCAACTGGAGCCAGCCCAAAGATCACTATGTCAGGAAATGAAAAAGTCGCTGGCAAGCCAATCGTGTAGGCGTAACCAGGCGTTGGCGGATCTGAGTCGAGCATGGCGGCGATTGGTTCGAGAGCCCAACCATTCGTTTCAATCATCCACTCGATTTTTTCGGCATGCGGAATCTTGAAATCGGGAAGTTCAATGTTTTCTGGCACACAAATAGAGTGCCACACCGTCAGCCCAATTGACCCAATTGCGATACCGTAAGTTGCGATGTATCGCTTCCTTTTCCGCCCAAAGTGGATCGCCTTTCACCTGCTGTGCATTTTTGGAGTCGTGTTGATGGTCTATTTGTCTTTGTGGCAGTTCAATCGCTTGGACGACCGCAAAGCCTTCAACCGCGAGGTCACGGAGCGCTCAAGTCAAAGTGTTGTTGATGTCAGCACCCTGGATGTTTCAGATGCAGCAGCAGTCCAATGGCGACCGGCCGGCGCCAAGGGGACGTATCTCGCCGACGAGCAGGTCCTGATCGTCAATCGCAGCCAAGGTGGCGTCGCTGGAATGAATGTGTTGACTCCCCTGCTCCTTAATGATGGGCGAGCCATCATCGTCAATCGAGGTTTCATTGCGCTCTCTGGCACCCCTCCAGTTGCGCCCTCAGGTGTGGTCAAAGTGGTCGGCCTGCTGCGATCGACCGAAGGCCGCACCACGGGTCAAGCACGAGAAGCCAGTGGCGAACTCGCAGAATTCTTCCGTCTTGATATCGCTCGTCTCCAACAACAAATCGAACCAGAACTTCTCAACGTTGCTCTTGTCGCTGAAGTTTCAGATCCCGCCGATAGTTCAACTCTCTTACCGGTCAGCCCCCCTGAACTTTCTGAAGGTTCCCATCTGTCATACGCAATTCAATGGTTGATTTTCGCAACCGCAGTCATTGTTGGCTGGGTACTTGCGGTTCGCAAATCAATTGCTAGCCGCGCTCAATCTGTGCCATCCGCCTGAATTGCTCAACGACATCGGGGCTTTGATGATTCGGATCAAGCGACCGATAGGCAGTTTCAATATTGACACTGATCCGCCCAGCTTCTCCCCAACTGGCAAATGACGATCCAGTTGCCGACATCTCTCGAGCGATATCGCGCGCTGCATCAAATGCATCCATCCCCGATTCATACCGCGCGACGGCACCTTGCTCAATAAACGACAAATAATCACGCACCTGGACGATGCCTTGCTTGTCGGTGACCGGACCATGTCCGGGAACCACAGTGTCAATATCCATTCCGAGCATGAGATCACATGCCAAAATCCAATTTGATAGTGGCCCAGCCCATACGATGGGCGTACCACCAATAAACAAAACATCGCCTGTGTACACAGTTCGAGCATCAGGCACATAGGCAATCACATCGCCCCGAGTATGCGCCGGACCTACTTCAATTAACTCAATCACTCGCCCACCCACTTCAACGTCAAGTCGCACGTCAAAAGTTCGGGTCGGCAATGTCATCGTGATGTCAGCGAATTCAAATGCCCCAAAGAAACTACGAAATAACTGACCGATTTCACCTGGCGCGGCATTCAACGCTGCCAACATTGCCGGAGGTACTTCGGTCATTTCATGGGCCGCGGCCGTTGAAGCAATGATTTCGGCACCAGCGACGAGTTCATTGCCATAACAGTGATCGCCATTGGCATGAGTGTTAACCAGCGACCGAATTGGCGCCGACCGCGTAAACGGTGCCAGCGAGTCGAGCATTTGCTGAGTCAATTTAAGATCAAACAAAGTGTCGACGAGCAAAGATGCTCCGTCTCCGACCACTAGGCCAGCGTTACTCCAACCCCAACTTCCGTCGGGTTGCACATACGCCAAGCAACCATCCGACAGTTCAACCAGTTCAGGAGGATTCGGCCGACCCGTCATACTCTTCTACCTTCCCCGTCGGACCGCACCAGCGACACGACACTGATTCCAAATCATCGAGGAGAACCTTCTCATCCTCAATCGCCAACTCACCACCAGTTGTGTAGTGATAATAAGCCGAGGTACGAGTCGTGCGCACAACATCAAAACGGGTCAAGTTGCCACACAACGTGCAGCGATAACGAATAGACATACTGCGAGCGTAGGGCAATCGACCAAATCCCTAACATTCTGCGACTTCACTTCTCGTAAAGACTTGGCTATTAACGACTTGAACCCCCGAAAGATTTGACCCCAAAGACTTGACCCCAAAGACTTGACCCCAAAGACTTGACCCCAAAGACTTGACATAGAACATTTGTTCGGAAACACTCTGAGGGTGCAGAAATCTTTCGACGATATGGGGACACCGCTCAGCGATGTCACCTTTTGCGTCATCGACTTCGAAACCACCGGGGGTTCAGCCGAACACGATCGCATTACTGAAATCGGTGCCGCGAAATATCTAGGCGGCGAATGCATCGGCACCTTTCAAACACTTGTCAATCCCGGATGTGCCATCCCTCCGTTCATCACGATTCTCACGGGCATTACCGAAGCAATGATCATGCCCGCACCGCGAATTGAGTCATTGCTCGGCACGTTGACTCATTTCATCGGCGACTCAGTCATCGTGGCGCATAATGCGCGTTTTGATGTGGGCTTCTTGAATGCAGCGCTCATTCGTGATGACCGCGATCCCCTCACTAACAAAATCATCGACACTGTTCCGCTTGCCCGAAGACTTGTTCGTGACGAAGTGAGAGATTGCAAACTCGGAACCTTGTCGGCCCACTTTCGCTTTGCCCATCAACCAAGCCACCGTGCTCTTGATGATGTGCTGGCAACTGGCGACTTATTACATCTCCTCATTGAACGTGCCGCTGGTTTCGGAGTTCTCGGTATCGATGACCTAATCGCTCTTCCCAAACTTGGCACTCATCCTCAAGCCGCCAAACTTCGTCTCACCGAAGATTTGCCCCGTTCGCCCGGTGTGTACATCTTCTCCGATGTTGCCGGACGTTTGCTGTATGTCGGAAAGGCAACGAATTTACGGCAGCGTGTTCGTAGTTATTTCAGTACTTCTGAAACGCGTCGCAAAGTCGGACCAATGTTGCGCCAAGTGCATGGGGTTGATTACATCGAGACTCCCGATGCGCTCACCGCTGAAGTTCTTGAAATACGCCTCATTCAACGGCTCGTACCGCAATACAACAAGGCCGGAACCATGAGCGAAAAATACTGCTATGTCCGCCTCACAGTCGAAGAAGAGTGGCCGCGATTAGTCATCTCGAAAAATCCTGCCAAAAAGGGTTTGCACATTGGCCCACTCACAAGCCGCACCGCAGCACGACTTGTGGTTGAAGCAATCGAGTCCGTTGTTCCCTTAAGACGGTGCACCGTGCGAATGGGTCGCAATTACTCAGCGCCAACTGATGCCCCCGTATGTTCGGCTGCACAACTAGGGGTTGCCCTCTGTCCGTGTTCTGGAACTGCCGACCCGAAGGAATACGCATCCATTATTTCTTTCATTTCTCACTCGCTAACCGACTCCCCTGCTGCTCTGTTTGCGCTCCTACATGAACGAATCACCTCATTGGCGGCCGCTCAACGTTTTGAAGAGGCCGCCGAAATGCGTGATCGCACTCAGGCATTGGTACTAGCAATCAACCGTCAACGCGGTTGCGATCAGTTACGAGCTGCCGGCTCGGTAAGTGTTCGTGCAGGCGACATTCTCTACGACTTTGAATCAGGAGTCTTGGTGAATACACGTCGCGAGGACCAGCTCTTTAGCCCCATCACCTCGCGCAATAGCAAAGTCCTCCAGGGTATTTTTGACTTCCTTCACCCGCACCAGCCCGAGGCCCTCGAAAGCGGACCGCTAGATCGTCATGTTTTTGATGAGGTGATGTGCATTGCTCGCTTCTTAGACGACGATGCGACCCATCCGATTCTGGAGGCTTGCAGCGGTTATTGGGCTTCACCTGTACAGGCTGTCCCCGAACTTCGTCGACTCGATTTACACCAAGCGGCTTGAGCGTTTACACCACAGCGTTGCGCGCGCCTTGGCAATCTATGCCAAGAACTTTGGTGTGACCCTCAGAGAATTCACGATTGAGAATGTCTGCTATCTCGTGAGCTCGATCTTTTTCAACGAACGCCGCAACCGTTGGTCCAGAACCAGACAACCATGAAGTAATCGCACCCACTTCAACGAAGCGATCCATCACCTCGCGACACATCGGGGTGTCATGCAACCGTTGATCTTGATGCAAACGGTCAGCCATAGATACGCGCAATAAGTCAAGATCTCCGGTCGTTAAGGCGATCACCATTTGTGAAGCACGCGCGATGTTAAACACCGCATCGGCGCGCTCAACTTCTGATCTCAAGGTTGAACGGCTCGAGTCGGTTGATGTTTGAAAGAAAGGAACCCATGCCACGACTCGCAGCTGATCAATGAACGAATCAGCAACTGGAACTGCAACCGTTGATTCAGGCGAAGCCACAACGATTCCACCGATCACACTCGCGGCAACGTTGTCATAATGCCCTTCAAGTTCAGCCGCGATACCGATGATCTCATCACGGTGCTCAGCAATAAAGACATTGAGTTGATCGCCGCCTATCGAGTACTTCTGGGCCAGCCCAAGCACAATGCCACCAACGCGAACGGCCCCCGAAAAACCTAAACCTCGTCCCGAAGGAATCGGTGAATGAACCCACAGTTGACCGATGCCACCAGCCCGCACAAACGCCTGCATCGC
>CALEHE010000308.1 GCA_937876415.1 uncultured Actinomycetes bacterium
AGTACTGGTGCTGCGACCGCAGTTCGTGACATCAGCATGGCTAAGGCTCTCGCCAGCGAGGCCGCGTACCGAGCAAGCCGTTCAACCATGCAAGTGCATGGAGGTATTGGCTACACCTGGGAAGCCGATCTTCAACTGTGGATGAAGAAGTCGTGGGCGCTCATGCGTGCGTATGGCGATGCAACTTTCCATCGCCGACGTGTCGGCGCATCAGTACTCAGCAAATAACTCAGTCAGTTATCTCAGCCAGTTATCTCAGTCTGGGAACGGCGCGCCGCTTACGGGCAGCTTGGTGATCGTGACGTAACCATTTTGGAAACCGCTCACGTCTCCGGTGGGCTCAACGGTTGACGCACAATTGTTCGCGTTGTAATCCGAGGTACCCAGTGACTCGATCGGAACTTCAATCACTCCACGAATCGTCAAGCCCTCAGCGCAGGTCGGAGCGTTGATGCTGGCAAACTCGGTCACCGCATCTCCATCAGCACGGGCAATCAACTCATCGCGGTGTTCTTGCACCCACTGCACAAGAGCCTCTGCCGCCGTCGGATAATCAGGCACATCAGCGAGACCCTGACTCACCGCAACCGATGGGATGTTGCGCTTTGCCGCAGCACGTGCCGCACCGACAGTTCCGGACAACGTCACAATCTCCAATGAATAGTTCTGGCCGTTGTTGATCCCTGAAACAACTAGGTCGGGAACAAAGTCAATACCACCTTGGTCGATGGCCCACACAATGCTGTCAGCTGGGAAACCCGCGACCGCCTTTGCTGCATACCCACTCTTGGTAGTTGCGTCCGTCACTATTAATGCTCGTGTACTCGTTTTGCTGCCACTACCACTTTGATTTTCGAGAGGGGCAACAACGGTGAGTTCAACGTTGTCGAGCTGCAGCAATGCCTGCACGATCACATCAATACCATCGGCACCAATACCATCATCATTCGTCACCAAAATGTGCAATGGTTTAGGCGCAACGGTCGTCATCGGAGGCTCTGTCACCGGCGCCTCAGTCACTGGAGCATTAGTAACCGGTACTTCCGTTTCAACAACTGAAGGATCAGAGGCGTCGTTCGAACTATCGCCACTCGAGCAGGCCACTAAACCTGACAGGGCGATAACGACACCAAGTGCAAAAGATCTACCAATCAGAATCACAACTTTCTTTTTTGAATAAGTCGCCCAACATTACATTTCACCAATCGCGGCAACGGCATATGCCACCGCCAGTTCACCCCAGCGACTAGAACTGTTATGTGACAGTTCAAGTATCAGAAACTAGATCGCGTCTCGCCATCGCTCTAGCCGTCGGTCTTGCTGCCGGCTTGCTCTCTGGACTGTTCGGTGTCGGTGGAGGCATTTTGATCGTGCCGGCCTTTGTTTTACTGCTCAAGTTTGATCAACGCCTTGCTAACGGGACTTCTCTTGGGGCAGTTTTACCAATCTCTGTCGCAGGCCTCATTACCTATTGGACCCAAGGCAACGTCGACTGGTACATGGCGTTGTGGCTCGCCATCGGAGCCTTAGCTGGTGCGGTAGTTGGCACCAAGTGGATTCACATTCTTCCCAAAAAGGTTTTGGGCTATCTCTTTGCAGTCATGCTTCTCATCACCGCCATTCGTTTGTTCATTCCGTTGAACGCCAACGGTCGTGAAGCCTTGACAGTCTTTGCGGCAATTGCCCTTGTCTTTATTGGTTTCGTCACCGGAACGTTGGCCGGCTTACTTGGTATCGGCGGTGGCGTCGTCATGGTTCCGGCGATGTCTGTTTTCTTTAGCGAACTCAGCGTTGTCGCCAAAGGAACATCAGTCGCAGTGATTATTCCAACATCCATCATGGGTACGTGGCGCAATTGGAAGGCCGACAACGTTGACCTACGTGTCGCAGGCATCGTCGGTGTCTCTGGAATCATCTCGGCAATTGGCGGAGGAATCATCGCCGATCAGATGTCGCAAGATCTTTCCAACATTTTGTTTGCTTCACTTGTTTTGATTGTCGCACTCCGAATGGTTTGGGACTTGCAACGCAATCCTGATAACAATCACTAACGCGAGGCAACAACCTCAGCAAGTTGTTCTATCATCGCGGGGTCGCTTGTTGCGGGGACAACAATGAACTCATCTGCGCCTTCTGCTTCAACTTGATCAAGTAAGTCAACAAGCCGAGATGGTTCGTTGAGAGTCATCGCTTCCGAAAGCGACTTTGCAAGATCGGGTGAAAACACATGCAAATACGTTGCCGCAAAATCGCGCAAATTTTCCGCTGCATTCGCGCCAAGTGCAACAAACGACCCCGTCACTAATCGCGGCTTGTCGGTACGACTCGCAGTACTCCACGCCGTTTCAGTCGCACGAAACAAACGTGCGGCTTCGCGAGAATCACCTAACAACGTAAAGCCGCTAACGCCTACAGCCCATTGAGCCGCACGTGCTAACGATTTCGGACCCATTGCCGACGCCATGATCGGCGGACCACCTGCCTGCAACGGAGCAGGACCCACCTTCTCACCATCAGCAGCGACGCCGCCCGCCCACAGTCGCTTCAGTTCAAAGACTGCCTCATCGAGTCGTTTGTGGCGGCCTGCGAATGGCGAACCCAATGCGGCATAGTCCTGTTGACGTCCGCCAACTCCGACCGCCACTTCAACTCGTCCGCCCGACACCACATCCATTGACGCCAGTTCTTTGGCCACGAGTGCCGGTGCATGCCAGGGCAGCACCGCCACATTGACCAAAATTCGCACTCGTTCGGTCAGGGCGGCAGCCGCCGAGCACAGGGTAAAACCGTCCAAATTATGAAAAGTGACGCGTTCACCTGCCGAAATACTTGAAAATGGGCCAGAATCCACCTCGCGGCACCATTCCATCAATCGATTTCGGTCAAGACCGGTCGCCATTTGCGGCAACGCCACGCCGACTGTCATTCGGGGCTTTGCTTGAGTCTGTTCAGGGGGAACCATGCCCCGAGCGTAGGTCGCCACGGGCCGACAACGCCCATTGCACGCAGAATCTGACGCGGCGTCAGATTCTGGTGCTACCCTCAGATACATGCGCGAATTGCCAAAAATCATCTCGGTTGACGACCACATCACAGAACCAGCGACCGTCTGGTCTGACCGCCTACCTTCCAAGTACGCCGACGTCGGACCACGAGTCCATCGCCTCCCCGTGAAGCAGATGACGTTCATCGGTGGAACCTTTACTGCCATCCCCGGCGAAAAAGGCGAAGAGGGCCCATTAGCCGATTGGTGGTTCTACGAAGACCTCCGTCGTCCACTCACTCGACTCGACACCGCTGTTGGTTTCTCACGTGATGAAGTCATCTTGGCGGGCATCACTTATGACGAAATGCGTCAAGGTAGTTACAAGCTCAAAGAACGTCTCGAAGACATGGACACCGCTGGTATCGAAGCTTCATTGTGCTTCCCCACGTTCCCACGATTCTGCGGACAGACTTTCTACGAAGCCAAAGACAAAGAACTCGCCATGTTGTGCGTACGTGCGTACAACGACTGGATGGTTGAAGAATGGTGTGGCGAATCAGGCGGACGTATGTTGCCGTTGTGCATTGTTCCGTTGTGGGATCCAGTAGCTGCTGCTGCTGAAGTACGTCGCAATGCAGCACGCGGTGTTCACGCTGTGTGCTTCAGTGAAATCCCCACCAACCTCGGATTGCCAAGCATCCACGACAAAGATGGTTACTGGAAGCCCTTCTTCGCTGCTTGTAACGAGACAGCCACGACCATCAACATGCATATTGGTTCAGGCTCAAAGATGCCGAGCACTTCACCTGATGCACCAGCCGCTGTTGGCTCAACACTCACGTTCGCGAACTGCTGCTTCAGCATGGTTGACTGGCTCATGAGTGGTGTCTTCACCGAATTTCCCAATCTCAAAATTGCGTACAGCGAAGGCCAGATCGGTTGGATCCCGTACATCCTCGAACGTGCCAACAATGTGTGGGAAGAGAATCGTGGTTGGGGCGGCATCGCCGACAAAGTTTTGGTTCCACCGAGCCAATTGTTCAAAGAGCACATCTACGGTTGTTACTTTGATGACCCGCACGGCTTGCGTTCGCTCGAAGAAATCGGCGTTGACAATGTCACCTTTGAATGTGATTACCCGCACTCAGATTCAACGTGGCCACACACCGCCAAGATTGCTGCAGAGCAAACCCGCGAACTCAGCGATGAGGTCGTGTACAAGTTGATGCGCGGCAACGCCATCAAGATGCTCAGCATTACGCACCTCAAGTAATTGTGTTGACCATCCCGCAAGTAGTGCGGGCCACCGCGAAGTTTGGCGAACGTGAAGCATTAGTTGACGGTTCACGTCGTTGGTCTTTCATTGAAGTCGTCCACGAAATCGAATCGGCAGCGCGTGCCTTCATTGCCCAAGGTCTAATGCATGGTGACCGTGTTGCGATTTGGGCGCCCAATAGTGCCGAATGGATTTTCGCTGCAATTGGCGCTCAACTTGTTGGTGGAGTTTTAGTACCAATCAACACGCGCTTCAAGGGCCATGAGGCGGATTATGTCATTGAACGCAGCGGTGCCAAATTTCTTTTCTGTTGTAACGACTTCCTCGACACCAATTACGTCCACGAATTACGCAAATCAGACGCGCACATCGATGGTCTTTCGCACATTGTCGTGATTTCGGGTCAAGCCGAAAACAACGATCAGTCTTGGTCACAGTTCATCACGACCGGTACCGCAACTTCACATGAATTATTGACACTCCGTGAATCACAGGTGCAACCAAGCGATCTGTGCGACATCATTTTCACGTCTGGCACAACCGGCAAACCAAAAGGCGTGATGTCGCGACACGATCAGACCATTCGCGTATTCCTTGAATGGTCCGAGATTGTTGGACTCAATGAAACAGATCGCTACTTGATCGTTAATCCGTTCTTTCACACCTTTGGCTATAAAGCTGGTTTCCTCGCATGCCTATTGCGTGGAACCACAATGGTGCCAGTCCCAGTCTTTGACATCCCCTCGGTTCTGCAAAAGATCAGCGACGAAAAGATCTCCGCATTACCTGGCCCGCCAACTTTGTATCTCAGCATTCTCAATCATCCAGATCGAGCCAAGTTTGATTTGTCTTCATTACGTCTCGCAGTCACTGGTGCTGCGGCGGTTCCTGTTGAGATGATCAAGCGCATGCGCGATGAATTGAATTTTGAAGTCATCTTGACTGCGTACGGCCTCACCGAATCAACGGGCACCGTCACAATGTGTCGCGCTGAAGATGACCCAGTCACAATCTCAACAACGAGTGGCCGCGCAATCAACGATGTTGAAGTTCGAATTGTCGATGAGAACAACAATGAAGTTTCCCGCGGACAGTCTGGCGAAATCGTTTGCCGTGGCTACAACGTCATGCCTGGATACTTCGCTGATCCTGAAGCGACGTCACAAACAATTGACGCCGACGGGTGGCTGCATACCGGCGACATCGGTGTCATGAATGACCATGGATACGTCTCGATTACCGATCGACTCAAAGACATGTTCATCGTCGGGGGCTTCAATGCATACCCAGCCGAAATTGAAAACGAATTCATGAATCATCCGGCGGTTGCTCAAGTTGCCATTGTCGGCCAACTCGACGAACGCATGGGCGAAGTGGGACATGCCTTCGTGGTGAAGCGCCATGATCAACGTGTTGACATTGACGAATTGTTGAGTTGGGCGCGCAATCGAATGGCGAACTACAAAGTTCCGCGACACATCACATTTGTTGATGCACTTCCCACCAACGCCAGCGGCAAAGTTCTGAAGTTCGAATTGCGAAGTTCAATTAACTGATTAGACGTTGTAAATCGTGGCGCGGCGTGCCCGGCGGCGTTGACCGCGGTAATCGTTCAACGCGTAATGCATCGTGTAGCGGTTGTCCCACAGTGCGGCATCGCCCGAGGTCCACTTCCAACGAATCTGCAACTCGGGTCGTTCTGCTGTCTGGTTGATGACCTCAAGGAGGTGCATACTCTCCATTGGCTTTAATCCGACGATCGAGTTCGTCCAACCGCGATTAACAAACAGAACTTTCTCTCCGGTCACGTGATGTTCACGCACCATCGGGTGAACTGCGGTCCCGGTCATTGGCGGACGACCATGATTGGCGTCTAGTCCGCTGATGAACTCTTGGATCGGCTGACTCAAAGAATTGAAGGCTTTGATTTGATTTGACCACATAGTGTCGCCGCCTGACGTCGCAGCAATCTCCATCACAAACATCGACCCGATCGGCGGGTTATCCGTAAACGTCACGTCGGTGTGCCACACCGCGGTCTGACGAGGATCAAGTTTGAGTTCAGTGTCCAACACCAAAATCTCGGGGAAACCTTCGTCGCGCAAAGACGGCGCGTTGCGGTAATCACCACCGGCCTCGGTGGTCGCAGCAATATGGTTTCCGAAGAGTCGCGCCATCCGCATTTGGTCGGCCGGAGCCAAGTTGGCTCCTGGGAAAAACAGCACCAGATGTTCGGCCCAAGCCACCTTCAGATCGACCGCAATTTCGGCAAGTGCTTCGTCGCTCAACTTGGCGACTTCGAGACCCTCAACGACCGCCCCAAGAGCGCCTGGAAGTGGTGAAATTGCAATCTTTGAGCCAGAAATCAAATTGGTCATAGGCGCACCGTACAACGGTCTGGCGACCATTGAAAGACCTTTCTGACTCGCCGTCAGATTTTCGAGGTCGCTGCACTAGAGTTCGTTCACTGTTTGAGGGGGAAATCCATGAAGGGCATCGTTTACAACGGGTCAACAACCGAACTAGTCGACGGACTCACACTTCGCGCTCCTGGCCCACGAGAAGTCGTGGTTCAGGTAGCAGCCGCTGGCTTATGCCATAGCGATATCTCGTATATGAGCGGCATGTACCCGGTCCCTTCTCCTGGCGTATGTGGCCACGAGGCCGCCGGAGTCGTGGCCGAAGTTGGCAATGCCGTCACCCATGTGCAACCCGGCGACCACGTCATCATCGCCACACTCGCCGCTTGCGGATTTTGCCAGTACTGCATGGATGGTCGACCAACGGCGTGCCGAGCAACTCTTGGCAACTGGAGCCAACCATTCACATTGAATGGCGACCCGATTTACAACTTTGCAGCCACCAGTGCGTTCGCTGAAAAAACTCTCGTACGCGATGTGCAGTGCGTGAAGATCCCCAAAGATGTTCCGCTCACCTCGGCCGCTCTCGTTGGTTGTGGTGTCGTCACCGGCATGGGTGCAGTTTTCAATCGCGCCAATGTCAAGCGTGGACAGTCGGCACTTGTGTTCGGTGTTGGTGGCGTTGGACTCAACGTCATCCAAGCCCTCAAGGTACAAGGCGCCACCACCATCATCGCAGTTGACACTGTTCCAGAAAAAGAAGCACTCGCACGTCAGTTCGGCGCGACCCACTTCTTAGATGGCCGTACCGCCGACGTCATTGCCGAAGTCGGCGCCATTATGCCCTTTAACGAGTCAATGCCCCGCGGACCGTTCAATGCCGGCGGAGTTAATTGGGCTTTCGATTGTGTCGCTCATCCCGCAGTAACTCGCAACGCTCTTGAATGCCTCGATTGGGAAGGCACCGTTGTCGTCATCGGCGTTACTAGTCAGACCGCAGAATTCTCTGGTCTGTACACGCGTCTGACACAAGTCGATCGTGGAATCATCGGCTGTCGCTACGGCACCATCAGCCCACAACGCGACATTCCATACATCATCGATCTCTACCGCCGCGGCGAAGTGTTACTCGACGAACTCGTGAGCGCCACTTTCCCTATCGCTAATTGGGAAGATGCAGTGCACGGCCTTGAGAGTGGCACTGTCGCTCGAGCTGTTATCACTTTCTAGAAATCGGAATATACAACAATGACTTCGCATATCGCCGGCACGATCGAGACAGAGGGCAAGACTCTCTGGCAACTCATCTCAGAGCGTGCCTTAGTAACACCCGACAAGCGCATGGCTCTCGACGAACGTGGTCGTACGATGACGTACGGCGAATACAAGAATTGGTGCGAACGTGTCGCCGCTGGTCTTTCGCAAAAAGGAATCACCGAAAACACCAATGTTTCATGGGTGCTTCCATCACGTTTTGAATCGCTCGTTCTTACTGGCGCACTGTCCCGTCTAGGCGCCATTCAAAACCCAATCTTGCCGATCTATCGCAATCGTGAAGTTACGTTCATCACGACGCAGTCAACCTGCAAGGTTTTGATTGTCCCGCACATCTTCCGTGGCTTTGATTACTTGACGATGGCTCAAGAAGTTGTCGCAACACTTGATCAAGACGTCGAGATCATCGTGGTCGACCCCGACCTACCCGAGGCCGATCCAGATGCCGTTGGATTACCTACGTATCGCGCCGATATTGACGCAATTCGCTGGCTCTTTTATTCATCGGGAACGACCGCCGATCCCAAAGGCGCCAAACACAGTGACAACAGCATGTCGGCCGCGAACGACGGTATGCAATGGAGCATGGAAGTTGGACCCAGCGACAAAGCAGCGGTGGTCTTCCCTATCACTCACGTCGGTGGACTGGTGTGGCTCTTCAATGCCATGCAAACTGGCGTTGAATTGTTGATGGTTGAAACTTTTGACCCAGCAAACACACCTAAGTGGTTGGGAGAAAATGGCGTAACGTGCGCCGGCGCCGGAACTGTTTTCTGGTTGACCTACCTCAACGCTCAACGTCAATTACCAGCCGGTGAACGACTACTGCCCAATGTCCGCATCTTTAACGGTGGCGGTGCCCCTAAGCCAAAAACCCTGAACGCAGAAATGATGGAAGCATTTGGTGCTCCGCTGATTGGCGGGTGGGGTCTCACTGAAGCACCCATCAACACCATGATTCACGTTGACGATCCCGATGAAAAGAAAGCTCTCACCGATGGTCGTCCGTGCCCTGGCGTCACATTACGTACGGTCATTGATGGACGCGTTTGTGCACCCGGCGAAGAAGGCGAACTGCGCGTTAAAGGCCGCCAGGTGTGTCAGGGCTATTTAGATTCAGCTCTTGATGCCGACGCATTTGACGAAGACGGCTGGTTCAGAACTGGTGACCTCGGAGTCATTGACGCTGAAGGATTTGTATCAATCACTGGTCGCCTAAAAGACATCATCATCCGCAAGGGCGAGAACATTTCAGCCAAAGAAATTGAAGACTTACTGTTCGCTCATCCAGCGATCGCCGATGCTGCAGTGATCGGTTTGCCCGATGAGAAGAGCGGCGAGCGTGCATGCGCAGTTGTCGTTTGTAAGTCAGATTCAACAATTTCATTTGATGACATGGTGAGTTTTTTGAAAACCGCACAACTTTCAGTGCACAAGATCCCTGAACAACTCGAAATAGTTGCCGCACTTCCGCGCAACCCCAGCGGAAAAGTTCTTAAGAAAGATCTACGAGCTACCTACGGAGGAGCATCATGAGTACCGCAAAGAAAGCAACTGCAAAAAAGGAACTGGCCAAGAAGGCCGCTCTCAAGCCTGCGCCAACGTACAAACGCCTGAAGGGTCAACGCGTTTTCATTACTGGTGCTGGATCTGGCATTGGTCGCGCGACTGCTCTTCGTTTCGCAGCCGAAGGTGCTCAACTCGCACTGGCCGATCTTCGAGGGGCCAAAGAAACCGCTGCTGAAATCAAGAAGGCTGGCGGAATCGCTACCGCTTACGACCTCGATGTCACCAAGGCAGTTGACGTTGAAAAAATCGTGAACAAAGCCGCAAAGGTACTCGGTGGTCTCGACATTGTGTGCAACATTGCTGGCATCGGACATTTTGCTAACAGCCACGAAGAAACTCCGGAATGGTTTGACCGCATCGTGTCGGTCAACCTCAATGGAACTTTCTACGTCACTCGCTATGCACTCCCCCACCTTCTTGACACTTACGCCAAGACCGGTCGCGATGGAGTCATTGTGAACACTGCATCAACTTCTGGTTTGATGGGTGCACCTTGGAGTGCCGCGTATTGCGCGAGCAAAGGCGGAGTTGTAAACCTCACACGCGCACTTGCCTACGAATACCGCGGTAAAGGCGTTCGTGTGAATGCCATCGCACCAGGTGGAACAAACACCAACATCGTCAACTCATTCATGAGTCTTCCTGCCGATGCTGATTACAAGATCATGGGCAAGATCATGACTCCTATGGATCAGGCCGAACCCGACGAGATGGCCAATCTGTTTGCATTTATCGCATCTAACGAAGGTCGCTATATGACGGGCTCAATTGTCGTCATTGACGGCGGCATTACCTGCTGAAAGAAGTACATCATGGGAATTTGCGACGGACGAGTCGTCATTATCACTGGAGCTGGACGCGGTCTTGGTCGTGCTCACGCTTTAGCTTTCGCTGCTGAAGGCGCAAAAGTTGTCGTGAACGACGTGGGTGCTTCGCTCACGGGCGAAGGACATGATCTCACCCCTGCTGCCGAGGTTGTTGCCGAAATCAAAAGTCTCGGCGGCGATGCCATCGTCAATGACGACGATGTGAGTGATTGGGATGGTGCGGGTCGCATGATCAAACAAGCTATTGACACATTCGGTCATCTCGACACCTTGGTGTGTAACGCTGGCATTGTGCGCGATCGCATGATTGTGAACATGTCTGTTGACGAATGGGACGCCGTGATGAAGGTTCACTTACGGGGTATGTTCTGTCCGGTGCGCCAAGCAGTTGACTACTGGCGAGCCATGAGCAAGGCCGGCACACCGATTGGTGCACGAGTCGTCACGACATCGTCTGGCGCCGGATTGTTTGGCAGCGTGTCACAAGCCAACTACTCAGCCGCCAAAGCAGGAATCGCTTCGTTCACCATCGTCGCGGCTGCCGAACTCGATCGTTACGGAGTCAAGATCAACGGAATAGCCCCATCGGCTCGTAGCCGGATGACCGAAGAAGCATTCGCCGACATGATGAAGAAGCCTGATTCTGGTTTTGATGCTATGGACCCCGCCAACGTGAGCCCAGTTGTTGTGTGGTTAGGTTCATCGGCTTGCGAAATATCCGGTCGCATGTTCGAAACAGCCGGCGGCGAACTGTCGGTCGCTGATGGCTGGCAACATGGTCAACCGTTCAACAAAGGCGCGCGTTATGAGCCCGCCGAGATTGGTGCCGTTGTTGCCGACCTCATTCGCGAGGCACCGAAGCCTGCACCCGTGTACGGTGCTAACTGATGAGTGATGATGTATTTGCCGCCGATGGCCGAATTATCGGCTCACGTGCCTTAGTCACCCGTCGCAAACTTCTTGACGCAACGGCAAAGTTGTTGCAAGAGCAAGGAATTCTTGATCTTCGCGTCGTTGATATTTCGCGCGACGTCGGCTCGTCACCTGCAACTTTTTATCAGTACTTCAACGATGTTGATGAAGCCATTCTTGAACTTGCCAAAGAAGCAACCGACGACGAAAAACCATTAGTTGCATTGCTGCAACCAGGTTGGAATGCACTAGATGGGCTTGAGCGGGCTGGTCAATTTGTTGATGCGTACATGGTGTATTGGGATACTCATCACGCAGTGCTCCGCGCCCGCAACTTAAAAGCCGAAGAAGGAAACCGTCATTTCCGTGCAGTACGTACCGAAGCGAACTTGCTCGTGATGGATGCACTTCAGGCCATGGTGACCGAAGGGGTTGCCGCCAAACGACTACCTGAATCGCTCGACCCATTCACAACGGCCGCAGCTGTTGTTGCGATGTGTGAACGACTGTTGGCGTTCCAACCTGAAATGGCCAGACGAGGCGCCAACCGTGATGCCATCCGTAGCACCTTGGCAACTCTGATATACGGTGCGTTAACTGGTCACTAAAAAATCAGAGACTCGGAATCAAGCTCGCGAGTTCTTTGAATTCGTTCATGGTGATGGCAGCCGGATTGGCTGACAGTACTTGAACACTCACGTGGTCGGCACCAGCGTCTAGATGGGCCTGGATGCGTGCGTGAATTTCATTGAGGGAACCCCACGCAACAATCGCATCAACCAATTTGTCTGACGGACCGTTTGCGGTGTTGAGATCTTCGTCTCCCCAACCCAAACGACGCAGGTTGTTGGTGTAGTTCGGAAGTCCCATGTAGGTCGACATGTGTCCGCGAGCAACGGCGCGAGCCTCGTCAGCATTGGTTGAGAAGACAACTGCTTGTTCGGGAGCTAGCAATGCATCGGGCCCAAGTGCCGCACGCGCGATTGGCGTGTGTTCCACCGGAACAAAATAAGGGTGTGCACCCAGAGTTCGGTCGGCTGACAACTTCAACATTTTCGGACCAAGCGCAGCCAAGCAACGAGCAGTTGGTTCAGTTGGACCATTAGCGAAGAACAAACTGCGATCCATCGCGTCAAGGTAAGCAACCATGTTCGAGTACGGCTTGCCATAGGACGCTCCGTGGAATCCTTCAACTGCTGGTTGGTGGCTTACTCCGATTCCTAGCAAGAAGCGATCGGGGAATGCTTCGGTCAATGTTTTTTGGCCAGCCGCCATCGTCATTGCCGAACGGGCATGCAATGAAGCAATACCTGTCGCCATGATGAGCTTCTCTGTAGCCGACAACAACAGTCCGCAGGACGCGAATGGTTCACGGCCGACTGCTTCTGGAACCCAGACGGCGCCAAAACCTAACTCTTCAATCTGAGCCGCAACTTTCTGCGCCTCTTTCATGGGCTGCATGTCAAGTTGGAAAGTCCAGATGCCTAATTTGCCGAGTGAGTTCTTTGTCAAAGCCATACAAGAAACCTAGTCGGCGCACTCACTTATTCGTTGAGCCAAGCGTCAATCAACTTACGGGCTATCGAAATTCCGGGAGGAATATTTGGCAATGCATCTTTGCGATACCAATTCGCATCAAGAATTTCGGTGGGATCACACACGATGTCACCACTCACCCACTCGGCACGAAAGCCCAACATCAAACTGTGTGGGAACGGCCACGGTTGACTACCCATATACTTCACGGTCCCAACATTCACGCCAACTTCTTCAAAGACTTCGCGCACAACAGCACCTTCAAGAGTTTCACCTGGCTCAACAAACCCAGCGAGGCAGCTATACATCGGTCCGCGAAATTGCACGCCTTGTGCAAGCAGCGCTTCTTGATCAGGGCCAGGTTCACCGCGCGTCACCAAGGTGATCATTGCTGGAGCAAGTCGCGGGAAGTTCACGAGACCACATGCTGGGCAACGCATAGCGCGCTCGCCACGGGCTGGCTCGGTGGCTTCACCACAACGACCACAGAACCGGTGCGTGCGAGCCCACTCGACTAATTGAACGGCTCGACCGGCGACTAGCCAATCTTCTTCGGGAGCACGTCCAAACAAACTAAAGAGATCAAGCGCTCCGCCGTCTGACGGATCCTGTCCTCGTGGCACATCGACACCCCAGCAAGCGTGCCCATCAAGCATTCCTAAGAAATGGGTTGAGTAGTCAGTCTCGACGGCCTCATCATGAATCCAGACCTTTGATTCAACAACGTGAAAATACCGATGTCCAACCAGATCGGGCGCGGGTTTCATTGAGGGCAGAAAGCGCGAAGGGCGCGAAATCGAACCTGGGCCAAAGGATGCGGGTTGCTGCGAATCGGTCACCCCTAGAGCATGACCGTAAGATGACCACTATGTCCAACTCCAACACCCCCAACACCGGCCGCACCGTCGTCATAGTCGACGCCGTCCGCACCCCCATTGGCCGCAAGAACGGTGGCTTGTCCACTTTGCACCCCACCGACCTTCTTGGTTTGGTGCAAAAGGCCATCGTCGAGCGCACCGGAATCGACCCTTCCAAGATTGAGCAAGTCGTTGGTGGAAACGTCAGCCAAGTTGGCGCACAAAGTTTTAACGTCACTCGCACCGCGTGGTTGTCGGCAGGTCTTCCGCTCACCACTGCGTGCACCACTGTTGACACACAGTGTGGATCAAGTCAGCAAGCAACTGGTCTTGCTGCTTCGCTTATTTCTTCGGGCGTTGTTGACATCGCAGTCGCATGTGGTGTTGAGTCGATGAGTCGCGTGCCGATTGGAAGTAACTCAAACGCGTTCACCAAAGACCCCAAGACCAAAGCCGAAGTTTCATTAGGCAAAGCAGTGAGCAAGAGCTACTTCGAACACTACGAATTCACTTCACAGTTTGAAGGTGCAGAACGAATTGCTGACTTGTGGAATATCAACCGTGCCGACACCGACAACTTCGGAATGCAATCACAGCAACGCGCCGCTCGAGCGTGGGCCGAAGGTCGTTTTGATGGTCAGTTCATCACCGTCAATGCACCCGATCTCGATGCCGATGGCAAGCCAACTGGTTCAACCCATGCAGTTAGTCGTGACGAAGGTATGCGCGAAACAACTTTGGAATCGCTGTCATCGCTCAAGCCAGTCGCTCGCGAAAATGGCGTGCACACCGCTGGTAACTCTTCACAGATTTCTGATGGCGCCAGTGCCATTTTGATGATGACTGAAGAAAAAGCCAAAGAACTCGGGCTAAAACCTCGTGCCCGCATTGTTGACAGTTGCCTCGTTGGCGTTGACCCAGTGTTGATGTTGACTGGACCAATTGACGCCACCAAGCGTTTACTTGAGCGCAACAACCTCACTATTGACCAAATCGATACTTTCGAAATCAACGAAGCATTTGCTTCAGTTGTGTTGGCGTGGGCCAAAGAGGTCGGTGCCGATCTTGAAAAGACCAACCCGAATGGTGGAGCAATTGCTTTAGGTCACCCACTCGGAAGTACCGGCGCAATTCTCACGACGAAGGCCCTCTACGAACTTGAGCGCACTGGTGGTCGTTACGGATTGATCTCCATGTGCTGCGGTGGTGGCCTTGGCACCGGAACGCTGATTGAGCGACTCTGAACTAATCATCCAAATTCATAACCGCTCAAAAGTTTTCTTTTCCCACACTGGGGTTATGAAAATGAAATTCATCATCAGGTCAGGACTCGGCGTTGTCCTGACCTGCTTGATTTTGAGCAACTGTTCACCAAGTGAATCGCCTCTTCCCGAAGGAGCAAATGGTCGCATCGTGAATGTCATTGACGGCGACACCGTTGATGTTTCGATGAATGGTCGCACCGAACGAGTGCGACTCATTGGTATTGATACTCCCGAAACGAAGAAGCCCGATACCCCGATTGAGTGTTTTGGTCCCGAGGCCTCCGATCGCATCAAAGAACTATTGCCAGTCGGCACCCCTGTATTGGTGCAACGCGATATCGAGGCACGTGACCCGTATGGGCGACTTTTGGGTTATGTCTATCGCACCTCCGATCGTCTCTTCGTCAATGAAGACCTCATTGTGAATGGTTATGCCCGCCCCTTATCAATCGCTCCGAACACTGCGTTTACTGCCCAATTTGCTGACCAAAGCCAACTCGCACGATCATCACGAACCGGACTGTGGGGCGAGTGCCCACCAGAGCCATAACCTTCGCCGATAGCGTGACGGCGTGAGCAACAACGAGATCAGTCTCGCCGAGCGACTCGGTTACGAAGCCAGCCAAAAGTTGGTCATTATTTCGTGCGACGACCTTGGTTCATGCCATGCCGCCAACATCGGCGTGTATGAAGCGATTCGTAATGGCATTGCCTCATGTGCTTCGGTCATGGTTCCTGCACCGTGGGCGCGCCATGCTGCCGAAATGTATGACGGCGAAGACATCGGCGTACACATCACTCTCAATGCCGAGCATCCGCTCTATTGCTGGGGCCCCATTACTCATGCGCCATCACTTCTGTCTGGCGATGGCGGCTTTCCACGAAATGTGGATGATCTTTGGGAACATGCTGATCCTGCTGAAGTACTTCGTGAGTGTCGCGCCCAAATTGAACGCGCCACAATCTGGGGCTTTGATGTTTCACATCTCGCACCTCATCTCAGTGTGATCACACTGAGGCCCGAATTCTTTGACATCTATCTTGAGTTGGCAGTTGAGTTTCAGTTACCCATTCGCCTTCCTTCAACGTTGACTGCCGAGCAAGCTGGCTTCCCGTTCCGTCGACTTGCCGCCGAAGAAGGAATTGTTTTCCCCGACCACTTCGACCATGACTGGCGCGCCGGAAGTCGTGAGCGGGTGTACAACGCAATTCGCGGCCTGCAACCGGGCGTGACCGAAATTCACATTCAGCCAAGTATTGACACCGCTGAGGTTCGTGCACTCACCGATCACGCCGATGAGTGGATCGACGATCTTGATCTGGCCCTGCACGACACAACTGTCACCGACTTGTTGCAAGAGCAAGACGCCGTCGTGATTGGTTATCGCGAACTTCGCGCTGCAATGCGCCGCGCAAACTAAAGCTTCATGGCTTTTTAGTCTTCTCAGCCTTCGTTCAGAAGTCGCGTGATTGTTGCGGCGGCTTCACCACTTGACAACGCATCAAATAGTGGACCGGTCGCACCGGTAATTTTCAGTTTGCTTTTCATAAAGGCGACCGACAAATCCATCGTGGCGTCAGCCTTCGCGATTGTCGCCACAGTGTCTGCATCAACAGGACCAGAGACTCGCTCATCACCTTTACCCATGACGAGGCGAAACTGAATTGTGCGTGCAACACTCATGCCACTTCTCCGACTTCTGTTTCAACTAATGCAGGGCTTGACAAACGACCAGGAAATGACTGCCCATGTTTAAGCGCAATCACTTCTTTTATCCCAGCAAACAAATCAATTTCAACAGCATCAGCATCGGGTGCACCAACTGCTGATTTAGCCAATACCCAGTCTTCGTATGGGTAAGCAGTTGCCAGCTCATCATCGTCAAGACCGAACCACCATGGCTCTTTGGGATCTACTTGCGTTGCGTGCGCGCGCAATGCGCCTGAACGCGCTGACATGTGTGAGGCCACATCAATACGAGTCGTGATGCGTTCGTCTTGGCCTGGACGATTTAACCATTTATCATCGAACGGTGATTTACCGAGTTTCGCCAACATTGCCTCATGAACTGCGATCAATCGCGTGCGCGCCCACACCGAGTAATACATCTTGAGGGGTTGCCACGGTTCGCCTGCCCACGGATACCACATTGCATCTCCGGCACGTTCAAAGGCCGGAACCGAAATATCGTGAACTTTCAAATGATCGGGGTGCGGGTAGCCACGCTGATCATCGCCGTAAGTAATGATCACTTGCGGCCGCTCACGCCGAATGATTGAAACCAGTCGACCAACCGCTTCATCAAGCGCGGCCTGATGAAAACAATCTGGGTGGGCGTTGGGAGGAGAATCGGCCATTCCCGAATCGCGGTAGCCCAACATGATGACTTGATCAAAGCCGATGATCTTGGCCGACTCGGCTAATTCAACGGGCCGGATTCGAGCCAAATGCTGTTTTTCTTGCTCGGGGGTCAACCCGTGAAAGGGACCGCCTTCATCACGGAGGGCTGAATTTTGCAGATCGCCTTCTTCACCGCCGGTGCAGCACACCAGAACGGTCCGAACGCCAAGATCGTGATATTTGGCCAGTGTCGGGGCACCTTTGGACGCTTCGTCGTCCGGGTGAGCGTGAATTGTGAGCACGCACAATGGACTCTCGGGGACCGTCAACATCGTTCTCAGGATAGTTGCACGCCTCGGTCGCTCAGCCACCGTAAAGTTGAGAGCGATGACACACCGACTGCTCCCTCTCGTCCTGATTCCCGCAATTTTCATCTTCGGTGCCTGTTCTGATGACGGGCGAGATATGAAGATCCCGGCTGGGAATCAGAATGAGTCGATTATGACAACGACGCTGCCGGACGAAGGCGACGCCAGCTTCGAAACCCCCGCCCCCTAAACGCCCCCACCTCCCCGGAACTTTCGCGCCACTCTGTACAAATTGTCGCGCTGAGCGCGACAATTTGTACAGAGTGGCTGATTTTGATCGTTCCGTCACCCTCCGCGTTGGCCTCACCACAATCTGCCAAACTGAAGTATCAGTTCGTCAACCCCCACTCCTCAGATCGGACTCTTTGAAACCGACGCATCTGGCCGTCTCACCTCGGCTGATTCACGATTTCGCGAACTTGCCTTATTGGGCGGACCAGTTCCCCTCGGTCGAGCTCCTTGGGCCAACGCCCACCCCGACGATCGCGCCAAAGCCGAACGGGCGTGGCGCAACTCCATTGACTCGTCATCGTCCATTGATATTGAGGTCAGTATCCCGTCCATTGATGACCAAGACTCGCCCCTTCGCTTTTTAGCCAACCCTCGACTCGACGCCGACGGATCAATCACCGGCTACTCGGGTGTCGTGATCGCGATGGCCGCTCATCAACAGTTGTTCTCGCACGAATCCGGCCAACTGCTCGCCCTCCTTGAATCGTCAGA
>CALEHE010000309.1 GCA_937876415.1 uncultured Actinomycetes bacterium
TGCGTCGCGAACATGAAGCAGCGTTGCTCAAGGGTTACCACGATGAACTCATCGCCAATGGCGTGACTGGTTATGCATTTGACCAGTTCATGGAGGACTACCGAGTTGGCGTTCTGTATGGCTGGATTATTCCGGTGTACGCCGTCGGAACTCTTGACTCATCAAGTGAACGCGCTATGGCCTTGTGGACCGAAGTAATTAAGCGTGCACAAGCAGCAATGCGTGATCATCACGTTGCTGACTTGATGAATTGATCACCAAGTCAGCAACAGAGACTTACGCTTCGGGCATTGGCTTGTTCTTACGCCTCCGGCATGGGGTAGTGGATACCTGGGATTCCAGTTGCCAAAGCTTCGTACCACTCGGGACGAGGCTGAATACCGGGGTAACCCTTGCCGACGCGAGGGGCAGAGTCCTTGTTCCACTCATGGTGAATTGGCGGAATCTGGTAGGTGCCGTTTGAAGCATTGGTGCCACCGTCAACCAAGAGGTCGTGGCCCGTGATGTAGCTCGCGGCGTCTGACGCCAAGAACATCACGGGTCCAACGATTTCTTCAAGTTCACCGACGCGGCGCATTGGCGTACGGCTGGCAATCCACTTGTCCATTCCCAACATTTCAAGTGCTGGGCGAACCATTTCAGTAATGATGAAGCCAGGCGACACCGAGTTCACGCGAACTCCACGGTCGGCCCATTCACAACCGAGCTGCAAGGTCAAGTTACGCAACGCGCCCTTGGCAGCGGTGTACGCGATGATGTTGGCTTCATTTGCTCCACTGCCCATGATCGAACAGATGTTGACGATGTTGCCGCTTTGGCGCTCAAGCATGTGGCGTCCTACTTCACGCATGTACATGAAGGCACCATTGAGGTCAACGGAGATAATCCAATTCCAGGTCGCCATGTCGAAGTTCTCGGGCGAAACACCACGCATGTCACCAACACCAGCGTTGTTGATCAATGAATCAATCTTGCCGTGCTCTTTGATGGCAGTTTCAACAACACGAATGACGTCGGCTTCAACAGATACGTCGCCAGTAACAACAGTGACCTTCGAGCCCAACTTGCGACAACGTTCTGCGACCACTTCGAGCATCTCGGTGCTGCGAGCCGTCAAGATCAGGTCGGCACCCTCTCTGGCGAATCCTTCGGCGAATCCTTCGCCGAGACCGTATGAGGCTCCGGTGATGAGAACCGTCTTACC
>CALEHE010000310.1 GCA_937876415.1 uncultured Actinomycetes bacterium
AGCCTCAGGCGGCTGAGCCGTTCTTAGTCAAAAACTTACTAAAAAACTAATTCCGACTTGTTTGGTCGGGAATTGACCGTTAGCGTGCCCTCCTGGATTACTAGCCAGGAGGGCACGACTATGTCGGCAGCAGAGTGGGGTTTTGAAACCCGTCAAATTCACATCGGTGGAGAACCCGATCCGACGACCGGTGCTCGCGCCGTTCCGATCTATCAGACCACCAGTTACGAATTCCGTGACGCACAGCACGCGGCGAATCTTTTTGCCCTTGCCGAAGTGGGCAACATCTACACGCGCATTATGAACCCAACGCAGCTAGCCGTTGAGTCACGCGTGAACTCACTAGAAGGTGGCGTCACGACCGCGATCGGTTTGCCCGGAACGCTTGTTGTGAGTTCGGGTCAAGCCGCCGGGACCTTGGCGATTCTCACTTTGGCCGAAGCTGGCGATCACATTGTTGCTTCGCCATCGTTGTACGGCGGTACCTACAACTTGTTGCACTACACACTCCCAAAGATGGGCATTGCCGTTTCGTTTGTTGACGATCCGCACGATCTTGCACAGTGGAAGGCCGCTGTTCGTCCGAACACCAAGGCGTTCTACGGTGAAGTTTTGGCGAACCCACGTAATGACGTGTTCGACATCGAAGGCGTTTCGAAAGTTGCGCACGAAGCTGGTGTTCCGTTGATCGTCGACAACACTGTGCCGACCGCTTACGGCATTCGTCCACTCGAGTGGGGTGCCGACATTGTTGTGCAGTCGCTCACTAAGTTTGTTGGTGGACACGGAACTTCAGTCGCCGGTTCAATCACCGATGGCGGAAAGTTTGACTTCTCGGCTTCGGGTCGCTTCCCGAATTTCACCGAGCCCGACCCCAGCTACCACGGTTTGGCGTACTGGCCCGCACTTGGTGCTGGCTCGTACATCTTGAAGGCTCGCGTACAGTTGTTGCGTGACCTCGGTATGGCCGTCTCGCCGTTCAATGCCTTCTTGTTGTTGCAGGGTCTCGAAACCTTGTCGCTGCGCATGGAGCGTCACTGGAGCAATGCTCAAGCAGTTGGCGAGTTCCTTGACAAGCATCCGCAAGTCGAAAGTGTCAACTACGCCGGCTTGACGAGCAGTCCGTGGCATGACCGTGCCAAGAAGTACTTCGGTGGCCGTGGATACGGTTCGGTTTTGGCGTTCAACATCAAGGGTGGACGTGAGGCTGGTGAAAAATTCGTGGCTGGTCTGCAGTTGCACAGCCATGTTGCCAATATTGGAGACGTGCGCAGCTTGGTGATTCAGCCGTCAAGTACCACGCACAGCCAGTTGACTGCTGAGGAGCAGGTTGCTTCAGGCGTGAATCCTGGACTCGTGCGTTTGAGCGTGGGTCTCGAGTCAATCAAGGACATCTTGGCCGACCTCGAACTCGGTTTTGCCGCCGCCAAATAACTGCAACAATCTCACCACTCTGTACAAATAGTCGCGCATAGCGCGCTTATTTGTACAGAGTGGCAGATTTGGGCGGGGTTAGTCGGGGCGGTTGTCGTCGAGGAACTTCTGGAACTCGGCCGCTAAATCGTCGCCGGACGGAATGAGCTCCTCGGAGCGTCGATCAAACTCAAGTTCAAGCATCTGTACATATCGCAGCGCTCGATCGTCTTCGGACACGGCGTCATCATGAAGTGAGCGCCAACGTTCCATATCCTCTTCAAGTTCACCGTGTCGCGTCGGCACTCCCAAGACATGCTCAAGTTGACGCAACAATGCTGCCGACGCTTGAGGATGTTCAGCGTTTCCTAAATAGTGGGGGACACCAACGCGTAGAGAAATCGCTGGCAACTCCTCACGTTCAAATTCGGTCTGCATAACGCCGACCACGCCGGTGATTCCTTGGTACGACGGACGTGAGAGACCGAGCGTGCGTGCCAACTGCGGATCAACGGTGCTGCCAACGACGAACGGCGTACGAGTATGAGGCACCGTGTCGGCCGAAGCACCAACGGTCACGATGGCTTCGCAACCAAGTCGTGAATATGCGGCAACTAGGCAACGAACAAAGGTGTGCCAACGAATGTGGGGTTCAACGCCTGACATCACCACGATGTCGCGAGAAAACTCGGGGAATCGCAACGCAATGATTTCATTGGTCGGCCACTCAATGACTCGCTCGTCTTCGTCGTCGATACGAATCTCGGGACGAATTTGCGTGAAGTCGTAAAACGGGTCGCAATCAATCGATGCGACGATTTCAGCAGCGTTGTGTCGGACCAGATGTTCAATTGCAGAAGTCGCGACACCGGCGGCATCAAACCAGCCAGTTAAGGCCACCACCATGACGGGACGACGCAGTGGCGCTGCCAAACCTTCCCAGATCAAGACATCGGCGACTTCCATTCCTAGAGTCTCACCCGCGCAATGCCTCAACCGCAACGTCAATGCATGCCGTCAGGGCCTGAACATCTTCGGGATCAATCGCTGGAAACATGCCAACGCGTATCTGATTGCGCCCCAATTTGCGGTAACTGTCGGTGTCAACAACTCCATTTGCCCGCAAAGCGGCGCACACATCATTGGCATCAACTCCGCCGTCGGCTACCGCGGCAATGTCGATAGTTCCGACAACCTGCGAGCGCTGGGCGGGATTACTCACGAATGGAGTGGCCCAATCGCGTGACTCGGCCCATGAATACAAGATGGACGATGATTGAGCCGAGCGGGCATTGCAGGCGCTTAATCCACCGATTTCATTCATCCACTTCACTTGTGCATCAAGCATGACCAAGGTGGCGAGTGCGGGCGTGTTGTAGGTCTGATTCGCCTTGCTGTTGTCAAGTGCGATCTTCAGGTCAAGCGATGCGGGGATCCAGCGCTTCGATGCCGAAATTTTCTCAATTCGCTCTAGTGCGCGTGGTGAACAGGCGGCAAACCACAAGCCGCCATCGGATGCGAAACTTTTTTGTGGAGCAAAATAGTACACATCAACTTCGGCTGGGTTCCAGAGCAAGCCACCAGCGGCTGACGTTGCATCAACGACCACCAAAGCATCGTCGCTTCCGACAGGCCGAATGAGAGGCATCATCACGCCTGTTGATGTTTCGTTGTGCGTAAATGCATAGGTATCAACTCCGGCCTGGGCAGTTGCGGTTGGATGAGTGCCGGGGTCGGTCTTTATCACGGTTGGATCGCCCAAATGCGGTGCAGCCGCAACGGCTTCGGCAAACTTCGATGAGAACTCGCCAAACACCAAGTGTTGACTGTGGCTTTCAACAAGTCCGAAAGTTGCTACATCCCAAAAAACTGTCGAGCCACCATTGCCAAGAACGATCTCCCAATCATCGGGAAGTCCAAACAAATCGGTCAGCCCAGAGCGAACCGATCCCACCAAATTCTTTACGGGGGCTTGGCGGTGTGAAGTACCCATGAGGGCTGGTCCGGCCGCAGCCAAGGCCTCCATCTGTTCGGGTCGCACTTTCGAAGGTCCGCAACCGAAGCGACCATCGGCTGGCAAAAGATTGGAAGAAATGCGAATTGATCGGGGGTCAGTAATGCTCACTGTCTTAGCATGGCAGGCATGAGTTCGTCACCCCAAAGCAAGCGCACATCTTCTCGTCTCGCAGCCATTGCTGAATCGGCCACATTGGCCGTCGATGCCAAAGCCAAGGCCCTCAAAGCGGCCGGCGAAAACGTCATTGGTTTCGGCGCCGGCGAGCCCGACTTCCCGACTCCCGAGCACATCGTCGAGGCAGCAGTGAAGGCCTGTCGTGATCCGAAGATGCATCGCTACACGCCCGCGGCCGGACTTCCCGAACTGCGTGAAGCGATCGCCGTCAAGACCTTGCGTGACAGTGGATTTCAAACAACTGCTAATCAAGTGCTCGTCACCAATGGCGGCAAGCATGCAGTGTTCACCGCGTTCGCTGCATTGTGCGACCCAGGCGATGAAGTGATTGTTCCCGCGCCTTATTGGACGACATATCCCGAAGCAGTCACTCTGGCTGGGGGAGTGCCAGTCGTTGTCGACACCACTGAAGAAACCGGGTTCCGTGTCACCGTTGAGCAACTTGAAAAGGCTTTGACGAAGCGCACGAAAGTTTTGTTGTTCGTATCGCCTGACAACCCGTCGGGTTCGGTGTATCCACCCGAAGAAGTGAAAGCCATTGGCGAGTGGGCCGTGTCACGTGGCATCTGGGTGATCACCGACGAAATTTACGAGCACCTCACATATGGCCAACACAAATTCACGAGCATGCCGACGCTTGTTCCCGAATTGGCGAATCAGTGTGTGATCGTTAATGGCGTCGCAAAAACCTATGCCATGACTGGTTGGCGCGTTGGCTGGATGATCGGGCCATCAGATGTGATGAAGGCATCAATCAACTTCCAAAGTCATGCCACATCAAACGTCAACAACGTTGCGCAAGCGGCTGCGCTCGCAGCTGTCGCCGGAGACTTATCTGCTGTATCAATGATGCGCGAAGCATTTGAACGTCGTGGTCGCACGATGCACCGCATGTTGAACGACATTCCTGGTATTACCTGTGTTGAACCAGAAGGTGCGTTTTATTGCTACCCGAATGTCACTGGCTTAATTGGTAAGACCTTCAATGGCAAGACTGCGAACAACAGCATGGAACTTGCTGACATCATTTTGTCAGAAGTGAAAGTGGCAATCGTTCCGGGTGAAGCATTCGGGACATCTGGCTATGCACGATTCTCATTTGCACTTGGTGACGCCGATCTTGAAGAAGGCATTCGACGAATCGCTGATTTGGTGGCGCGCTCCTAACAAATTGTTGAACGCGAGTACTTGATGTGTTAGGTTCGCTTCGTCGGCAATAGTCGACACGTACAGAAAACAGCGAAGTCCGGTGAGATCCCGGCACTGTCCCGCAACGGTTGTGTAGCAAACGAGAGTTTCGCTAACGAGTCCGGTCGCCTGATCTGTATGCGATATCAACCCTCGAGGCAAGGGCGGATCGCGCAGGATTGGCTTGTCCTTTCCTCGCACTCCTCTTGCTTCCTCAAAGCAATGGAGGAAGCTTTCATGAAAGCAAACCAAGTAAGTGCCAATAAACCCCAGCGTCGAACCACGCGCCGAGTCCTGATTGGATCACTCGTCGCCATTACGTCGGTGTTGGCCGCGTGTGGCAGTGACAAAACTGAATCGTCAGTCAGCGTTGAAACTGAGACACCGACAGCGAATCAAGTCAATGGCGATGCACCGCAGCGAATTGTTTCACTGTCGCCAACGCATACCGAAATCTTGTATGCGCTTGGTGCGGGTGACCAGGTGGTTGCGGTCGATTCAATGTCAAATTACCCCGCAGAATCAGCATCAGTTCTCACCGATATTTCGGCTTACGAACCTAACGTCGAAGCAATCTCGGCCCTTGAACCCGATCTTGTCGTCATTGGTGACGACTTCAGCGGACTCGCTGAACAATTGTCAATGATCGGAATTGAGTCATGGGTGAGTCCTGCTCCGATGACTTTGGACGAGGCGTATGAGCAGATTATTGATCTTGGAAAAGTTGTCGGCCATGCCGATGAAGCTCAGAGTCTGACGCAAAAAATGCAAGACGATATTTCTGGAATCGTGGACGCGGTTGAAATTTCGGCCACGCCAATTAGCTACTACCACGAACTCGATGACACTTATTACTCGGTGACGGGAAATACGTTTATCGGTTCAATCTATGAACTTTTTGGGATGCGCAATATTGCCGACGCAACCGAAGGTGATTCTGACTATCCGCAATTGTCCGCAGAGTTCATTGTGAGCCAAGACCCGAATGTCATTTTCTTGGCTGACGTGAATTTGGGTGTAACCGCTGAAACGGTTGCTGCTCGTCCAGGATGGTCGGGCTTGTCAGCGGTTGTGTCGGGCAACATTGTTGCCATTGACGACGACATTGCGTCTCGCTGGGGACCGCGTCTCGTTGAGTACGTGCAAGCTGTCGCTGATGGCGTTTCCCAATACATTGCAAGTTTGAGCTGACCTACATGTTGCCCGAACAAGTTCGCGATTCAGAGCGCTCATGGTGGATGCCGTTGGCATGTGTCTTGCTTGCGATCGCGTTCTTGTTCGGC
>CALEHE010000311.1 GCA_937876415.1 uncultured Actinomycetes bacterium
GCTGGTGCGTAATTCCAATCCTCAATGTTGATGGGGTAATGGGCGGGGTTTCAGTGATCGCTTGGAACGCGAAACGCCATTTTTTGGAACGCCTGAGCAAAGAGTTTCAGATCGTCGATTTTTGGCGATTTTTTCGTTACGTGACTGATTCTTACCTAGTCTTTATTTAGGTGACATATCGAAGTTTTGAATTATTTGCATGTTCGTCGACGAAGCGCAAGGACTCTCATTGGTTTTAGCGGGCTAGTAATTGTTGCTACTTTAATGAGTGCATGCGCCAGTAGTAGCTCTACAACATCGGAAGTGGGGTTGGTGTTGCCATCATCGAACACAGCGAACCTAGGCGGAGGTGGAGGTCCACAAACTCCGTCGGGTGGAATATTTGAAGTGACGAAGAATGAAGTTGTCTCTGGTCAGCAATTCTCAAAAGGCAGGTACCAAATAAATACATTTGGTATGTCTTGTGATGAGGCAATTGGCGACGAGGGTTTATTCAGTCAGTTCCTGCAGCTTGAAGACAATGAGTCATTGCCTGAGCCTTGGAGTTTCCTGGAAGGCGCGGTGGGTGCACCAAAATTTGTCGCTGGGCCTGCTGTGGGGTTTCGTGTCGAGAGAATTTCTGACTGATAACTAACTAAGTTTGCAATGGTCGAACGATCTTTTAATTGTGGCCCACCGGTGTTAATCGATTCATCCCATCACTAAGGGGAGCAATGGGACCAATCAAAACCGATTGCTTACGCGATTTTTGTCATCTGTCGTGAGAGTACAGATCCGGCAACGGCGAATTCTCCACCCTTAAGGAACATTGGCATCCACTCTGGACTCGACAATTGTGTGTCACGTGCTGCCTCAGCAGCCGCCGCATTTACGAATCCGCTGAATTGGTTAAGACCACCCAATTGACCAAATACTACGTAACCCAAATTGGCTGTTGCTCCAGTCAGTTTTTCATTGAGTTCGGCCATTGACATCGCCCACTCAAGCGTCTTCATCCAGTCGGCACCTTGTGCAAGTTGTGACTGAATCATGCTGACAACTGCTCCCACAGGAACTGAAGCCGCAAATGTGCCACCCTTGAGGTACTGCATCAATACGTCTGGTTCAAATGAACGAACATGAGGAATCAATTTCCGGTTTGCATCTGCCCATGCTTTGCTTGCGCCAAGTTTGGCTGTTGCTTCCGAACGTGCTGTTACGGTCGCGTAGGGAACGGTGAAAATGACAGTTCCATTTCTGAAACCATTCCCTCCGACCCAAACGGTGACATCGATGCCAGCGGCATCGTGCGCAATTTTTTTTAGATCAAGCAAGACGGGGACAATGACATCCATCTCACCAGTAGTTTCGATTGTTCTGTTAAAAAGGTACATATTGCTCCTGTAGGAAAAGAGATTGTTCTCCATTGAAAAGATAAAGATCGCACCTTGTCGTTACCTTGCCGACACAAGTCAGGCGTAAACCATGTCCTCAACGTCTTCGCGTGAAAGTTCCATT
>CALEHE010000312.1 GCA_937876415.1 uncultured Actinomycetes bacterium
GTGCTCCGATCCATTTGTGACAACCGATCCAAATCTCGTGCCGCTAGAAGAAGTTCTGGCGAAGGCTGATGTCTTGGTTATTGGTGCCCCGCATTCGGCATATCGATCGCTGAAGCCCAAGCAGGCCGTCGTAGATATCTGGAACTTATTGGGTAATGGTGTTTTGGTATGAACCCAAGTGTTTCAGTTGTTATTCCGGCGTATCAAGAGGGTGAAGGTGTCGTGCCAGTGCTTCGCCGCTTGGGCGAGGCAGTTTCGCTGCCTTGCGAAATTGTGATTGTCGTCGACAGTCCCGATGATTCAACGGTGCCTTTTGTTGAACAACTCGCACTGACCGACCCGCGAGTACGCGTGGCGATCAATACGTATGGTCGAGGCCCAGCCAATGCAATTCGATTTGGTATTCATGCAGCACAAGCGCCTGTCGTTGTTGTGACGATGGCCGATGGTTGTGATGATCCATTTCAGATTGATCAACTCACGCGACTAGTAGATCGTGGAGTAGTAGTAGCAGCAGCGAGTCGATACGCGCGTAGCGGTCAACAAGTTGGCGGACCATGGATTAAGGGATTCATTTCGCGGCTGGCAGGACTGAGTCTGTATCACGTGGCTCGAGTAGGCACGCGAGATGCCACCAATTCATTCAAGGCCTACTCGAAGTCATTTATTGACAAGGTAGGGATTGAAAGTGATCAAGGTTTTGAGATTGGTATTGAGTTAGTAGCCAAGGCTCGCCGCCACCGAATGCCCGTTGCCGAAATACCGACAATTTGGCTTGATCGCGCTTTCGGTACTTCTAATTTCAAACTTGTTGCCTGGCTACCACGCTATTTGAAGTGGTATTTCTACGCCTTTGGTGCCAAGAAAAAGCTTCAATAATTTCGTTCGTCATTTTCAACAGGGTTTAACAGGGAGTAAGACATGAAGGTTCTCGTCACAGGTTCTGCCGGATTCATTGGCGGCTATTTGGTTGAAGAGTTATTAGGTAAGGGTTATGAAGTCGTCGGCGTTGACAACCATTCAAAATATGGTCCGATCACCAAGAGTTACGACTCGCACCCCAATTACAAGTTGATCGTCGGTGATGCGCGCGATGTTGATTTGATGACTTCGGCGATGATGGACTGTGAACACGTCATTGCTGGGGCAGCGCTCATTGGTGGCATTACCTATTTCCATGCCTATGCCTACGACCTTTTGGCGACTAATGAACGAATCATGGCTTCAACCTGTGACGCGGCAATTCGTGCACATCGTCAAGGCAAATTGAAGAAGGTGACTTACCTCAGTTCTTCGATGGTTTTCGAATCAACCGATCATTGGCCAAGCGCCGAAGGTGATGAACGAAAGATCGCACCACCGTTGTCGTCGTACGGATTCCAGAAACTCGCAGTCGAATACTTTGCTAAAGCCGCTTGGGATCAGTACAAACTGCCCTACACAATTGTGCGTCCCTTCAACTGCGTAGGCGTTGGTGAAATGCGTGCTCTCGGAGAAGTAGAAGTGCTATCGGGCAACGTTGAATTGGCGATGAGCCATGTTGTTCCTGACTTAGTGCAGAAGATTCTGAAGGGTCAAGACCCGCTGCATATTTTGGGTGGGGGAGATCAGGTTCGTCACTACACATACGGTGGAGACCTCGCTCGTGGAATCGTGTTAGCAATGGAAAGCGATGCGGCACATAACGAAGACTTCAACCTTTCAACTGCTCAAGGAACAACCGTTCTTGAATTGGCCGAAGCAATCTGGCGCAAGATCAAGGGACCAGATGTGCCGTTCCGCTATACCTCTGATCCTGGTTATGAGTACGACGTGCAAAAGCGAGTCCCGAGCGTTGCGAAGGCTAAAGAAGTTCTGAACTTTGAAGCACTGACAACTCTCGATGAACTTCTTGATGAAGTCATTCCGTGGATTGAAATGGCAGTTGACGAGGGATGGATCTAGTTACCCTCGGCTTGAGAGCCCGGGAATCCTTTTGAGAAATTGTCGCCGGCGCGAGCCTGGTGGCCCAACCAGTGTGCGAATGAATTGACGATTGTTGGCCTGTGATACTCGCCGACTGATTCGATTGAGTTTTTCAATACGCGCGAAATAGTCGCTCGTATGAATTTGAGCGAGCACGGGTGCTTCTGCCCAGATCGCGTCGACGCGATTCTTGGGGCTACCGAGAACCTCATCAATCAACGTGAGAAACTCACGCCCCGCTCGTTGCCAGGTGAAGAGATTTCCACGCTTGACGAGTTCTTCGACAATCGAGGCACCAACTGCGCTATCGCTCAAGATGCGCACAATCTGTTCGGCGGTGCGTTCAACATCAAAATCAACAACTGTTGGTATGTCGAGCGGAAGGATCTCATCAAGACTGGTGAGACGCGATGAAAGGGTTGGGGTGCCAAGACGAGCGGCCTCAAAGGGGACCAGACCAAATCCTTCGGCAAGCGACGGATAAAGAATCAAGGAAGAGTGGCTTACGAGCCACTGTTTTTCCTCTTCGCTTAATGCGTCAAGGGTCGTGACATGGTTGATGAGTTCAGGGTGCGCCGCAAGGAAGTCTTGTTCGGCTTGAGATGCACTTCCGAATTTCGGAGTTGCTCCGGCCAACACCAAATGGCAATCAAATGATTGGGCAATCAACTGCTTGAGCACGCGAAGAGCAAAAATACGATTCTTATGCAAGTAGTTCACGCCAAGAACGGTGATGAGTGGCGAAGTTGAATGCAATGTCGCGGGCCGTTGTGAGGTCGAAGTTCGGTGTGACGGGTTTGTTCCACAAAAGGTAACCCGATGCACTGCATTGCCGCTGACAACACCAGATCGTCGTCCATCTTCGAGCGAATAGTTGCTAATCCAGGCAACGCCATCAACCGACGCCAAGGTGAGGCGAGTCAATTCGCGCTGACTGAGCCATTCATGATCGGACGCAAAATAAGTGGGGTTGTGGTACGAAATGAAGTCGAGTTGCCCAACAATGCAACGACCGGCAATTCGCTTGAGCCAACGCAATTCTTCAGTTGAGTTCACTTGATGTGGTCGGATGACGAGGTCAAAACGGTATTGACGGTCTTCCATGATGTTTGGAATGACCTCGGCAGAAACGTTGGGAACATTGATGATTTCATCGACAATGTGTTTTGGAGCATGTTCAGAAAAGAGAACGACAAATTTTTGCTCGGGGCGACCCTCTGCAAGTGAGCGAATCACTTCAAAAGTCAGTTGCTGAGTTCCGGCCCACGCCCAACCAAAACAATGGCCATCAATTGCGATCGTTGGTTGGCGAAGTTGGAACGATGCCCGGTTGATTGCGGCAGCGAGAGGTGAATAGGGATCTGATGCAAATCGGCTGACGCCCCCACGGTAGGTGGGGTATCTCTGGTAAACGATTTCGTCGTTTGCTAACTGCTGGGGTCGAGCGCTGGATGTGAAGCTCGATGAACCTTTGTGGAAGACAAAAACATCGTCGGCGACAATATGGCGCAACCCGATTTGAATGAGACGTTGGCTGAAATCGACTTCTTCGCCGTAACCGGTTCCGAAAGTGGTGTCGAAACCTCCGACAAGGTTGAGTGCTCGCCGCTTGATGAGGAAACAGTGGCCAATGGCAGTTGGAATGGTTGGCCGAGTGAGTTGTGAAACACTCGCGATTCGCCGCGATGCTTCAACAACATCAAGGCCATTAGGAATGTTTGGCCAAGGCATATTGCGATGGGGAAGCGAAAGAATGGTTCCGTTATTGGTGAAAACCGAGACGGTCGCGATGTCTGTTGCGCTGTTCGCTGCGGCACACATGCGCTCATACCAGGTTGGTCCGACGATCACATCGGAGTTGACCAAGATGACGTCTTTGTCGAGAGTGGAATCGAAGGCTGCGTTGCACGCACCGATGAAACCTTGGTTTTTCTCGAGCCGCAAGACAACGATGTTGTGCGCGAACTGGGCATTTTGTTTTTCTAAGTCTGAGAAGAAAGTTCGATCTGGCCCACAGTCATCGATAATGAGAAGTGAAACTGTTTGCTGGGTGTGATTGAGAATAGATTCAACGCACAGGGCAGTTTCTTCGGGGGCGTTGTACGCCGGCACAAGAACAACTGGAGAAGGAGCATGAACAAGAAGCTTTTGGGCCTCTTCTATGGTGCTGACGTGGTGGACGGTCACGACGACTTCTTTACACTTCTTCAGGAAGTCGGCGACCCATTCGATTGAAGACCGCCCAGCCAATCACAAGGCTTGCAAAGGCCGCCACCACCATTGCTCCCAGGCGGGGCAGCGATGGAGCAGTCGCGTCATACAACAGGTCACGATAGGTGTCGACGAAAGCGCTCATTGGGTTCAACTTGAGAAGGTCATTGGCCCACGCTGGCGCGCGATCTTGCACAATGCTGGGCGCATAGACCACTGGGGTCAAGAAAAACCAGACCTGAATGAAGATCGTCCACAGATACGTGATGTCGCGGAAATACACCGACAAGGTACTGAGGGCCAGTGCAAAACCAGAAGCGAAAATCGCCAGCAGAACACTGACCAAGATGACGACGGGCAACCACGGCAAGAACGGGCTGCCAGCAATCAGCAAGACAATGGCGAGAAGACCCATTTCAATCGAGAACTGCACGCAGGCGTGCAACACGTTGCTGAAGACCAAAACCTCTCGAGGGAAGGCAACGCGTTGTACCAGACCCGAGTTTGCCGAGATTGCTCCCATTCCCAGACTGGTGATCAGAGAAAAGAAGTTCCAAGGCAACAAGGCGCA
>CALEHE010000313.1 GCA_937876415.1 uncultured Actinomycetes bacterium
TGGGTGTTGACATCCCCTATTCCTTCAACGGCATGCACTCGGGCCAGGTCTGCGATCTCGGGTGACTCTGATACCTCAATCGTGACGGTGGGCATCCACACAGTTTCGTCAATGAAGGTGTGGCCAATTTCTTGGGCAACGAACACTGGCACACTCACAAGATCTCCTACGGTCGGACCACATTCTAGACACCTGTCATCCGTGCGCAAATCTTGTTACCCTCTCATCAATCATGATCTTTCAATACTGGGGCGCAACCGAAGAAGAGATTCAAAGTTCGGTGATCGGCGACGATTTGTGCAGTGATGCAACGCTCATTGCCACTCGGTCAATCACGATTGCTGCTACCCCGGAAAAGGTCTTTCCGTGGATTCGGCAAATGGGTTTTGGGCGAGCCGGTTGGTACAGCTACGACTGGCTCGACAATCTTGGTCGCAAGAGCGCAACCGCTATTCATGACGAATGGCAAACAGTTGAATCGGGAGACAAAGTTCCCGCTGGCCCAACATCATTCACTGCAAGCATTGTTGACGCACCGCGTCACTTTGTTCTTGAGATTGAATCACTAGGCAAAAAGTCTCCCAAACTACATTTCACCCTCGCCTACGAATTACGTGATGATCCTCAAGGAACTCGTTTAGTGACTCGCATGCGATCACGTATCAAATTGCCCCTGGGTTCAGTGATTGAGAAAGTCATTCTTGGCCCTGGCGATGGCATCATGCTGCGCCGCCAATTACTCACCATCAGAAAGAACTTGTCACTCTGAAATTGGCCCTGCGCCTTCCTGTTCTGGGCGCACGAGGGATAATCTCTAATGATGAATAACAGCAATATCCGCGTCGGACTTCTTGCCTATGGCGCAATCGGGCATGAGCACAACCTCGCCGTCCAAAACACCATCGGTCTTGAACTGACGGCCGTTTGCGATATGAATCCAGACCGAGTTGCCGCTGCCCTCGAGCTTGCACCCAAGGCAACAACCTTTGGCGACGCCACAGAAATGCTGAATTCTGAACTTCTCGACCTTGTCGTTATCTCAACCCCACCGAATACTCATTACCAGTGGGCCAAAGAATCATTGTCTCGCGGTATTCACGTTGTGCTTGAAAAGCCCATGGCCCTCACTGCCGATCAATGCGACGAACTCATGGCACTCGCGTCAACCAAGAAGCTCATGCTTGTGGTGTATCAGAACCGACGATTTGATGATGACTTTGTCACCATGCGCGAAATCATTCGTTCTGGCGAGATCGGCGATGTCTATCACTACGACAGTTTTGTTGGCGGATATTCACGGCCGTGCGATTACTGGCACTCAAACGCTGAAGTCTCTGGCGGTGCAATTTTTGACTGGGGCAGTCATTTCCTCGATCAGATTCTGAACATCATTCCTGATGATGTTGCTCACGTAAGTGGACAAAACCACAAGCGCGTCTGGACTCATGCAACGAATGCCGATCACGCACACGTCACGGTTACATTCACAACCGGCAAACAGGCGACCTTTGTTCATTCCGACCTCGCCGCTGCTCGCAAGCCCAAGTTCTACGTGTTGGGCACGCAGGGAGCAATCATTGGCGATTGGGATCCCACTGGCGAACCAGCGGTTGCCGACTTGCCCGCAATTCTGACCGTGCATCACACCGATGGTACGTCGCGCGTTGCACCTCTGCAGCCGCTACCGCCCCACGAGTTCCATCGTTCGATTGTCGAGTTGATCAACAACGGAACACCGATGGAAGTCAATGCGTTGCAATCGCGAAATGTCGTTGCAATTATGCAGGCTGCCGAACAATCAGCCGTGCAAAATGCGATGCCAGTTGTGCCCACTATTCGGCGGTCATAACAAGTGACAGTGAACTGGGGGTTTCTTGGTGCTGGTTTTGTAGCCAGTCGTGGCCTTGCCCCCGCCGTGCACGCATCTCGCGGAGCACACCTGTACGCAGTAGCCAGCCGCGATGAACAGCGCTCAGCAACTCTTGAACCAGAACGAGTACACGCGACATACGACGACCTCTTGGCCGACGAACGCGTTGATGCGGTGTACATCAGTTTGTCGAATAGCCAACATCTTGAGTGGGTCACGAAGTCGCTTGAAGCCGGCAAACATGTTCTCTGCGAAAAACCGCTGGGACTCAACGCAACCGAGACTGAAGCAATGTTTGATTGCGCGTCACGTCATGACCGCCTACTTATTGAAGCAGTGTGGGGCCGATGGCACCCTCGGTTCGCCCGCATGGTTGAAGTAGTCGCCAGTGGAGCCATCGGAAACATTGAGCACATTGAGACTGCATTTACATTCACTTCAGAGATGGCCGACAACTATCGCCTCAACCCAGCAATGGGCGGCGGGGCTTTGCTCGATGTTGGCTGTTACCAGGCTCACGCGTGGGTCGCACTCACCGCGGGAGCATCCGACCTTGAAATCATTGAACTTTCCCGTGTG
>CALEHE010000314.1 GCA_937876415.1 uncultured Actinomycetes bacterium
TATCTTCTGCACGAGCGAACGCCTCGATGTCAACGGCTTAGCGCTGACGGCGATACGTCTGGCAATCACGTTTGCTCTGAGCATCGCGTCGTACTACTTGATTGAGCAACCCATTCGACACAAGGCGAAATGGGCACATGGCTCGCAAGGACGAAAGGCATTTGTTGCGACGTCGTTAGCAGCAATCGTCATCTGGGCTGTGATCACTGTTCCAGACACAACAAATAAGGTCGACGCCAACGCACTTACTTCGGCGGTCGCCACCACCATTACCCAGCAGTCACCTCAACTGACCACCACGACAACATCCACCACTTTGGTTCAACCAAAGCCCGTTGTTTCTAGCCTGTATTACCTGGGCGACTCCGTTGCCTACGACATGTGGCCGGCGATTGAAGCAGAACTGAATGCCGCCAAGGTCACCGTGCACTCAGGAGCTTTTGGCGGAGTTGGAATCATTCCGACCGAGGTCAACACAACTCCATTGCAATCACTCGCAACCGAACTTGATCTTCACAATGTTGATCTATTGATTTTGCAACTTTCGGTGTGGGATGCCCAACAAGACGACAGCAAACAACAAGCAGCTCTTGTTGAACTCGCCAAGTTCGTCGCCGAGCGAAATCTGCGACTGGTCTTTGTCTCATTCCCATCAATTGCCGCAGATAGAAGCGAACCTGGGCAGATCTTTCTTGAAGACAAAGCGCGCGCCATCGCTGACCAATCAGATGGCTCGATCACCTTCCTTGATCAACGTTTCGTTCTCGGTGACGTTTTCATTCGTGACATTGATGGTGATGGCAACCCCGAACGTAAACGAGATGGCATTCATGTGTGTCCCACTGGTGCACTTCGATCGGCACAATGGCTCATTCAAGAGTTGTCGACACGTTTCGAGGGCATCAGTCCGCCTATTGACGACTTCTGGGTCACTGGCGATTGGGCGAAAGACAGTCGTTACGACAGTCCGCCAGGGGCTTGTGCTCCCCTGTAACTATGCAAGCAAAATCAGGCTTTTGTGAATTTGAGGTTTAACTTCAGAGTGCCAAGCATGATGCCAGGTTGATGTTGCCAATCATTGCCCTCGCCGTATTCGATGCTTGACAAACGATTACACAGAACGTCCCAAGCAACTTGTTGTTCAATGCGCGACAAGTTGGCCCCGGGACACACTCGTGGCCCAGCCGAAAAAGCCAAGTGCCGCGTGACGCCGTGTCGTTCAAGATCGAGATCAAATGGACAATCAAATTCTTCGCCGTCAACGTTGGCCGCCGCAAAACGTAAATGAAGCAGTGAACCCGCAGGAACATTGACTCCTTGAAAGACTTCATCACGAGACGTCATACGTGTTGAAAGTCCGTGTGTCGGCGAACGCAATCGCATGCTTTCTTCAGTGAACGCCCGCAACTTAGTGCGATCGTTGCGAACAGTGTCAAACAGGCCGTCGTTTTCACACAACATCTGCGCTTGTTCTTCAATGGCGTATTGCGTTGTTTCAAGCGCACCAATAATCATTGCGTGAACAATGCCAGCGATTTCAAGATCGGTCAGTTTGCGATCAAGGGCTTGATAGTGCACATCGCATAAAAAACTCACCATGTCATCTTGCGGATTCGATCGTTTGGCGCGTACCTGTTCGTAGATGTAATCCTGAAAACCTTCGAGGCGGCGAAACATCTCACTTGCTTGCTCGGGAGAAAGTTCGTGTTTGAGTCCGGTACCGTGCACAAATGGCGTGACAACCGCATCGCCCCACTGCGCCAACTGTGGAATGTCTTCAAATGGAAAACCAAGAATTGATGCAAACACTCGTTGCGGTAACGGTCGAGCAAATTGGCTGATGAATTCAACCGAGTCGTTGTCAATCCATTCATCAATCAATTCATTGGCTAGACGTTCAATCAACTCGCGATGTCGTGACGCACCAGTGCCCACCCACGGGTCGGTGAGTTCTTTGCGATGTTTGATGTACAACTCTTGCGTAGGCCGTAACGTCACCATTGATGCAGTCATCAAGTTGCGCGATGTCGTAAACACGTCTTCGCCTGACAAACCATCGTTAGCCCAGTCGTTGACTCGCCTCTGCCCCATCACCGTGAATCGTTCGGGGTCTTTGACCACGGTGTTGATGTCGGCGTGTTTGGTCAGAACGTAAGCATCGGTGCCAGGTTTCAGTCCACCACCAGGAATACGTAATACCGGCGCATCACGATGCAAGATCTCGTACATCTCGTACCAATGCTCTTGCGCACCTGCACCGAACAGATCAACTGAGGCAAGGTCGACCGGACACTTCATGGGCCCAAGTTCGTGGTTGATGTGTTTTGGTTGCTTGCCCATGACTATTCACCCCTTACCCAACCACAGACCTTATTTTGTATTGCTGATCAAATATCTGGTGGATACTGCGATCCATTTGGAAAATTGCCGAACAGTGGGCGATCTCCATCGGTGACAGAGTCAATCAAAAGGTCTCCACCAACAAAGGCTCCACGCCACGATGCCCCACGCCCTCCAAAAACCTCGGCCCGATCGCCACGGCTACGGGGGGCATTTACTCCAAATTTAAAGGATTGCACATCGGGGCGAAGCCGTTGAGCAAGGCTGGAATCGTCAGTCGCAATGGAAGCCACCAAAGCACCATTTGAAACGTTCATTGCCGCAAGTAACTCAGACTCAGTATCTACGAGAACAATGGAATCAAGTGGTCCAAAAGGTTCGCTGTGATGGAGCGACCAATTTGACGGCGGGTTGAGAACGCATGCCGGAGCAACATAAGCAGATGTATCTTGCCCATCAATAAATTTGCCGGCCATCAGGTCACCACATATCAGTGGAATGCCTCCGATACGAATTGCTTCGTCATAACGGGCTTGAAGATCGGTGGCCTTATTTTGTGAGATCACTGGTCCGAAATCAAAATCTTGAAACGGATCGTCGGCCGATTCGACAGCGAAAGGGTTTCCAAAGTTCAGCGAGCCAACAACTTCGGTATACATCGCTAAAAAATCTGGCAGCAACTGTCGTTGAATGACATACCGAGGGTATGCAGTGCAACGTTGCTTGGCATATTCAAACCCTTTTTTCACATGTCCTGCCAGAAGGGACCACTGTGAAAAGTTCCATATTCCCCAAGCATTGAGGCCTTCTTGCTCCAAAATGTGTCGCCTTCGCAAGTCAGCCAACATACTTGCGGCCTTACGCCCATTCGAGCGCCCACCAACAAACGCAAGGGCGCCGAGTTGAGTTGACGAAATCAGTGCATCACTTAATTCACCGCCCACACCTGACAGCAGAGTCACTGGCAGACCTGCTCGAGCCATGAGTGCATGAGAAAGAGTGAGTGCATGAAATCCGCCTTGTGAAGGGGTTTTCGCGATGACTGCATTTCCAGCCAAAAGCTGGACCAACTCCGCATGCACGAGCACGCTCAATGGGTAGTTCCACGAGGCAATGTTTGAGATAGGTCCCTGTAGAGGTGTTCGACCTTGCATTTGGCGTTCTATTTCGCCGAGATACCAATCAACGCCGTCTACACAGCGGTCAACATCGGCACAGGCAATACGCCATGGCTTTCCGATCTCCCACATCAATAGCAGCGCGATGGTGTCGCGATGCTCACGCAAAAGAGTCACGGCGTGGTGAACCCGACGTTGTCTTTCGTCAAGGGGAACTTGCGACCAGGCCACATGCTGAAGCTTTGCTTGATCAACTGCCAACACCGCCGTGTCATGATCAACACGCGGTGGACCTGGGATCAGTGATCCATCTATTGAGACTGCATGAGGTTTAGTTTCACCAACAAATTTCCATACACCGCCTATATGGTTCGCTAGGCGGTCACTTCCAAAGGCTTCGGGAGCCGCCCCACGGGCTCGACCGTAAATTTCGTTCCAACTTGTACCAAGTTTTTGTTGCATCGACATGTCAGGAGCCTAGTGAGGGTTGCCAGGCAATGCTTTGTCCGTCTCTTGGAAGAACCGCTTCAAATCAGAGTCGGGCCGCGCTCGCCCCGAACACTGCTAGGGCAACTGCGATGACCACGATCGGACCAAGAATTTTTTTCAACTGTTCCACTGGGTCAGGCTAGTCCAGGTTTCACCCCTTTAGTTGACACCGAGATTCCTTCAACAGAATGCAATAATTAATACTTCAAACTTGGCCGAAACGTTTACTCCCAACCCATGACAAGGACTTACCAAAGCACCGAGCAAATCCTCAAAGAACAGTTCCATACATTCCAGAAATGAGAGAGCTAGCTATCCGGCAGTGAAAGTACGCCATTCGTCTTCGGTCCAATATTGGCGTAGCTCACTCGTGACGAAATCGCTTGTCCAACGCACCATCTCTATCCATGGTAAATCCGCCGACATCACTTCGGTAAATGCCATACCTTGGATAATCAACGCGACATCATCAATTCCTAAGGGAATCGGAACCCCTTCAACGTGCTCCGCAAAACGCTGATCTAGTTCAAAGAGGTGCTCAATGTCCCAAGGAGAATCCCTCTCAAAAGAAAGACTTTGATCACTCATAATTCCGAAAATTTGACCGATGGCCATGACCGCATCGCTGTCTAACTGGATGTCCCGAGGCTGAATCATTACTGCGCAACAGTACCGAAAGCGAGCGCGGGTAGTTTGAAATATTGTGAATCATTAACTTGTGCAGCAAAAAGTTCCTCGGGCGCTCAAGAAGGCGTCACAAATACCTCAGAAAACAACTGGCGCCCTCGGTAGGAATCGGACCTACGACCTGCGGTTTAGGAAACCGTTGCTCTATCCACTGAGCTACGAAGGCGGGGATGGTGCGAAATGTGGTGCGAAATTCGCCGACACACCTTGCGT
>CALEHE010000315.1 GCA_937876415.1 uncultured Actinomycetes bacterium
ATGTCGGCCCGTACATGGGGGCCAAGTTGCGGCAGACATAATCCAACACCGGTCACGAGATATTTCCCCTCACGAAAGTGTCTCCCAACAAATCACTTCATCAACTGGCTTGCGATTCACACTGGCAAACTTTTTTTCGGGATAGCCCATCGCAATAGCTGTGCCCAGATAGGCATCATCAGGCAAGCCCAACTCTTCTCTGAACTTCTGTTCAGCCACATAGTGGAAAGTTGTGAACGTCGTTCCGAGCCCGAGCGATCGAGCGGCCAACACCAGGTTCTGCGAAGCCGGGTAGACCGTCGACCACACGAAGTTTTCGTTCGGTGCTTGCGGCGGGTATTTATTGAACCCGACCACAAAAATCCACACGGGTACATCGGCAAAGCCCTCAACCAATCGTCGAGCACCCGCCATCATCTTGTCGCGTGATGCATCTCCAGTTGGTCCACCAGAAAAGTGCGATCCGAGCATCGCTTGAACCGCTGTCGCCATTCGTTCTTTGCGGGCACGATCGCGCACCACAACGAACTTCCAGTTTTGGCTATTGCCAGGGTTTGACGCGTACGTCGCAGCCTGAATGACTTTCTTAATGATGTCTTCGGGGACCTCATCAGTTTTGAGATGCCGCATCGCAATACACGTGCGCATCATTTCAATCACGTCAATTTCAGACACCCGAATCTCTCAATCAGTAATTCGTGATGCGACCGGCATCAATGCCGTTGCGGAACAATTCATTGAGATCTTCATCGGCGGTGACTAACAAAGCGTCAAGCCAACCGTGCACATACTGGGCGCCACCTTCGTTGCGACCGAAGTGCAGAACTTTCTTCGCCCCCGTCTTCACGGTGCGCTGAATCTTCAACCCGGTTGCGTAGTCCTCATCACGAACGACATTTTCAAGGAACGCAATCTGCTTATTCGCAGCCGCAATGAACTCATCAGTCTTTGGTGCGGTTGAAATGAAGTCAAGATATGTCACCGATTCGTCGGCGGTTGCTCCAGGGAACACGCGAGCGACCTGATAAATCTTGTGACCTTCAATTTCAAAGCCGGCGATTGAACCATGTGGGAAAACACTCCATACTCCACCAGTCAAAACTGACTCGGGCCACTCAGAAGTTGGGCGACCTTCGAGCTTCGCCCAGTTGCCACGCGGACCGGTCACACGTTGGTGCGGTCCGACGCGATGAAACAAAGCGTCAGGTGACATATCGGGACCAAAGGTGTTCTTATGCAGAATTGGAAGATGGTAGAAATCGACATAACCATCAAATGAAATCTTCCAGTTCGGTCCAGCCAAAATTCGGGTTCCGAAATGATTCATGCTGGCGAAGTCACAGAACT
>CALEHE010000316.1 GCA_937876415.1 uncultured Actinomycetes bacterium
GCACACTTGTGCTTGATGGCCTGGAACGAACCGATCGGGCGACCGAACTGCACGCGAACCTTGGCGTATTCAACAGCCATGTCGAGCACCTTCTGGGCTCCACCAACCTGCTCGGCGGCGAGGCCCACAGCAGCAAGATCGAGAACAGTTGACAAGACGCTCCAGCCAGCACCTTCGGTTCCGATGAGCTCGGCCGGGGTGTTGTTGAATTCGAGTTTTGCCTGCTTACGGGTCTGATCCATGGTGCTGAGTGCGGTGCGGGTGAGGCCAGCAGCCTTGCCGTCAACGGCGAACAAGCTGGTTCCCTTGCCGGTCTTGGCAGCCACGATGATCAGATTGGCGGTATGGCCGTCGAGGACGAACATCTTGGTGCCGCTGAGGGTGAAAGCTGATCCGCTTCCCGAAGCCTGCATGGTGATGCCGCTCTCGTCCCACTTGCCCGAGGGCTCGGTGTAGGCGAGGGTTGCGATGGTCTCGCCAGCGGCGATGCCGGGGAGGTACTTCTTCTTGGCGGCTTCGTCACCTGAGTGAATCAAGGTGTTGGCAGCCAAAACGACTGTGGCGAAGTACGGGGCGCACAACAACGAGCGGCCCATTTCTTCGAGCACAACGCCGAGTTCGACGTAGCCGTAGCCCGATCCGCCGTACGCCTCGGGAATGTGCAAGCCCTGAAGGCCCATCTGCTCGCCCATCTGTGACCACACGGCCGGGTCGAAACCGGTCTCGGTGTCCATCTGTTCGCGCACTGAGGCTTCGCTGCTCTTGGCATCGAGGAAAGCACGGACTGTTTTACGGAGTTCTTCTTGTTCTTCTGAGAATGCAAAGTTCATGTGTTCATTGTGTCGCGGTCGTTGGGGCAATGACAACTTGTTGTGTGTACCGCTGTGTACACAATCTGGTGGTTTGGTTGTTATGTTGTGGTCATGAGTGAAATGGGCATTCGCCAACTACGAGCCGACGCCGCGGCCTCGGTTCGCCGAGCTGCTTCGGGCGAACACATCGTGATTTCGATTGGCGGTCGACCGATCGCACAGTTGGGTCCGCTTGGCGCACCAGAAGGTCAAGCACGACTCAGCGATTTAGTGGCGCGCGGATTAGTGATTGCACCGCGTCGCGGAGGCGTTTATCAACCGACACCTGCAGTGAGTGTGTGGAGCGGTGGACGCATCGACAAATTGTTACGTGATATTCGATGACGCTTTTTCTCGACTCGTCGGCGTTGTTGAGTGTTGCAATCGAAGGTCGTGGTCGACAAGTGGTGATTGATGCATTAGAGAACGATGCTCAATGGTGCGCGTCGGCACTTGCACTTTCTGAAGCATTGGCATTGGTGCCACGACTCACCGATGAACAGATCTTGCAAGACGATGTTGAAGATGCGGTTCGCTTGTTGTGGGATCGCATTCATGTTGTGCCAGTTGATCAGTTATGTCTTGATCGCGCCGCAATCATTGCGCGTGAACAACCGGTGCACATCAACGATGCAATTCATTTGGCAGCGGCCGATCGTTTGCCACGACCGCTGCAGTTCATCACCTTTGACCCAGCGCAAATACCGGTTGCGCTATCGATGGGTTACGACGTCATCAGTTCGTAAGTTGGGCAAAATAACCACCGAAAACGGGGTGTTTACGCGCCCAACAGGTTAGGCGTAGGGGAAGTCGACGTTGTCGCGGATTGATGCTTGCAACGCGTTAATCAAGTTGCTGATGTCAGCGAAATTCGGATTACCCGGATTAATGAGCGGCGGAATTAATCCGACTGACTCCTTGATTGATGCGCCACTTCGCAAACGATCAACCAGCGACGAGAACTCACCGGCAGACAATGATGTGCGAACAGTCCAACGCATAATTTCAGCCAAGTTCGGGAAGCGCAACAAAATGTCGCTGCCTTCAACCTGACTCGCAATTGCCGTCAACAATTGACGCTGGCGACCCATACGCCCGTAATCGCTATCGGCCGAACGTGAACGAGCAAAGCCGAGCGCAGTCGTTCCGTCCATAGTTACTTCACCAGGCCCAATGAACGGCGGGTATTGAGTTTTCGCACCAGGAATATTTCCAGGCATCGGCAACTTCTCGTCAAGGGTGAGCGTCACGCCACCAAGTGCATCAATGATTTCGAGGAAGCCCTGCATGTTGACCAACACATAATCGTCAATCGTGATGTTCATTGAGTAACTGATTCCTGAGGCAAGGGCGATTGCTTCTGGTTGCAAATCTCCACGCACGTAAGTGGCGGCAATATCTTCATGCGAAAACACATACGGGTAAATCGCGTTTGCAAGATCGGGGAAGCCTTTAGGAAACTCGTTCGCCATGGCCGATCCCGGAGGAAACTGCATCTTGTTCATATTGCGCGGAATCGAAATCATCGCGATTCGGCCCGACTCTTCGTGAATCGTCACCAAGATCATCGTGTCGGTGCGCAATGCCCAACGGCCCGGACCTTCGTCGCCGCCGAGCAACAAAATGGTTTGAAAATCATCGTCAGTCGACGCGCCATCAGAGGTGCCGTAGGCCAATGGTTCATCACTGCCCGATGAAACAAATACGTCACTAATGACACCCGAGAGGTCGCGCGCGCGTGCCACCGACCACACGGCGGGAACGGCCAACAAAATGACACCGATTATTGCGAGACTTGAGGCCATTCGACGCGGCGAACCTTCGGCACGTGAACGAATGACCTCGGTGACGGAAACCAAACGAGTCAGCACAAACAGAACCGCAATCGTTTGAGCAGCAAGCAGGAAATTCTTGTCAAGTGCTAGAGAAGTAATTTCGTTTCGACGAACTAGTGCAACGACAACTGTCGCAACAGGAATCACAAATCCGAGAAGAATTAATGCTGCCGAAAGTGCTGTGCGTCGGAATAGTGATGGTGCACCGGGCACAAGCAAAGCCCCAACAACCGCTCGGGTTGGACTGCGCAGAGATGACGCGGCATCACCGGTCGTTGATGTCGCAGTTGAAGTTGAAGAATCCATATCAGCCAATCGCTTCAACGCCTTGTGATCACTCGGCGTGGCGAGGTCTGTGAAATCAGGACGATCTGGGGGTAAAGCCACGCCGAAACCTTACGGCTATTCGCCGTTAGGTGGATGTCACCTTCGCACTTTGTGCTGTGTCGTGAGATACTTGACTCATGGGTTCGTCTTCAGAAAATACGTTGCACTGGTCTAATTCGACAGTTGAAGTTCACAAAGTTGTTGTGGGCGACTATGACAACAACGTTTTTGTGGTGCGCTGCCATCAAACCGGCGAAGCCCTATTGATTGACGCAGCCAACGAACACGAACGTCTGCTCGAAATGTGCCAGCGACTTGGTGTCACACGAGTTCTTGAAACGCACGGTCACTTTGATCACATTCAGGCAATTCCCGCAATGCGTGAAGCCGGCTATCACGTTGCAGTGACCGAACTCGACGCACCGATGTTGGCCGAGAAGGGCTACGACGGATTCATTGAACACGACGAGATGATTGAAGTTGGGCAGTTGCGCATTCAGGCAATCCACAACCCCGGCCATACGCCCGGTTCAATTTCATTCCGCGTGCTTGATACTCCACTGCTATTTACCGGCGACACATTGTTTCCTGGCGGTCCCGGCAACACCAAGTTTCCTGGCGGCTCGTTTGAGACCATCATCAACTCAATTGACAACTTGTTGTTGGTCTATCCCGAAGACACCATCGTGTTGCCAGGCCACGGGCTTGACACCACCATCGGAAAAGAGCGCCCACATCTGAAGGAATGGATTGACCGTGGTTGGTAGTCCTCGCCTCGGAGGCATGGTTCCATCTCCTGAAGTCTTGAAGCCAGGCCAGACGACCGAATGGGTTGATGAAGTCGGCCGACCCAATTCTTCAACGCGCGAACTGTTGCGCAGAATTCCTTCGGTGCGTAATGGCTTTTCGGTTGTTTCTGTTTTTGTGCAAACCGCGCTGTTGATTTTCTGCGCTGTTCATTTTGGTCCCATCGCGTGGTTGCCGGTGTTTGTGTTGATGGGTCGTGCGCACGCGCAATTCGCATCGCTCATGCATGAGGCCGCTCACCGTTTGTTGTTTCGTAATCGTTCGCTCAATGATTTTGTGGGTCGTTGGTTGATCGGCTACGTAGGTTTCACAAATACCGATGCGTATCGACGCGTGCACATGGCGCACCACCGCGAAGAGTTTGGACCGAACGAACCAGACATCGCGTTGTACGCCAACTACCCCATCAGTCGTGACAGTTGGCAACGCAAACTTGTGCGAGATGCCATCGGGCGAACTGGCGTGCGATTGTTGCGCGATCAATTGCGCGGCGCCCGTAGCAAAGTTGTTGTGGTGCGAAACACATTGCTCAAGATTTTGGCCGTGCAAGGTGTTCTCATTGCCGGCGCAATTGTTTCTGGATATTGGTGGGTGTACCCAGTGTTTTGGTTGTTGCCCTATCTCACGGTCTGGCGCGTGATCAATCGCTTGAGGTCGGTTGCCGAACACGGTGGATTGATGGCGTCAGATGATCGTCGAGTGGCGAC
>CALEHE010000317.1 GCA_937876415.1 uncultured Actinomycetes bacterium
TAGTGGTCGGAGTGATACTTGCCGCTGGCGAAGTTGTTACTGCTGGCGTTGTTGCGGCCGGTGTTGTGGCAGTTGGTGTTGTTACGACTGGTGACGTTGTTGCTGGAGTTGTGGGGCGAGTTGAAGGAATGGGTGCGATGACATTTGTCGTTGGCTCTGAGTTTTGCACTGATGTAGTCGGGGCTTCAGAGTTAGTTGCCGTTGTACTTTCGGGTGTGGATAGAACGGTTGTATCAATCGGTAGTTGAGTTGATTCCACAACTATCTGATCAGCGAGTACTTCGTTATTTGAGCCATCGTTCTGTTGCACGAGGACAACACCAGCGATGAGCAGAAGCGCGGCGCCTGTTGAAAGAACAAATGCCATGGCATGGCGAGAAGCCCGCGCCAAGCGCGGGAAACCATCGTTGCGACTGAGCTTGATATGGCGCGAGCGATGTGAACCCCGTTGCGTTTTGAGACCATGAACATCGGCGGACTGTGATGGAACAGGAATAGTTTGAGTGGCCGCCAGTACTTTGTCGCGAAGGCCAATGGGCAACAGGAAGACTGGGGCGGCGCCAAAGAGTGCGAGCGGAGCAAACTTTGAACGAGTCTTTTCACAGATCGCACACTCATCGATATGGCGAGCGACTCGTTTGCGAATGAGAACACTAAATTCGCCATTCCAACCCGAGATGATGGAGGCCAACTCTTTGCAATCATTGCGGCCCATTTTGGCGACTGTGAATGCACCCAGGCTCTTTTCAACGCGATCTCGCATTCGGTGTACAAGCGAATAACTCTGTTCGGGAGATACTCCGAGAGCGTCGGCGAGGTCGGTTCCGGTCAGCCCTTGACGCACCGAAAGTTCAAGAACAAGTCGATCTCGCTCATCAAGACCAGCAGCTGCTGATCGAACAAGTTCGGCGAGTTCGTCAAACGAAGCAGTGGCGCCTTCGGCGTTGGGATCAAATGCGGCAACCACGTCGGGAACCGTTGCTGATTGGAAGTCGGTGGGTGTTGCGCGTTTGCGTTTTTTGGTACGTCGATATACCTCGTTGCGCAGCACTGCATAGAGCCAAGGTTTGAGCCGATTTGGATCGCGTAATTGGCTGAGTCGTTCGGCCGCAATGCAAAAGACGTCTTGCACCATGTCGGCTGCGTCGTGGCGGTCGGAGAGCATCGCTGCGGCTGTGTCGTATAGGCCGGACGCGTAGAGGTCGTAGATCGACGCAAGAGCATTTTGATCTCCTGCTAAGTAAGCAGTCACAAGTTGGGCGTCGACGGTGAGCGTATTCATGTTTTCGTACCCGCCGGTTTGAAGATCGCCTCATGTATGAGGAGAGTCACGAATGGTCGGGCTCTGACAAAAGTCTGCCTGAAGATCTCGTCAATGTCAGGTGATTTGTTGGAGATCAATGGTGAATTTCTTCGTCAACCTTGCGCCTGCTGAAAGTACGAAAGGGTGGTCGTTAATACTGTTGGGTGGTCCTGATTGTGGTTCTATGCAGGTCGCATGTACTGGCATGTCGTACAGCACCCAATGCGAACAGTCGCTAGTGAGCTTCGCTTGAACGTTTCCGATCGTGATTGTTAAGGGTTTCTCAGGATCAGTAAAACAGTCGTCAACTGGTCCCGATGGTTGAGGCACCCGTTGTTCCATGCTGATTCCGACACTGTCGCGCGGCAACATCGCTGCGAATCGAAGCGTTGAAGAATCGGGTTTAACAAACCAAGGATGCCAACCCACTTGAACCGGCATGGCATGTAGTGCATCGACACTGAGTTGCATGTCAAGACAGGTGTCGGTGAGGTGAATGCGATGTTGAACGGTTCCGCTAAATGGCCAGTCGGTACCAAGATCAATCTCGAGCACTACTGTTGAAAGTGAAATCTCGATGACGTGCCAAGGTCGGTCAAAAACTGTTCCATGAATTGCATGAGGTGCCATGTTCTGGCGTAGCGAATATTGCTCGCCAGCAAAATGGAGGGTCGCATCGCGTACTCGTCCCGCGTAGGGGACCATCGGGTAGCAGCCCCACGAAAGCGGATCGCCATTAGTTGCTTGCGTGATGAAGATCTCTTGGTCTCCCACAATGAGTGACCCGATGCGGGCACCAAATTCGGGATACACCAAAGCGGTGACGATTCGATTTGGCGATTGCAATGTGATCACACCTTCATTGTGTCGCAAACGAGCAGACATTTATGACACGATGATCACGTGCGTGCAATAGTCCAGCGAGTTGACCGAGCCTCTGTTGATTCAACTGTCGACGGAGTGACAACCAGGGTCGGAGAAATCGGGCAAGGTCTGTTGGTGCTCGTTGGAGCGACCCATATTGACACCGAGCAATCGGCTCTCAAGATGGCTGACAAGATTTGGAACTTGCGTATTATGAGCGACGCTGACGGTGTCATGAATCTGTCAGTGGCCGATACGACCCGCAATGTTTTAGTCGTGAGTCAATTCACGCTGTACGGCGATACCAATAGCGGTCGTCGCCCCAGTTGGATCGCTGCCGCCAAACCCGACGTTGCTGAACCGTTAGTAACCAAAGTGATTGATGAACTGCGGCGACTCGGAGCACAGGTAGAAACCGGACGTTTCCGTACCGATATGAAAGTTGCCTTGATTAATGACGGCCCGGTGACTGTGACAATCGAGGTTTAAGCGCGAGAGCGCACTTTTGAACGGTTCAAAATGCCAACCAAGAAAACAAGGGCGATCAAGGCAACCCAGGGTTTGTCACCCAACGCCACATAAACAGTTTTTCCGGTGCGAATGGCAATGTTGTGAGAGATCACTTGTTGTTCGCTCACCCCAGTGCGGTCAAACACGCGACCTTCTGGATCAACAAAAGTACTGAAGCCAGTCGGCGACACCTGTACGACCCAACGACCAGTTTCAATCGCTCGCAATTTTGAGGAAGCGATTTGCTGCGACTGCAGAATGGTCCAGGTGTAACTGGAGCCGTTGGTGGGGTTGATGATGAAACCCGCACCATCTTTGACACCCTCGCGGGCACGGCCCCCAAAGAAAACTTCCCACGAGATCACGACACCAATGCGCTCGTTTCCAACTGCGGTCGGAACATCAAGAATTGCTCGACCGGTTCCGGCCAAAGCATCACGAGGAACTTGATCAACGGGAGCTCCCAGGGATTTCAAGAACGAACGCATCGGCATGTATTCGCCAAAAGGTACGCGACGAACTTTGTCGTAACGGTCAACAACTTCGGCCTTGCTCGTCACAATAACTTGAGCATTGGTGAATTGTTCGCGGCTGACATCTTCGGTAATCCCAACCGCGAATGGTGCATCTAAGCGAGCAGCCTCGGCACCAATTTCTTGGGCTTCGACACTGGAGGCGAAATCAACAACGTCGATGACGTTCTCGGGCCAGACCACCAAATCAATGGGATCCGCGGATTCATTGACGATTGAACGGGTTGCTGCAAGGTGACGTTCGACGACGTCGCGTGGATTGGTGTTGATTGCTCGAGTTCCTTGTGGTCCGCCGCCCTGCACCGCCACAACACGGAAATCGCGTCCAGTGTCGGATCCGTGCGGAGCAAAATAACTGCCGACGAAAACAAGAAGGCCCAAGGCCCACAAAAGGCGACGATGCTGGCGATCAATTGACAAATCACGGGGTCGCTTCGCAAGTAATGCTCCGACTTGCCAAGTGAGCCAAGACAACAGGATCACGCCACCAACAGAGGCAACGTGATGCAATGGTCCGCCAACTTGCGAGATACCTAACGTTGCTAGGGGCACGCCGCCAAAAGGAATGCACATGCGTAATACTTCAATCAGCATGTGTGCAGCTGGTGATAAGAAAAGAAATGAACGGTTGTTGTCTTTTCTGGCTACGACAAGTGATGCGAGTCCGTGAAGACCCGCGTACAACGCGACGCCAAGGACGTATCCAGGGGCTGTTAAAAACCACATCCATGCAAGGGCGGGGAAGAACCAACCCAAACCAAAAACGAATCCGGTGGTGAATCGTTGACGAGCGTTTGATGATGCAAGTTCAAGCGAGGTGAACATTGCAAGACCAATGAATGCCAGCGGCCACCAGCCCCAAGGTGGCATTGATGAAGCAACAAGTAACCCAGCGATGAGCGCACGCGCAAAACGTCGACGATTACTGTTTTTTGAACTCACACAGTTTCTTTGCGCAAGTAGTCGGCGTAAACGGCAATTCGTTGTTTTGTTGAATATGGTGGGTGACAAGCGAACAAAGTCAATGTCGCCGAATCTGTTTGATTGATAATCCAAGTGTCGGTTGGTTCAATGATTTGAGTGCCCGTTACGGCGTAAACGAAAGTGCTCTCATCGGTTGTGAGGTATACCTCGTCGCCAGGAACGAGTCGGTCAACATCACGAAACGGCTTCTTCTTACTGACGCGGTGACCACCGAGGACAACATTGCCAACGTACCCAGGCATCGCGGTTCCGGGCCAATAGCCGACTCCTTTATCAAGTGTCGGAAGCGACATGCCTTGGTAAATGGTCTGCGAGACCATCAACGCAGGAATGACGATCTCGCCGATAATGATCTCGGGTTCGATGGCGTCTTCTGGGGGGAGTGCTTCGGGTACTGGGAGCGATGCTCCAGGAGCCAGAGTGGGCGGCCCAGCGTAAATTGTTGTTGTCGTCGTGCTGGTTGTTGAGGTTGTTGCTGGAGCGAGCGAAGTCGTTGGCGCTAACGAGGTTGAGGTTACATCGGTTGATGTTTCATCGTTTGAACCGCAACTAGAAATGACTGCCGTCGAGATCACGAATCCTAGAACTACTGATGACATCGTTGTTTGAAAACGCACGTTTCTCAGTCTTGCAGGTGGCTGAGGAATTCTGCAGTGCTTTGGGCAGTTTTTTCAGCCTGAGCAACACAGGCCGGTATTCCGATTCCACGCCAACTAGCCCCCGTGACAAAGATGCCAGGGTTGTGTTGGGTCAGTGCGGATTCAACCGACTCAACGTGTTTCATATGACCGGGACGGTACTGAGGGAATGCCTCGGGCCAGCGAGTCACGCGGAACGAATCGGGAGTGAGCGAGGTCTGCGTATGGCGACTTACTTCATCAACGACTTGGCGAACGATGCGCTCGTCGTCCCATTCATGAATCAAATCTTGTATCGGCGCTCCATCACGGCCGAGTGAAACTCGCAGAATCATGGATCCGTCACTGGGCTTCCAGTGCGACCACTTGTTCGAGCCAAATGAGGCCGCAGTAACACGATCTTGGTCTGGCTTGGCAACGAGATAGCCGCTGAGGCCTGCCAACTTAGGTAAATCTGTTTCGACCGTTTTGATCGTCGCCATCACAACTGAGGCATGTTCGGTTGAACTGAGCAGCGTCGCCACATCTGCGTTGAGAGAATTCAATAAATGTGCTGATGCGCGGGCTGGCGATGCGATGATGACCGAGTCGGCTGTGATGGACGATGCGGTATCGCTACTCATTTCAATTAAGTAGCGAGTATTGGCACGAGTGATGCCTTGAACGGTCGACGATGTTGCGATGTGGCCACCAAGAGCAAGGATCGCATCACTTAACGACTGCGTCATCGTGGCCAAACCACTCCGTGGTGTTTCAAAAATTGGCGCAGTTGATTTTGGAGCATTGGCCATTTGCTTGCGGGCCGTTAAAAGAACACTACGACCACCGGCAAGAGCAGCCAATTGCGGAACCATCTCCAAACTGAAGTCGTTGGTGTCGGCCGCATAGATACTTCCGACGAGTGGATCAACAAGCAACTGTTGAACCTCTTTGCCGAAACGTTGACGAATGAGGTTGCCGATTGAATCTTTGTGATCCCCGCTTGAGGGCAAAATTGGTTCAAGTGCGGCCCGAATTTTCCCGTGCCATGACATCAGACTGCTCGTTGCCAGTGACATCACGCCAGTTGGTACTCCGAGCATTAAGCCTTCGGGGATGGGATGCAGTTTTTTGTGCATGACGGCAGCGTGGCCAGCGGTTGGATGAGTGATGTCATCACCGAGATTAAGTTCGCGGGCAAGTGCTACCGCGTGAGGAACTCGCGCGAGATAGGCATCGGGTCCTTCATCGATGGCTGCGATTCCAGCGAATGATGAAGTACGAATTTTGCCACCAACCGATGCGCTTGATTCAACAACGGTGACAGTTAATGCGGGGCCAGAGTAGTCGGAAGCAGACGCAAGTTTGAGTAGTCGATAGGCCGCAGTTAAACCAGTGATACCCGCACCGATAACAACAACGTGTTTCGGATTGAGTTGTGAAGTCATGACTGAGTGGAAATGACTCGCTGGGCTAATGCATGCATGATTGTTGCGTCATCATTGACACAACTCGTACGATCGAACTCTAAACCTTTGGCTTCAGCGTGTTGCTTGGCCTCGATGTCTAGGTCGAAAAGAACTTCTAAGTGGTCGGCGACAAATCCACAGGCGCATACAACAACGCCTGAAGCATTTTCGCTGGCGGCAAGATCGTCAATGACTGCCAAGATGTCGGGTCCAATCCAGGGTTCTGGAGTGCGTCCAGCAGATTGCCAAGCAATTGACCACGACGACCAAGAATCTAAACCAGCGGCAATGGCAACTGCCTCGGCAGTCGACCGGAGTTCATCGGGATAAGGATCGCCAGCATCAATGATGCGTTGCGGTAGCGAATGGGCAGTGAAAAGAACTTTTGTGTTTGAAGGCATTGAAGAAAGGCGCGTGCGTAAATCGGCGGCTAAGAATTCAACAAATGCGGGCTCGGTCGCCCAAGAGTCAATCGAGGCAACTGTCATGCCATGTGGCTCGGCGGCAGCTCGGGCGCGACCCATGTATTGGCCAATCGAGAATGACGAGTAGTGCGGTGCAAGCACCAACCCAATGATGTGTTGAAAGCCGCGGACTGCCAATTCGTTAACTGCGGCTTCAATCATGGGTGCTGCATGCTTGAGGCCGAGCACGACTTCATATGTGTCGGGCGCAATTTCGTTCAGCGCTTTTTGTAACGCGTCACGTTGAGCCTCGGTGCGAGCGGCGAGTGGTGAGATACCGCCGATGGCGTCGTAACGCGCCACGAGATCGGCAAGTTGTTCAGGGGTGGGCGCGCGACCACGACGAATGTCGGTGTAGTACGGCTCGATTTCGTCGGGCGTACGTGGGGTGCCATAGGCCATGAGGAGAACTGCAGTTTTTTGAGTCATGATTCTTCGATTCGAGTTTTTTCGTGGACAAATGCAACGACATCTTCAAGAACTGTGGGATCGGTGGTGGGATCAACGCCGTGCCCGAGGTTAAAGATATGGCCAGGATGATTGGCGTTGTCATCAAGAACGCGCTCAGCACCAGCGAGTGCAGCCTGCGAACCAGCCAATACCAGCGCAGGATCTAAATTGCCCTGGACAACAAGATCAGATCCCATACGTGCACGGGCTGACTGAATGCGGGTTCGCCAATCAAGACCCATCACGCGTGGGCCGGCTTCGTACATCGATTCCAACAAATGATCACAACCGATACCAAAATGGATGCCGACAACTTCGGGGTGTAATTCGCGTAGTTGGTCAAAGACCTTTGTGCTGTGTGGCAAAACAAACTCGCGGTAATCGGCATTCGACAGCGAACCAGCCCATGAATCAAATAATTGAAAGGCGCGGGCGCCGGCAGACAGTTGTGCATCAATAAAAGTCACCGAGTGTTGCACGAGACGATCCATGAGTTGATGCCAGAGTTCGGGCTCAAGATGGATCATGCGCTTGGTGTTTTGATAGGTGCGCGATGGGCGGCCTTCGATGAGGTAACTCGCAACGGTGAACGGCGCTCCGGCAAAAGCAAGAAGTGGTACCGATTTGGGAAGTTCGGCAACAAGAATTTTGACGGTCTCAATCACGTATGAAACATCGTCGGCCTCGAGCGGTCGTAAGCGCTTGAGGTCGTCGGGTGAACGAAATGGATTTTCGGCGACAGGTCCGGTCCCGGGTGCGACGTCAATACCAAAACCGACCGCATGCGGTGGAACGATAATGTCGCTGTAGAGCACGGCCGCATCAACGCCGTAGCGATGAAATGGTTGCAAAGTGATCTCGGCCGACAGTGTCGGTTGTTTGATTGCCTCAAGAATGCTTCCGCTGCCACGAATCGCTTTGTATTCGGGAAGGCTGCGACCTGCCTGGCGCATGAACCACACCGGGGTGTGGAGATGTTTGCGTCCGTTCGCTGCCGCGAGGAACGGTGAGTCATCGAATGGGTTGAGCGACACAGACATCGATTACGACGATATCCGTGACCTTGGTCCGACGCCTGATTGCGCGGGAACTAACTCGTGCGAAATGGCGACTTACGGCACAAAACGACGGTGACGTTACGAAACCTCTAACTATTTGAGACCAGTTGACGGATGTTTCCAGTTGCCTGGTCGCAATGAGGCTTCAATGCGGGCGATTCGAGTTCGCGCTGGCGGATGGGACGAACTCGTGTCACGCGGCCCAACCGTCTTTTTAAGTGCAGCTGATAACTGGCGTCCATATCCCATACGTACAACGCGTTGATCGGCCTGGAATTCGGCCGAACGCCCAACCACATTTGCGAGGTGGCGCATCATCGAATATCCAGCGCGAAAGATCAAGGAGAAACCTTGAAAGATGAGAGCAATGGTCTGCCCGAGCAAGCGAGCCAACTGAGAACTACGAGCGAACGTATTCGTGGCAGCCTTTGACACATTGTTCATGAATGCGCCGACTCTTTCGAGTAGGTACACCGGCAATGTCAACCACTGACCAATCGTTAATGCGACCGTATGAGAACCAAGGTGATGGCATAACTCATGGGCTAAGACCCCGCACAGTTCATCGTGATTGAGTTCGTGGGTGGCAAATGATGTGACGATGACGAGGTGTCCGCCGCTGGCAAATGCGTTGAGATCGTTGTCGTCCACAACGCCGACGACAAAATGACGTTTGCGGAGGTGCCAGGCTTGAGCGACTTCATTAAACGCTTTTTGCAGTTTGGGGGCCTCGCGCGAACTGGGCTTGCGGGCGCCCATGAGGAGGGTCAGCACTCGCCGTTGAAAGGCCGGAATGAAGAGAACTAAGCCCGCCACAAGGTAACTGAGGAGCACTTTCCAGAGTGCAACGCCAGTGATCCAATGGATGGGAAGCCAGAAAATAGTGATCGCTATCGCCCACAGGGGAGAAATGGCCAGGACTGGAACGAAGGCGTACAGAGCAGCCCGATCGAAGTCGCGCCGCCTTTTGTGGCTCTGACCTCGTCTTTCGTTCTCTGTCCAACTTGGGGCCATGGATTTTTGGTTTCCTCAGGAGTCTTCGTGGGGTCGACGACATGATTCGCCATATGAATCATGCCCCAAATTGAAGAAAGTTCGCTGACTTATTCAAGGTTGGTCAGATATTGGCCGAAAAGAACCAAGTAAATCACTGGTCAGGGGTCATTTTGTGACAAAGATTCAAGTCAACAACACCGAGGTCGTGCGCCCATCGCATGACTCGGCGCGTTTGTTACTTGACCTTGCTCGAACTCATGAAGTCACTGAACCAGAACGTTCACGAGTATTGGTTCAGCAGGCACGTGCACTAGCTCGAGCAAACCAAGATGACGCATGCGAGGCCGAGTCGTTATACCGATTGGCATCGCTGGCTCACTATGACGGTCAACCTGGTGATGCATTTGCATTGGCGGTCGAAGCACGAGACTTTGCGATGGCCCATGATGTTACTTTGGTCATCGCTTGGGCGCTGAACTTAATTGGTTTGGTACACACCAATTCAGGTAATCACTCCGAGGCGCTGGCCTGCTGTTTGCAAGCACTTGATTGTTATCGCGGAACCGGACATCGAGTTGATGAGGGCAACATGCTCAACACGATTGCTTCGATCTACCACGAACTTGGTGACACCGACCGCGCGATTGTCAATTATGAAGCAGCCATGAACGCTAACGCTCAATTGAATCGCCCAGATTTTGATGCAATTACGTTGGCCAACGTGGCATCTCTACGAGCCGAGCGGGGCGAGTTTGATGTAGCGATCGAGATCGGCGAGCGGGCTTTGGCATTGTGCCGACTTCATGCAGTTGGGTTTCTGCCAGAAGTGCTTTCTGCACTTGCGGGCGCCTATGGCGGGCGCGGAGATTTTGATCAAGCACGAACACTGTTGAATGCGGCATTAACGATGCTTGACGCGTCGAGTGTTTCGTTTGATGACGCGGTGCGAGCGAGTGTTGAACTTTCGTTTGGTCAAATTGAACACAGTGCCAAAAATGAAAGCGATGCCATTGCTCATTTTTGTAATGCTCTCGGATTAGCAGAAGTGATCAACGCCAAACCCGTTGCCTTCTCGGCTCATAGTGCTTTGGCCGACCTGTACAAAGGCCTCGGTCGGTTCGAAGAAGCGGTGTACCACCTCGAAGCAAAGTTTGCGATCAACCAGTCAATCTTCAATGAGGGCACCGACATTCGCATCAAGACTCTGCAGGTTGCACACGAAGCAGAAGAATCTCGTCATCAGGCAGAAATCCTACGCCTGCGTACCAGTGAACTTGAAGGTTTGGTTCGTGGTCGAACGACCGAACTTGAGCAATTTCAACTTGAAGCGCTTGAGCGTTTGGCGATTCTCGGAGAGTTCCGTGACACCGACACCGGTGAGCACACGTCACGAGTTGGCGACATGTGTGCTGAAATTGCCCACGAACTTGGTCAAGATCCGGCGTGGTCAGAGCGTTTACGTTTAGCGGCCCGATTGCACGACATTGGCAAAGTTGCGATTCCGGATTCAATTTTGTTAAAGCCTGGGCCATTGACGCCAGCGGAATTCGAAGTGATGAAGACGCATACCACACTTGGCGCGCGAATTTTGTCGGGTAGTACTTCGCCACTAGTGCAGTTGGCTGAAGAGGTGGCACTCAATCACCATGAACGTTGGGATGGTTTGGGATACCCCAATCAAATTGGGGCAACTGATGTGCCATTGTCGGGCCGTATTTGTGCAGTGGCGGATGTTTTTGACGCTCTCACGAGTGAACGGGTGTACAAAAAGGCTTGGACAGTTGACGATGCGGTCCGCTACATCGCGCGGGCTGCTGGTACACAGTTCGATCCGACAGTGGTCAAAGCATTTATGCACATTGCCCAGTCAAGATTGGTGACTGACCCCCATTTCGCTGACTCAATCCGCTAGAACTGCTGTATGAGTTCACATATCGACAAGGCCCCCGTCATCGCTGGAGCCGAATCATGGAGTCACGTTGGAAATAAGCGTGTCGGAGCATTATGCATCCATGGTTTCACCGGAAATCCGTCATCGATGCGGGGAGTCGCCGAGGCTTTTGCTGGCGCAGGCTACGACGTTGAATTACCGCGACTGCCAGGGCACGGAACCGCAGTCTCGGACATGATTCCAAGTCGCTGGAGTGATTGGACCTTTGAAGTCGCTGCGGCGTACAGGCGATTGGCGGCACGAGTAGACAAAGTTGTGGTGGCTGGATTGTCGATGGGCGGGTCGTTGACATTGTGGACTGCGCTTCAGCAACCCACAGTCTCGGGAATTGTGTGCATCAACCCAGCATCGCAACCGCAAGCAGAAGAAATGATCGAGATGGTCAAAGGAATGTTGGCCGAAGGAACTGAAGTATTCCCCGGAATCGGATCTGACATTGCTGATCCAGAGGTGAAAGAAAGTTCGTATTCTGAAACGCCGCTAGCACCATTGGTATCAATGGTTGAAGATGGCATCAAGCCGATGTTGGCGCAATATGGTTCGAGTAAAATTCCGATGTTGTTGATTACATCAAAGAATGACCATGTGGTTGATCCGGCAACGAGTGATGAACTAGCGGCCCAATGGGGTGGACCAGTTGAACGAATTTTGCTGGATCGCAGCTTTCATGTGGCAACGCAGGATTACGACAAAGATTTCATTAACGAATCTGCTCTGGCATTTGCGGCAAAAGTAACTTCATGAGTTTTCTTTCGTACATCCCAAGTCCCGGAAGTGCCTCAATCCATATTGGGCCGTTGCAGTTACGTGCTTATGGATTGATGATTGCCATCGGTGTGATTGTTGCGGTTCGTATCTGGGGCAAGCGAATGACACTGATCGGTGTTGGCGGACCCGAAGAAGCGGCCTCAATTGCGACTTGGGCGGTGCCAGCGGGTGTGATTGGGGCTCGGCTCTATCACGTGGCAACTGAATGGGATCGTTTCTCTGATGATCTAGGTTCGATTTTCAAAGTTTGGAAAGGTGGCCTTGGTATTCCGGGTGGCATCTTGCTTGGCGCAATTGCCGCAGTTGTCGTTGCCAGGAAACGCAACATGGATATCGGCCAAATGTTGTGGGCAGTGGCGCCTGCTTTACCAGTGGCGCAAGCAATCGGTCGTCTAGGTAACTGGTGGAATCAGGAATTGTTTGGTCGACCCACCACCTTGCCATGGGGCTTGAAGATTGATGCTGAAAAAATGCCCGATGGTTATGCGCCAGGTACTTTGTTCCACCCGACATTTCTGTATGAGGCCCTGTGGAATCTTGCATTGGCCGTACTTTTGATTGTGGTCGGTCGTCGGATGATGACGTCGCGACCGGGGCGACTCATGGTCTTATATGTCGGAGGTTACGGTCTCGGCCGTTTCTGGGTTGAGGGATTGCGTATTGACCCGGCCAAGAGTGGTGGAGGATTGCGCCTGAATCAGTGGATGGCCATTGCAATGATCGCCGGTTGTTTGTTGTATCTGCTCGTAGATGCGCGCCGGGCTCAGAGACCTCCGGAAACGAGCATCTCAGAGCCGAATGTTTCTGAACCCAACGACTATCGTCAGGAAGATGTCGAATCAAACTGATTTAGTTCTGGTCTCTGTTGAGAAGCCTGGTATCGGAGTCATCACTCTGAATAACCCCGATCGCATGAACGCGTGGAGCGCGACGATGTCAGCGCAGTTCTTTGCTCGGCTGGAAGAATGTCGCGTGAACCCTGAGGTTCGCGTCGTAGTTGTGACTGGTGCTGGAAAAGGATTTTGTCCAGGTGCCGATATGGATGCACTGAATCAGATTCGTGCGAACCCCGCAGGTGGTGCCGGCCCCGCAACAGGTGCTGGTCGCTTTAGCGACTTCATTTCGTATCCCAAGCCAATCATCGCAGCGATGAATGGTGCCGCTGCTGGCGTCGGTTTTGTGTTGGCGTTGTTCTGCGACCTTCGTTTTGCGGCAAGTGGTATCAAGCTCACAACTTCGTTTAGTCGTCGTGGATTGATTGCTGAATACGGTTCGTCATGGGCGCTACCGAAGTTGATTGGTATGCCTCGTGCACTTGATCTGTTGTTGTCGGGTCGTGTCATTACCGCCGATGAAGCTGAACGTATGGGCTTGGTGAATCAAGTTGTTCCAGCCGATGAGTTGATGAGTCATGTGATGGCTTATGCAGCTGATTTGGCTGAGAATTGCTGCCCAACTAGTTGGGCACATATGAAGAAGCAGGTCTATGGCGATTGGGAAATCGATGCCGATACAGCAACGACGAATTCAATTCACATGATGAATGCTTCGGTCATGCGACCTGATTTCCAAGAGGGTGTGCAGTCGTATCTGGATAAGCGCGCCCCGCAATTCGCGCCTTTTACTGAATGAGTTTTACAGGCTGATTGAACGAAGTTTTTCAGCCAGCTGTTCAGGTACGACGGGGTTGAAGTATTCGCCCGCGCCAACTTCGGCAGCGGCAATAAAACGAGCCAATCCTTTTTGACGCCATGGTGAAACGATTTCGATACTCATCCATGCGTCTTTAACTGAACTATTGGTCGGTTGTTGGTTGATCCACATCATGTAGGGAAGTGGCGTCTCAAAAAGTTGATCAAGACGCTTGATCGTTTTAATCAACATTTCGGCTAACTCAAGACGTTGTTTCGTTGAAAGTGAAGTCAAGTCGCCGACCCGTTGGCGAGGGGCCACAGTGACTGCGGTGGGATAGATCGAGGCGAAAGGAACGTAACTCGTCCATTCGGCATTGTTGCTGATCAATCGTTCGGTTGTTTCGTCTGGTGTCCAAGAATTAGCGAAGAGTTGACGCGGGCGTTCGGGTACATGGTCGTAAGAATAAATCTGCCCATGTGGATGTGAAATCGTTGCACCAACTTCGGCGCCGCGATTTTCAAAAACCAAAACGTAATCAACATCGGGTCGCGCCGCGAGTTGTGTTGTGCGGTCGGCCCAAAGATCGATGACTTTCGTGGCCTGTTCAATGGAGAGTGATCCGAATGATGCGTTGTGATCGGTCGTGTACAAAATGACCTCGCAACGATCGTGAGGCATAGGTGGCCAGCGGTTGACAAAAGAGCGAACGTCGTAAGGTTCGGGAGCTTCAAGTCCGCCGACACAAAATGGACAATCTGATGTCACCGCATTAGTCGCCAAATTTGGTCGCGCTTGGCGATTGCCGACAACATGTACAACCGTCCCAAGAGCAGGGTCAACACGAAGATCTTGGTCCACATGGACATTCTCGCACTTGTTTGTGAGGCATATCGGGGATTTGCGTCGTACGATTCGGGTCGTGATCGAGCATTTGTCGACCGAAACCACGAGCGTCGTTGTAGACGTGCGTCGGGGGATACCGGTTGTGCTTCATTGGGGCGCACGAATTGATGAGATCCCCGAGACTTGGAGTCGTCCTCCCGTGCCTTACGGGGCAATTCAATTCGTTGAGCCAATTTCGATCGTTCCGATGCACGGCGACGGATTCATGGGTCGTCCTGGTTTTCAAGCCCACCGTCGTGGGGGCCGGCATTGGTCGCCGCGTTTTGTCTACGAATCGCATTCGCTCTTGGCAAGCGATGAAGAATCAACTCTTGTCTGTCAAGCCGTCGATGAGATTGCTGAATTACGAATTGAAACACGCATCACTCTCACGTATGACGGCGTTTTGAAAGTTCAATCGACGGTTGAGAACTTTGGGGACTCGCCATTAATGCTTGACGCATTCACGGTTTCGTTGCCTTTACCAAGTCACGCCGAAGAACTTGGTGTCTTCGCCGGACGCTGGATTCGTGAATTTGATCTTCAGCGGTTTGCTTGGCCGTATGGCGCGTGGACGAGCGAGAATCGTTTGGGTCGCACATCACATGAGCACCCTCCCTACATCTG
>CALEHE010000318.1 GCA_937876415.1 uncultured Actinomycetes bacterium
GCCGCCAAAGGAATCGTGGCTGGACCATTTGATGGCATCCCTCAAGCGACTGGTTCATTGGCCTACGCCTCGGCAATTTTGAAACGGGCCAATAAGGCCGGCGTGCCGATCGACTTGCCAAGTCCTGGTGCTCAGGAGCTCGGTGACATCGCCGATCTTGGAATGCATTTGCTTGAAGTTGTGGCCGAATGTCGCCGCCGAGGGGTTGATCCCGAGGTCGCCTTACGAAAAGTCAGCAATATTCAGCGACAAAATGCTGAACGACACACTGACGCCTGATGAGTTTTGGTGTCGGCTTCACTAGTTTGTGTTCATGACCGAAATCATCAGCATTTTTGGACGAGAAGTTCTTGACTCCCGTGGCAACCCCACCGTCGAGGTCGAGGTTGAACTTGATTCAGGAGCACGAGGTCGTGCCATGGTTCCGTCTGGCGCGAGCACTGGCGAACATGAAGCAGTCGAATTGCGCGACGGTGGTCGTCGTTATGGCGGCAAAGGAGTCCTGACTGCGGTCGGTTTCGTCAACGGCGAAATTGAAAGCGCACTCGTTGGTTGCGATGCTCTCGAACAACGCATGGTCGACATCGTGCTTAAGGACCTTGACGACACACCCAACAAAGCGCGTCTTGGCGCAAATGCCATGCTCGGAACCAGCCTTGCCGTTGCTAAGGCAGCAGCCAATTCACTCGGACTTCCATTGTGGCGTTACGTCGGCGGGCCCAACTCGCATGTTCTTCCCGTCCCCATGATGAACGTCATCAACGGTGGCGCCCATGCTGACAACACCATCGATCTTCAAGAGTTCATGATCATGCCCGTAGGAGCGCCGAGTTTCCGTGAAGCACTTCGTTGGGGAACCGAGACATACCACCAACTCAAAAAAATCTTGCACGGCAAAAGTTTGTCGACTGCAGTTGGTGACGAAGGTGGCTTTGCTCCAAACCTCGCGTCTAACGAAGATGCGATCAAGATTTTGGTTGAAGCCATTACCGCATCAGGGTTTACCCCAGGAACCGACATTGCCATTGCGCTTGATCCAGCCATGAGCGAGCTCTACAAAGACGGCCGTTATCACCTAGCCGGCGAAGGAAAAGTTTTGTCGAGCGATGAACTCGTTGCTTACTGGGCACGTCTTGTCAGCACCTACCCCATCGTGTCGATTGAAGACGGCATGGCCGAAGATGACTGGGATGGCTGGAGTGCGCTCACCAACGAACTCGGCACCAAAGTTCAACTCGTCGGTGACGATTTGTTCGTCACCAATGCGGCCCGTTTAGCTATGGGCATTGAGCGCAAAGTTGGCAACAGTGTTCTCGTCAAGGTGAACCAAATCGGCACCTTGACCGAAACCCTCGAGACCGTTGAGCTTGCATCGCGTCACCGCTACACGAGTGTGATGAGTCACCGCAGTGGCGAAACCGAAGATGCAACAATCGCCGACCTCGCAGTCGCAACGAATTGCGGACAGATCAAGACGGGCGCCCCTGCTCGAAGTGATCGCGTCGCCAAGTACAACCAGTTGTTGCGCATTGAAGAACAGCTTGGCGAAACTGCGGCATTCCGCGGACGCGCCGCGCTTGCTCCTTTGGCCTGAGACAACTCGCCCACAGCCCATCGATTTGGGGATGATCCCATTTGAGGCGCCAAAACGGGCAGAATGTAGAGATGGCTCGCGGCAACAAGACCTCTAGCATTCCGCGCTCGCCGAGCCGATTGCGCAAAGCAACGAAAGCCGCCGCCAAAAAGGGCGTTCGCAAGACTGCCAGGTCAAAAATTGCTGCGGTCTCAGATCTCACCCGCCCGACGCCTCGCTCGGAGCGCATCGTTCCCAAATTTTTGGGTCGAGTGGCGTTACTGCTCGGGTTCTTGGTGGTGGTCTTTTCCTTCGGCAACTCCTTCTTGGTTCTGCCCTTGACCTCATGGTTCGGACAGCGCACCGAAATCGATAGTCGGCAATCGGAGCTCGACACCATCAAAAAGGCCACGGACGAACTTCAGACCGAAGTTGACCGACTCAAAACCCCAGAAGGCGTTCAAGATGCCGCCCGCGAAGAACTCGGCTTTGTGGTCGCTGGCGAAGCCCGTCAGCAAATCGTCGGCGAAGCCACCGCCCCGATCGATCTCCCCACGGGTTGGCCATACGATCTCGTCACCCAAATCATTTCGGTCAAAGTCAACGATGCCGCCATGAAGGCCGCAGCCGAGGCAGCCAAGAATGCCCCCGACACAACGGCGGCGCCGATCGCCACCGAGGCGCCCGCCATGACTGCCGCGCCGATCGTCGCCGAAGTCCCTGTCAGCACCCCATAAACCCTGGCTCGACCGTGACACGGTCGGCTTGCTCGGAGTAGGGTCGCAAGTGCTGAGAGAAGTTCTCAGTTGATGTCCACGGGGGTTTAGTCGTGACCGGTAGCAGCATTCTTGGCACACGAGTTCTTCGCAAAGAAGATCCAAAGTTTTTGACAACAGGCGGCAAATACGTTGACGACTTGTTTGAAGAAGAGCGTCTTGTTGGCGCTGTTCATGTGACGTACGCGCGATCATCAGCTGCGCATGCTCGCATCCTTTCCATTGACACATCCGAGGCCGAAGCAATGCCTGGTGTTATCGCGGTCTTCACCGCTGAATCACTCGCACTGCAGCCCGTCCCCGCAGCATTCAACCCCATGGTTGCGCGCACACTTCTCGCAAGCGACAAAGTTCGTTACGTCGGCGAACCCGTGGTCGCCATCGTCACTGAATCTCGTGAACAAGGCGAAGATGCCGCCGAAGCAATCATCATTGACTATGACTACCTTGAAGCATTCGTCGATGTTGAAGCCGCGATGATGAGTTCAACACTCATTTACGAATCAGCCGGAAGCAACGTTGTGTTTGACACAACTGTGCTCGGCATTCCCGAAAACACTGGCGACGCCTATTTTGAAGGATGCGAAGTAGTTGTCAAGGGTCGCTTCATGAATCAGCGCGTTGCACCGTGCCCGCTCGAGGTTCGTGGGGCTGCTGCAGTATGGGGCACCGATGGTCGCCTCACGCAGTGGCTGTCAACTCAGCACGCTCAAGGTGGCGTTGATCCGATTGCGGCAGCAAATGGTGTCGACAAAGAACTCGTGCATATTTTGACCCCTGATGTGGGTGGAGGATTTGGCGCCAAGATCGGTGCATATCCCGAAGAATTGTTGCTCGGTGTGATCGCTAAGAAGATTGGGCGTGCCGTGAAGTGGCGCGAAACTCGCACCGAATCAATGATGGCTCTTGGTCATGGTCGTGCCCAGTTGCAGTATGTCACCATCGGTGGAACCAAAGAAGGCAAAGTCACTCACTACCAGTTGCACGCCATTCAAGATGCCGGTGGATTCGCCGACATGGGAACCATCTTGGCGCCATTCATGACTCGCCCGATGTCAAGTGGTGTGTACGCCATTCCCAACATCGAATGCCGCACCACTTCAGTAGTCACCAACACCACACCGATCGTTGCGTACCGCGGTGCGGGTCGCCCCGAAGCCACTGCCGCTATCGAGCGTGCAATGGACATGTTCGCACTTGAAATTGGCAAAGATGCCGCCGAAGTTCGTCGCATGAACCTCATCCCGAAGTTCCTTGAGCCACACACCACTGTCGTTGGTCAGACTTACGACGTCGGCGACTACGAGACCGCTCTTGATAAGGCACTTGCTGCTGCTGACTACAAGGCACTGCGTGCCGAACAAGCCAAGCGTCGTGCCAGCGGAGATGCCAAGCAACTCGGTATCGGCGTGAGCGTGTACGTCGAAATCACCGGTGGCGTTGGCAATGGCGAGTCAGCCAAAGTTGAAGTTCTTGAAGACGGTCGCGCCGTTGTGTACACCGGCACCTCACCTCATGGCCAGGGCCACGACACCGCATGGTCGATGCTCGTGCAAGAGCAGACCGGTATTCCGATGGACAAAATTGAATTGGTTTGGGGCGACACCGACCTCGTTCCAATCGGAACCGGAACTATGGGTTCACGTTCATTGCAGCAAGGTGGAAACGCCGTGTTCCAAGTCGCGGGAACTCTTGCCGAAAAGGCCAAGTCAGTTGCGGCTCGTTTACTGGAAGTCAGCGAAGCCGATGTTGTTCTCGACAAAGATCGTGGTGCATTCCATGTTGTCGGTACTCCTGCAGTCACCAAGACTTGGGCCGATCTCGCAGTGGCTGAAAAGGGCACCGGCGGACTCTTGCACGACGAAGTGATCAATGTTGCAGGAGCAACCTTCCCCTTCGGCGCACACATCGCCGTCGTTGAGGTTGACACCGAAACTGGTCGCGTCAAGCACCTTCGCCAAGTTGCGTGCGACGATGCTGGCAAGGTTCTCAACCCATTGTTGCTTGACGGACAGATTCACGGCGGCATTGCCCAGGGCGTTGCCCAGGCACTGCTTGAAGAAGTTTTGTACGACGCCGACGGCAACCCGACCACCTCAAACTTGGCCGACTACGGATTTATCTCGGCAGCCGAATTGCCAAGTGTTGAAGTCATTCACATGGAAACCCCAACTCCGGTCAACGCTATTGGCGCTAAAGGCATCGGCGAATCAGGCACCATTGGTTCGACCCCGGCGATTCAGTCGGCTGTTGTTGACGCCGTATCGCACCTTGGCGTGAAGCACATTGAAATGCCTTGCACCGCCGAGCGGGTGTGGCGAGCAATTCAAGCTGCCCAGTAAAGAACTCAACTCTGTTCAGGGAGGGCCCGATAGTCAACGATGACGTTGATGATCGGGTCTTTTCATGTATCGACTTTGAGAACTTGTAGAGTGCAACCTTGTGACCCAAGCACCCATCATTGCAACTGGACTCTCGCGCTCGTTTGGAACTGGCGACGATGCCATCAAAGCCGTCGACGGAGTTGACCTCGAAGTTCAACAGGGCGAAATTTTCGGTTTTCTCGGACCCAACGGCGCAGGTAAAAGCACCACCGTGCGGATGTTGACAACGCTGCTTAAACCCTCCGCCGGTACTGCATTCGTTGCTGGTTACGACGTTGTCAAAGACGCCGACAAAGTACGTCGATCAATCGGTGTCGCTCTTCAAGATGCCGCCATTGACCCACTCATGACTGGTCGTGAACTTCTCACACTGCAGGCCGTGTTGTACGGACTCTCAAAAGTCGCCGGTAAGAACCGTGGCGAAGAATTGTTGGAACGAGTTGGTTTGACGGCCGCCGCCGACCGACGAGTAGGAACTTATTCGGGTGGAATGCGTCGACGACTCGACCTCGCGCTGTCACTCGTTCATGAACCAACTGTGTTGTTTTTAGATGAGCCCACAACTGGTCTTGATCCCATGAGCCGACTCACGTTGTGGGAAGAAGTCAAGCGCCTAAACGCCGGCGGAACCACGGTGTTGTTGACCACGCAATATCTCGAAGAAGCCGATCAACTTGCTGACCGCATTGCAATCATTGATCACGGACACATCGTGCGCCAAGGTGCGCCTCGTGAACTCAAAGCATTGGTTGGTTCGCCAACACTGAGCATCAGTGTGGCCAGTAGCGAGACTGATGAGGCTCGTTCCATTTTGGCGCGCTTTGGTGATCTGCGCCCGACTTCTGAAGGAACTCTCGGTGTTGGACTTGCTCGTGGAGCCGAAGATGTTGCGGCTGTCATTCGTGCACTTGATGAAGCTGGTCTCAAAGTTCGCCACCTCGAACTTGATGAGCCAAGTCTTGACGACGTGTTTGCTGAAGCAACGGGTTATCGCCTTGAAGGTGCCGATGCCGCCAACAAACCAACTGAATCCGAAGCCGCTCCAGAGGAGAAGAAGTCGCGTCGAGGACGCAAATGAGTGTCTCTATTGCTGATCCGAAAATGATGGCGTCATCGAGTTCGACGCGCTCACTTCTGCGCCACACATTTGTTCTGACTCGCCGAAGTGTTATCGGTCGTTTACGACAGCCAGCGGTGTTAGCCCCGGCGTTTATCTTCCCATTGTTCTTTGCTGCACTCGGATCTGCAAGCTTCAACAGACTCGCGAGCGACCCCTACTTCACCGCGAATATTGCAACATCATTTTTGAATTACGCGGTTGCTGGCGCGGTTTTACAAGGAGTTCTCTTCGGATCAACTTCAGCGGCCGGCGACTTAGCAACCGATATTGAGCAAGGATTCTTTGAACGCCTTCTGGCATCACCCATTAGTCGCACCGCCATCGTCTTAGGTCGCCTGGCAGCGAGCATGGTGGTTGCTGTTGTTCAAGTAGTTATCTTCATGGCGATCTTCTTAGTGGCAGGTGCCCGCATTGAAAGCGGTCCCATCGGATTCATTGGCTTGATTGGTGGAGGCGCCCTACTCGCTCTCGCAATGAGCGCAATGATGGCTGGCCTAGCCATCAAGTCAGGAAGCCCCGAAGTTGTTCAGGGCGCTTTCCCATTGGTCTTCGTTTTGATGTTCTTGTCGTCGGCTTTCTTCCCCCGCCACTACATGAAGGGCTGGTATCGAACTGTCGCCGACTGGAACCCGTTATCGCACATCGTTGAAGGAATGCAGGGTTTCATGAATCATGAATTGAGCGCGTCGCAATTTGCTAAATCGTGGCTTATTCCCTTCGTCCTTGCAAACATCGGGATCGCCTTTGCGCTTCGTGCATTGAATAATCGATTGGCCGCATCATGAGCAACACCATGACCGAACAAACAGTCAACACTCGAACAATTTCTGATGGCGCGCGACCTTTTGAGGTTGTCGCCATTTTGGTCAAGCGCTCCATGATGCGCGTACGACGCATGCCCTCGGCATTTATTCCTTCACTCGTGATGCCAGTGTTTCAACTCATTGCCTTTAGTGGTGCTTTCGGATTCGCCGTGACAAGTCTTGGTATCAAGAATGCCCTCGACTGGTATGTGCCCTTAAATGCAATGCAGGGAGCCAGTTTTGGGGCCCTCGGTGTGAGCTTTGGACTCATCAATGACATGCAAACGGGCTTCTTCGACCGCATCCTCATGGCGCCAACCCCACGTTGGGTCACCGTGGTTTCATCGCTGGCCGCCGCGGTTGTTCGTTGTGTTGTTCCTATTACTTTTGTGGTCATTGTCGGATATATCGGTGGCATGAATACGCCCGGTGGCTTCATGGCCATTGTGTGCGTAGCAATCGCTTCAATCGCAATTGCTGTAGTGGCGGCGGGTTTCGCGCTCGGTCTCACTTTTCGGATGCGCAATCTTGGGGCAGCAACCCTTACTCAGTTCGCAATTTTCTTCACCATCTTTTTGTCAACCTCACAAGTTCCCTTGTCGGCCATGAGTGGATGGCTGCGCGGTGTTGCCCGCATCAATCCGATGACCAACATCTTGCGCTTTGCGCGCCAAGGTTTCTTGGGTGACGTGACGTGGGAGCAGTCATGGGGCGGAATCATCGCGATGGCTGTGCTCTTGATTCTGACTTTCATCTTTGCCATGACTGGCATCAAGAAGTTTGATCAATAACTCAAACTATTTGGCAACGATCTGTGCGCCCTCGGGCAAAGTCTTCAACAATTCATCGGAGACCCAGCACGATGTGAGATGCAAGGTGGATCGAATACGAACGACCCGCTTGGGTTCGTTCACTCCCCGACCACACATTGATAACGCTGCTTTGACACACGCTTCTTCATCGCGTAGCACCATCGGCATTCGACTACGACGCACGCCCGATGGACCAGCCGTAAAACAGTTGAGATATGTCTTTTGCCAATCAATCTGCTCTGCAACACTCACTGGAATGAAGTCGGCGAGGCCGATTCCTAATACGTTGCCAGCTGATACTTCGGTAATGCCCAACAAAACAATGGTCGCCACTCGCAACTGATCGGTCTCGGCCAATCCGTGAACCCAGAATCGACCAGTGACATTTGGGTCCATCGTGGTTCCAGAAATATCTTTTCCGCCACGTTCAATGATCAATACATCAATGTCACTGAAAGGCAATAGCGGGACCAGATCACGCGCCATTTCGGTGAGACGACGTTCTTCATCACCACCCACTTGCAAATTCGTTAACGCCGTCACTGAAACAATGTCACCAGATGCCGATTCAACTGAAGCCACTCCACCTAACAACCGGCCAGTTGCCCGCAAGGTATCAATACCTTCAAGTAAACGTTCGCGCATTTCAAGTGGGCCACATGAATGAATTTGCGCGGCACCTGGTTGCTTACCAAAACCAACAACCGCCATTTTTGTGCAACCACTTTCGATCGGCCCTTTGAAACAAGTGTGGGGCTTAATGCGATTCACCGGCAAAATTCGATCGGCGGCGGCGGCAAAACGATCAAGATAAATCGGCATCCCACTGGGCGTCCGCGCGACCTCAACGGTTTCCATTGTGGCGCGAATCTCCACACCGACGGTTTCTGGCGTCATGCCGAGCGAGGCCAGCATTTCAAGTTGCCCATTGGCGGTGCCGCCACCGTGGCTCCCCATCGCTGGCACCACAAACGGCTCGGCTCCAAGTTCGCGTAGTCCTTCAATTGTGCCGCGCAACAAATCAACGCGCTGAGTTAGCCCGCGACTACCACCACCAACTGCAACACTCATTCCTTTTTCAACATCACCAGCAAGACTTTCAATGACCGCTCGACGCGTCGTCGCAACAACATCGGTGACCGAATCTGGACTGGGTATTGCTAAGCGAAGTTCCGTGAGTTCGGGAATATGCAAATCAGCGTGAAAAGGCAGATCGATGCCTGCGCCTAACTGCTCCCAGCCTTTTTTACCAATACTGACTTCGCCCATGCCTACATCGTGGCAGATCGCCTACGCTTGCGATGTGCGCATCGTCAGCCTGCTCCCGTCCACCACCGAAATCGTTTTTGATCTCGGACTCGCAGATCAGCTTCTTGGTGTCACCTTTGAATGCAATTTTCCTCCCGAGGCCCGACAGGATCGCGAAATTGTGGTCGGTGGAATGGACACAAAACATCTCACACCATTCGAGATCGACGAACTCGTCCGTGCCCGACTCGCCGCCGGCGACGAGTTGTATTCGCTAGATGACGAAGCCTTGGCCCGCTGTAACCCCGATCTCATCTTGAGCCAAGACCTTTGCCGCGTCTGCGCGGTACCGAGTGGCGAAGTTGACCTTGCAGTGGCTCGCCTTAATTGCCAGGCAACGGTTTTACAGATTGATCCGCACACGCTGATTGAGGTCATCGATTCGGTGCAAACCGTCGCTAATGCCGCCGGCGTCCCCGAGCGTGGCCACATCTTGGTTTCGGCTTTACATCAGCGCCTGACCGATCTTCGACGACGAACCGACGCCCATCTCACGGGCAAGGACCGACCAACCGTGTTCGTTCTTGAGTGGATTGACCCTCCTTTTATCGGCGGTCATTGGGTACCCGATCTCGTCGCAGCCGCTGGCGGGCAACCCATCTTGGCCCGCCCGGGCGAACGCTCGGTACCTAGTACTTGGGAAGCCATTTGCGAGGCCGATCCCGACCACATCATCGTCGCACCGTGTGGCTACGGCTTGTCAGGCGCCCGTGAACAGGGACTCAAGGTTCTTGACGAGATGCCAACTCGAGCCGCTGTGTGGGCCATTGATGCCGACGCCGTCGTCGTGCGGCCCGGACCTCGTTTAGTCGACGGGGCCGAAGCAATTTCCGCCGCCCTTTTTGGTCCCGAAATCGCCGGCCTCCCTGCACTTCCTGCCGAGGTCATCCAGCGTCTACGGTAGGGGTGTTCCGATACACGGGGTTGCCCCGAAATCGGGCAGAATAGGTCACCTGCTTGTCACGAATGCACTCAGCATTCGCGGAGCGGCTTTTGAAGGGGGAATCACTGTGGAGATCAAAGTCACTGTGAACGGCAAAAAGTTCACTAGCGATGTCGAGCCGCGTACGCTGCTCGTGCATTACGTGCGTGAAGTTCTTAATCTCACTGGCACCAATGTCGGTTGCGACACATCGTCATGTGGCGCTTGCAGTTTGCATCTTGATGGTGAAGCCGTGAAGAGTTGCACCATACTCGCAGTGCAGGCCGACGGAGCCGAGATCACCACGATCGAAGGCATGGCCGCCGCTGATGGCACATTGCACCCGATGCAGCAGGCGTTCATGGAGAATCATGGCTTGCAGTGCGGATTCTGCACACCCGGAATGGTGATGGCAGCAACAAGTTTGCTCAAAGAAATTCCCAACCCCACCGAAGAAGAAGTTCGCATCGGCCTCGAAGGCAACTTGTGCCGTTGTACCGGTTACCACAACATCGTCAAGGCCGTGTTGGCCGCAGCAGGTAAGTGAGGAAACGACATGATCCCCGCAGCATTTGAATACGTTCGCGCCAGTTCAGCCGCTGAAGCTATTTCACTCATTGGTCAACATGGCTCTGATGCCAAGTTCATCGCTGGTGGACACAGTTTGCTCCCCATGATGAAGTTGCGTCTTGCACAACCCGCAGTTCTTGTCGACATTTCGCGCATCAGCGATTTGTCATACATCAAAGATGCCGGTGACCACATTGCTATTGGAGCAATGACCCGTCACATGGACGTTGAGAAGTCATCAGTGCTTGCTCAGCATGCGCCGTTGTTGGCTCATGCCGCAAGCCACGTTGGTGATCCGCAAGTTCGCCACCGCGGCACCATCGGCGGTTCAATCGCTCACGCCGACCCCGCATCAGATCTTCCCGCAACGACCTTGGCTCTTGGTGCAACGTATGTTGTTCGGGGACCGAGCGGAACTCGCGAAATTGCCGCGTCAGACTTCTACAAGAGTTTCCTTGAGTCCGATCTTGCCGAAGACGAAATGCTGACCGAAATTCGCGTTCCCAAAATGAACGGTGCTGGTTGGAGTTTCCAGAAGTTCAATCGTCGTGCTCAAGACTGGGCCATCGTCGGTGTTGCTGCATGGCGCGGCGCCAACGGTTCAGGTGTCGGACTTGTCAATATGGGACAGACTCCAATTTTGGCCTCCAGTGTAAGTTCTGCCCTCGCCGGCGGAGCATCAATTGCTGACGCTGCGGCACTTGCTGTCGCTGATGCACAGCCCTCTGCAGACAACAACGCGACAGTTGAATACCGTACGCACTTGGCCAAAGTTCTGGTGCGACGAGCTCTCGAACAAGCCAGCGCCTAATTGTTCGCTTGTCGTCATCTGACGACGAGCGACGTCTCACACATGAGAGAAACATCTGTGAATGATGCGCTAAGCATTCAAAACCCTCGTTGGTTATTGTTCGCGTTGTATTGCTTCGCATTCCTGTATTCATTTGCCCAAAATGGTTTACCCGTTGCCCGAATGGCTGTACTCGGTTGGGTGAGCGCAGCATTCATCATCGGCAATATTGGTAAGCCACAGCGCAAACAATTGTAAATGATAGGTGATCTGACCTTTTATGCATGCATGTGGTTGTCGTATGACTTCAGTCGTGGAATTGCCGATTCATTCGGATTTCCGATGCAAGTTGAACTACCACGCAATATTGACAAAGTACTTTTCTTTGGCCGAGACCCCAACATTTGGATACAAGACCAACTGTGGAACAAAAACATTCAGTGGTATGACGTCTTTGGATCAATTGTTTACTTCACCCATTTCTTTGTTCCCGTCGCAACTTCGGTGTATCTCTGGATTCGTTATCGTGAACAATGGATTCGTTACATTCGGCGATTCGCCTCAATTTTGTTTGCCGGAGTACTGACCTACATCGTGATGCCAACCGTTCCCCCGTGGATGGCCGCCAGCGATAAATACCCGTATCAGATCCTTGAACCACTACAGCGATCAACGGGTCGCGGCTGGAATTGGCTCGGGCTTGAAACAGTGAACAGTGTCCTGTTGCGAGGACAACAATGGGCCAACCCCACCGCAGCGTTACCTTCGTTGCACGCCGCATTCGCGCTATTTGTCATCGTCTTCTTTTGGAAGAGGATGCCCAACAAATGGGTACAGTACTCGTCGTTGCTGTTTCCATTATCGATGGCCTGGTGCCTCGTGTACTTCGGCGAGCATTACATCACCGACATTTTGGCGGGCTGGGCCTATGTGGGTGCATCGTTCTGGTTCTGGAATCGTTGGGAAGCCAAACGACAGGTGGTTGAACCGCTAGCCTGACCTCAACAGGGGTGAGAACAGTGAGTTCCGAAGGTCACGAAGCAGAGTTTGACTCGCGAAGCCTTGACGCCATCGCTGATGCCGACCCGTATCCCTACTGGTACGAAGACACAGATCAACCGCTTTCAAATCCCACGTTGGTACGTACCGAAACCTGTGACTTGTGCATTATTGGTGGCGGCTACACCGGACTATGGGCCGCAATCATTGCCAAAGAACGCGATCCATCACGCGATGTCGTACTAATTGATGCCCATGAAATTGGTTCGGCAGCCAGTGGTCGAAATGGTGGCTTTATGGATGCCTCGCTCACCCACGGCATTGCTAATGGTCAAGAGCGATTCCCAAAAGAGATCGCCTTACTCGAAGAACTCGGTATTGCCAATCTCAATGAAATTGAAGCCGCAATCAAGCGCTACGACATTGACTGCGATTTTGAGCGAAACGGTGTCATCGAAGTTGCTTCGATCAGTCAACCCGCTAGTTATCTCGATGAGCTTCGGGATGATTACTTGCAACTGAAATCACTCGGACAAAAAGTCACTTGGCTTGACCGTGAGCAAATGCAAAAGCAGGTCAACTCGCCTACTTACTCCGGTGGACTTTGGGTGCACGATCGTGCGGCAATCGTTGACCCAGCGCGTTTGTGTTGGGGTCTTAAAGCAGCCGCCGAGTATTTGGGTGTACGCATTTACGAAGACAGTAAAGCCACATCAATTGAACGCGATGGCGTTGGAGTTTTGATAACAACTCCACTCAGTAAAGTGCGGGCCGGAAAAGTTGCGCTTGCGACGAACGCCTTTAAGCCACTGTTGAAGCGTCTCAACAATTACATCGTGCCGGTGTACGACTACTGCATGGTGACCGAACCGCTCACACCTTCACAATTAGCGAGTATCGGATGGAACAACCGTCAAGGTCTTTCCGACATTCCAAATCAGTTCCACTACTACCGACTCACCGAAGATAACCGCATTTTGTGGGGCGGCTATGACGCGATCTATTACTTCGGCGGCAAGATTTCGTCCGAGCTTGAAAGTCGTCCCGAAAGCTGGGCCAGGCTCAGTATGCATTTCTTCAAAACATTCCCTCAGTTAGAAGATGTGAAGTTTTCGCATATGTGGGGTGGCGCGATTGATACGTGTTCGCGCTATTGCGTGTTCTGGGGCCAAGCCATGAATGGTCGTGTTGCATACGCTCTTGGTTACACCGGACTAGGTGTCGCTTCATCGCGCTTTGGCGCTGAAGTCATGCTCGATCTCATTGATGGTCGACGATCCAAGGCAACCGAAACCGATTTTGTGCGCAGCAAGCCCTTACCGTTTCCGCCAGAACCATTTAAATTCATGGGAATTCAAGCAACTCGTTGGAGTTTGAACCATGAAGACAAAACTGGCAAACGCAATTTGTGGTTACGTTCGCTTGATCGTTTAGGTCTGGGCTTCGACAGCTAGTCAGAGGCGTTCGATACCTCTAAGAACGCAGTGATTAGAGGCGTTCAATAATGGTGACGTTGGCTTGTCCGCCACCTTCACACATGGTCTGAAGTCCGAAACGACCACCAGTGCGCTCGAGTTCGTTCAAGAGTGTCGTCATCAAACGTGCGCCAGTTGCACCAAGTGGGTGACCAAGAGCAATTGCTCCACCGTTCACGTTCACTTTGGCGTGGTCGGCATTCAGTTCGCGCATCCACGCCATCACGACTGGCGCAAATGCTTCGTTGATTTCAACCAAGTCGATGTCGTCAATCGTCATGCCAGCTTTTTGCAAAGCGCGCTTCGTTGCTGCGATCGGCGCCGACAACATCATGATCGGATCATCGGCCAAAACGCTCATGTGATGAATGCGCGCGCGGGGCTTGAGACCATGAGTCTGTACGGCCTGATCATTAGCGATCAAGATTGCAGCCGAACCATCCGAGATTTGACTTGCACACGCTGCGGTCAATCGTCCACCAGGAGTCAATGTTTGCAGTGAGCGAATCTTTTCCCAGTTCGGTTCGCGCGGGCCTTCGTCATGTTGAACACCGTTGAGTGGCGAGATCTCGGCTTCGAAACGACCTTCGGCGCGAGCCTTGATGGCACGCACATGTGACTCGACGGCGAAAGCTTCCATCTCGTCGCGTGACAGGTTCCACTTTTCAACCATCATTTCGGCGCCTACGAATTGGCTGACTTCGCCGTTGCCGTAACGGGTGGTCCAGCCGGGCGAACCGGTGAAAGGGTCATCGAATCCGAGAGCCTGACCAGCGGTCATCGCCGACGAAATCGGAATCATGCTCATGTTCTGCACGCCACCAGCAACGACGAGATCCATGGTGCCGCTCATGACGGCCTGAGCGGCGAAATGGACCGACTGCTGGGCCGAACCACATTGGCGGTCGATCGTGACGCCCGGGACATGCTCGGGAAGACCAGCGGTGAGCCAGCAGGTGCGAGCGATACAGCCAGCCTGCGGTCCGACCGAGTCAACGTTGCCGAATATGACGTCGTCGACAGCATTGGGGTCGACACCCGTGCGCTCGATGAGGGATCTGATGCTGTGAGCACCAATGTCAGCGGGGTGGATCTGCGACAGTCCGCCTCCACGGCGACCAACGGGCGTACGGACAGCGTCAATGATGTAGGCGTTTGGAGTACTCATACCCGCAAGCCTACTTCCCCACCCCTTTTCGGAACTATCTCGCCACTCTGTACAGATCTGCGCGCTGTGCGCGACTATTTGTACAGAGTGGCGGAAAATGGGCGGGGGTTAGATGCCGACAATGACAGATGAGCCGTGGCCGAAGAGGCCTTGATTGGCCGTAATTCCGAGCTTGGCGTTCTCAATCTGGCGACCTTCAGCCTGACCTCGTAACTGCCACACCAACTCACACACCTGCGCAATTGCCTGGGCCGGAATCGCCTCACCGAAACATGACAAACCGCCACTTGGGTTCACCGGAAT
>CALEHE010000319.1 GCA_937876415.1 uncultured Actinomycetes bacterium
CGCCGCCAACAACGCGTGGACCCAGCTTTTCTACAACGGCTTTCAGGGCAACGGCGGCAAGGCCAACTCGTACTACGTCCGTCCAGTGCGGGCTTTCTAACTAACCGTTCATTGTGATTCTGGTGCAGGATTGTTGCGCATTACGAAATTATTCTGCACCAGAATCACAACAGCATTAGTCGCGGAAGTTGTTGAACTGCAACGGGATCTCAAGGTCTTGACCCTTGAGCAGACTCATCACTTCTTGTAGATCGTCGCGCTTCTTGCTGGTGACACGAATGGTGTCGCCCTGGGTCTGGCTGCTGACTCCCTTGGGACCTTTTTCTTTGATCAGTCGGTTGATCTCACGAGCCTTGTCGGACGAGATGCCGACTTTGATGGTGACGACCAGTCGAACCGAGTTATGACTGGCCTCTTCGACCTTTCCGTACTCGAGTCCTCGCAACGAGACCCCCCGCTTGACGAGACGTTCTTCAAGCACGATTTTGAGGGCGTTCAAGCGGTCTTCGCTGACCGTTCGCAGGGTGATCACGAGGTCTTTTTGCTCAATCGACGACTCGGTGTTCTTGAAATCGAAGCGGGTGGCGATTTCACGCTGGGCCTGGTCGACCGCATTTTTGACTTCTTGGTGATCAACTTCGGAAACAACATCAAATGTGGGCATGGGTAGATCGTAATGCGCCCAACTACCTGAATCGGGCAGGTGTCAGCGGTGGGTCGTCGGCGATACGATCAGAAGTCGCAAACATATGGGTCGGTGCCCGAGTGGCCAAAGGGAGCAGACTGTAAATCTGCCGGCATTGCCTACGTAGGTTCAAATCCTGCTCGGCCCACAACGAAACGCCCGATTGCATTCGCAATCGGGCGTTTGTGTTTCTTCAACGAAGTGGCTGTAAAAGGAGCAAATGTTTTGGATACCCGACTTCGATTCTGAACAACTCCTCGTATCGGCCGGTTGTGAATAGCCGACCCACGACCATTTCTAGCCTGCGAGCCTTGGTCAACCTGGTGACTCGGGCTTAGAGCATCTTTTGCAGCAAAACCATGTCAAACCAGCGGTTGAACTTGCGTCCAACCTCGATCTCGACCCCGACCTCGCGGAACCCACAGGCGGCATGGAGGGCTCGACTGGCCTCACCTGAGGCTTCAATTCGGGCCATCACCGAGTGGAATCCCGAGGTGGCGGCAAGGTCGATTACCCCTGTGAGCAGGAGTTTTCCGATTCCTCGGCGGCCCATATCGCGCCGCACGTAGACCGAATCTTCGACCGTCGGGCGATAGGCAGCCCGCTCTTTGTAGGGGCTCAATGAGGCAAATCCGACGACTTGACCCCCCAAGACGGCCACAATGGCGGCAAAAGCCCCACTGCGCTCGGCTAACCACTCTTGTTGCTCGGTCAGCGACCGGGGGATCAGATCCATGGTGGCGGTCGTGTTTTCGACCTCATAGTTATAGATATCAGCGATAGATGCCGCGTCGGCCAGGACTGCCGGGCGTAAGGTGATGGCGCCCTGAGCCGCCAACTTTGCCGAAGACTCGGACGAGTGTGGCGAAGTTTCGGGGCCTAATTCCATGTCCCCAAACTAGTGGTTATTTGCCATATCACGGGGGTACACTTCCCGTTCGGTTCGCGGCTCTGTCGCGCTCCTACGCCCTCTTAGCTCAGTCGGTAGAGCATTTCCATGGTAAGGAAAAGGTCGTCGGTTCGATTCCGACAGAGGGCTCAGCATTCGGCGACGGATGTCATATTTACAACCGGCCAGCCAACCGGCTGCGCCAAGGCGACGTAGCTCAGTTGGTCAGAGCATCCGGCTCATAATCGGAAGGTCATCGGTTCGAGCCCGATCGTCGCTACAGCAAGTTTAAAAACATAACAACATCAACCCCGTACCTACTGGTACTCAAGTAAGAGGATAGAAATCATGTCTAAGGCGAAGTTTGAGCGTACGAAGCCTCATGTGAATATTGGAACGATG
>CALEHE010000320.1 GCA_937876415.1 uncultured Actinomycetes bacterium
ACTGACGACCATGGTCCGAACGGATAACCACCCACGCGTGTGATGACAATCCAGATCGCCAGCAAAGTCATGATGCCAATCACAATGTAAAGAAATGTTTTGTGGGTCGATACAACGAGAGCCAGGCCGACCGCGAACAACGCCACACCTGTCATTGCTAGCGCGAGACCTTCGGCAAACCAATCGGCACCGCGGCCAGGCGCAATCACGAGATGCAGAGCCCCCGTCATCACGACAAGTGCGGCCAACAGACCTCTCAGACTGAACGACGTTGAGGGCGCTGACGGTGGGGGACCAGCAGTCATGCCAACAGTCTGCCAGCAGTCACTATGACCTGTCTCGCAGAAGTGGTGGAAAGTGTTACCTACGAGTAACATCGGCTCATGGCTGAATTTTCAATGCACCTCAATGACGACCAACTGCAGATCAAAGACTGGATTCACCAGTTCGCGGTTGAGCACATTCGCCCCCACGCGCAAGAGTGGGACGACCGCGAGGAATTCCCGTGGCCCATCGTGCAAGAAGCCTCAAAAATTGGTTTGTACGGTTTCGAATTCTTGATGAATGCGATGGCCGATCCCAGCGGGCTCACCATGCCTGTTGCCATTGAAGAAATCTTCTGGGGTGACGCCGGTATTGGTATGGCCATCATGGGTTCTGGTCTGGCCGCTGCAGGAATTAGTGGCAACGGAACTCCCGAGCAAATGATCGAATGGGTTCCGCAGTGTTATGGCACCCCCGAAGACATCAAGTTGGGCGCATTCTGTGTGAGCGAACCTGACGCTGGTTCTGACGTGTCATCACTTCGTACTCGCGCTGTGTACGACGAAGCAAAAGACGAATGGGTAATCAACGGAACGAAGGCATGGATCACCAATGGTGGAATCGCCAATGTTCACGTCGTTGTGGCAGCAGTTGATCCCGCACTTAAAGGTCGCGGTCAGGCTTCATTCATTGTTCCTCCGGGCACCAAGGGCTTGTCGCAGGGTCAGAAATATCAGAAGCACGGCATCAAGGCTTCGCACACTGCTGAAGTTGTGCTTGACGATGTGCGTGTACCTGGTAGTTGCTTGTTAGGTGGAAAAGAAAAGCTTGACGCCAAGTTGGCTCGTTACCGCGAAGGCGGCGCCTCAAGTGGCAAGCAGCCCGCAATGGCAACTTTCGAAGCAACCCGTCCGGCAGTTGGTGCTCAGGCGCTAGGTGTTGCCCGTGGTGCTTACGAAATCGCACTTGAGTACGCGAAAGAACGCGTTGCTTTCGGCAAGCCGATCATCATGAACCAGGCAATTGCCTTCAAGTTGGCCAACATGGCAACACAGATCGAAGCATCACGTTTGCTCATTTGGCGCGCGGCATGGATGGCTCGTAACGGAGGCTTCAAGAACGCTGAAGGTTCGATGAGCAAGTACTACGCGTCAGAGACCGCAGTACGCGTGACTGAAGAAGCAATTCAGATTCTAGGTGGTTACGGCTACACCCGTGAGTACCACGTTGAGCGCATGCACCGTGACGCCAAGATTCACACCATCTTTGAGGGCACCTCAGAAATTCAGCAGCTGGTGATTGCGCGTGCAATCTCTGGCTTGCGCATCGAATAATTCTTCACCAACGATTGGATTTCGCAGCCAAATTGATCAGGTAGAATTTGGTTGTGTCCGACAATTCTTCGCCAATCGACGAGATGTATCTCGAAGGTCTTGAGATGAAGCGCGCGCAAATACGTCGTGGGGATCCCACCCTGGATGACGAGGCAGTAGAAAAATTGCTCAGAGATTGGATCATGGATCGCCCGATGGACGCTCCCGGTCGAGTCAGGCTCCTGTGAGTCTTCTTACTGCGGCATCGCAAGTTTTGTCAGCGCTCCGTCGCGAAAATGTAGAAGGCTGCATTGTCGGAGGACTCGCTGTGTCTGCACGGTGCGACCCTCGATTCACACGAGATGTTGATATCGCTGTTGTAGTGGACACTGACGAACATGCTGAAGCCCTAGTTCGTGCGTTGGCCACCCATGGTTTGCGAATGAACGGACTTGTTGAACAAGAAGCTGTGGGCCGTTTAGCCATGGCGCGGCTTTCAACCGACGATGGACTGAGTGTCGATCTCTTGATCGCATCATCGGGCATCGAGGCAGAGGTCGTCGCAAGAGCAGAGATACTTGAAGTTGTGCGAGGGATGCTTTTGCCCGTGGCTCGTATTGGCCATCTCATCGCTCTGAAATTGTTATCTGTAGCGCCCGAACGGGAAACCGATGCTGCTGATTTGAGAAGTCTTGCTGCCGTCGCAACTGACGAAGAGTGGAACCTAGCCACCGAAGCAGTCACGCAAATTCAAGAACGTGGATTCGCACGAGGCCGTCCACTTGATCACGATTTATTCACACTTCGCGATCAAGCACGCTGACGCAGAGATTCAGCAGTTGGTGATTGCTCGTGCAAACCCTGTCTTACGCATCAAATCACTACGTTTTAACACCGAAAAGACGGAATCAGGCACTATAACTTCTGGTATTGGTCTTTTTTCATGATTGAACTGCATTATGCAGACGAGTGAAACACGTTCGGCAAAAAAACCTTATAGGGTCTATCCGTTCCCGCAGATGGGCTTGCCCATTTATGGTGAAAGGAAGTGCATTATGAAAGTTGGAGTCATTGGTTTCGGCAAGGCAGGTCGTGCTGTCGCAACAGTTGTGCTAGAGAACCCGGATATTTGTCTTGAATGGGTCGTACGAAGTTCAGCACGGCTAGAACATCGTTCAGTACCAGAATTTCTCGGAGTTGAATCATCAGAGCCCGGCATCATTTACAGTCGAAATGAGTTTTCTGCTGAAGAACTTCTACGGCGATTCCCAGTTGATGCAATCATTGACTTCTCTTCGCAAACAGGAGTTGATTGGTACGGTGACGCAGCGGCTGAAGCCGGAGTAGCAATTGTTTCCGCTATCTCTAAGTTTGACAATGCTGAAGCGATGGAGTTGCG
>CALEHE010000321.1 GCA_937876415.1 uncultured Actinomycetes bacterium
CGGCGACCTAATGGTGTGCGGATGGCATCAACAATGACTGCGTTAAACATGGTGTCTCCCAAGAGTTGTTCTACGCCTTCAGTCTGCTGTGTCGAGCATGTTCCAAACGAATTTTGCAGATGGGACTTAGGTAACTGATCGGACTATGAAATTGCCTTCATTGACCACCAAAGTTCTGGAATGGAGTCGGCTGGGAAAGCGACAATTCCAAAGCGAAATCCTGGTTCGGGGGCGTAGGCGTTATAACTTGCTAATTCAGCAGCGGCATCCTGATCGACATCAAAATCTTGTAGTGCCAGGGCGACCAAAGGTGAATCTAAAGACTTATGAAAATCACCTTGACCAATCAACCGCAATTGATCAGTGAGAGTTCGTTGTAACTCACGAACTCGGGTTTCGGTCTCTTGGTCAAAAGGCGTCATTTGACTGACCACCATCGCCTTTGGCTCAGATGCAAGTAGCGAAAAAGCAATTCCGGAGTCACAAACCATCCACACAACAGCAGGTTCGGATTCAAGTACTCGATCGCCAAAAACCCATTCAATGCCAGGCTCGATTCCGCTGGCGATACCACGTTCTTCAAAGTCATAGACCAATGCTGGATACAAGCCCACTAATCCACCGTCGCCCAACCTCAACAGAATCGGACCATCCGTCGGATTTTCATCGTCGTACTCCACGGCTTGCCTGATAGCGCGATCCACGCTGTCGGCATCAGCTGTCACTGTGTTGGTGTTAGTTGCGGGCAAGATTGCGCCAATCAGATTGAGAACGAACAAACCAATCGCCACCACCGTGACCCATGGTTGGCGAATCACTGTGGTGTGGGCCAACACAACGCCAACTATCCACGCCACGACAAAGATGACGATGACCGATCGCCAGAGCACGACATAAGGAAAGAGATAGCCGCGCACCTGCGCCACCGCAATCGTTCCAGCCACTAACAACGCCCACACGACTGGTGCTGAATTCAGGAAACGACGACGTAACGAATCTTCAGATGAACGCCACACCCATACCGTGGTCGCACACAGGCAAATCACTAACCCGGCAAACCAGATCAGCGAACTCGACGGCGCCTCGCCAATGAGGCCAACTTCAGATGGCCCAGCCAACCATGTTGCCTGCGGGCTCATTTCAAATGACATCACCTCAAGGGCTCGACTGAAACCAATTGTTGGCTCGTTAGCCGTCACAAAATAGCGAGCAAGATCGCCCACATTACGTACTGACTGACGTAGATCAAATAGATACGGAGCGAACAACAAGATTGACGTAGCGAGTGGTCGCGTCACCGAACGTTGATTCCCGCCAGTCCACCAAAAAACAATGCAGGCCACCAGACCAACTAGCCCCACGATGGGCAAATACCCCACATGTACTTGAACAGCAACTGCTCCCGAAATCCACATCATCCACATCGATGGTCGATCACGTTCGGTGACTCCAAGCACCGCTAACAAAAAGAGAATAAACAGTGGAAGAGCGAGATACGGAGTCCAGGCATCAACGCTGGCGATACGCCCAACGCTGACCCAACATG
>CALEHE010000322.1 GCA_937876415.1 uncultured Actinomycetes bacterium
TTGCAAATGGGTTTCCGTTATGAACTTGAAGGTTCAATAACATCTATCCCGCCACTCTGTGATGACGTCGTCCGCAACTACACGCCTTCAACCGAACCTGGTTGCCGTTTGCCTCATGGGTGGCTGACACGAAACGATCAACGCATCTCATCACTTGATCTCATCGGCTTGACAGAAACAACAGTGATTGCCGGCCCTACTGCCGAAGTCAATGGGAACTACTTACAGGTCGGTCGCGACTTTGATGATCCCCATAATTGGTGGGGCGCAGTTCTTGGTCTTCCAGACGACGCCTACATCACCGTTCGCCCCGACCAACACATCGCCTCACGCGATCTGGTCGGGAAAAGCTGAGGAAACCTGCCACTTCGCCAGACCAGATCGGTCAACTACCGTGTGTGGAATGGCGAAATACGCAGGAACTCTCGAGTCGGTGCAACAACACCAGTTGCCACAGTGGTTTGATGATGCCAAATTCGGAATCTTCATTCACTGGTACCCCGCCTCGGTTCCGGCTTATGCGCCGTTAACCGAAGATCTCTTTGCTCAAACCGCCAAGTACGGCGATGTCGTGGCGTTCACCGAATCACCGTACGCCGAGTGGTATGTGAATTCGCTCGCCATTGAAGGTTCGTCGGTCCAGAAACACCATGCCGAGGAATACGGCGACAAACCTTACGACGAGTTTGTTGATGAATTCTTTGAGGCTGCCAAAGAGTGGAAACCCAACGAGTGGGCTGACGTCTTCGCTCAATCGCAGGCCAAATACATCGTGATGGGCACACGACATATCGATGGTGCACTCATGTGGCCAACCAAACTGCACAACCCATTCAAGGGTTCGCGTTACACGTCGACTCGTGACCTTGTTGGCGAAGCCTGTGATGCAGCACGCAGTGTTGGAATGCGCGCGGGCTTGTATTACTGCGGTGGCCTCGACCTCACCTTTCAGGGACTCGGCTATAACGGTTGGCTCAACATGTTGATGGCGACGCCACAATCAGATGAGTACAAGCAATACGCCACTGCTCATTACATGGAACTCTTTGATCGTTATTCACCAGATTTACTGTGGAACGACGTCGGTTGGCCCGGCGGCGGTGCCGGCGCACTTCAGTTGATGGCCGACTATTACAACATCAACGAGAATGGAGTTGTTAACGATCGCTTTGACATGATCGGCGTCGTGCAAGGCAGTGCCCATTGCGATTACATCACTCCCGAGTATTCGTCAGGACTCACTGCACCAGGTCGCAAGTTTGAAGTGTGCCGTGGAATCGGCATGAGTTTTGGTTATAACCAACTTGACGATGAAACGACCTACGCCTCAGCAACCGAACTCATTCACCTACTGATTAACAGCGTCGCCGATGGTGGAAACTTATTGCTCAATATCGGACCGAAAGCCAATGGCGAAATCCCCGATATACAGAAGCAGCGACTGATTGAGATTGGGCAATGGCTCGAGATCAACGGTGCAGCAATTTTCGGTTCACACAAACTTGAAATGAATACGCTCACAGCATCTAATGGTTCTGTTGTGCGACTCACGCAAGGTGCTGATGGCGCGACCTATGCAATGATTCTCGCGGCAGCTCAGGGCTCATTCACGATTCCAGGCTTGCCACTTGGTGTAGTCGATCTACTCGGATCAAGCGAGATAGTTGAACGCAAGGGCGACACCATCTCCTTGCCAGCAGTGCGACCCGGTCAACCAGCCCTCACTTTGCGTATTTCTTGACCGATCTGGTCTGGCGAAGTGGCAGTTTTCCTCAGCTTTTCCCGACCAGATCGCCTTACGGCCACAGGGGTTGATCAACAGTCCACGAAACGGGATGACCCCACGTTTCTTGGAAAGCCACTTCATGAGGTTGCTGACGCTTGGCCACTCCCCACTTGCCCGTTGGATATCCAAGAGTGATCATCGCCATCGGCACCCACTCGCCCACTGCCGGAGCGCCCAACAAATCGAGCACTTGTTGCGTGTGCTTCTTAAACAACAAAGTCGTCAACGATGTTCCAATACCTTCGGCGGTCGCAGCCAATTGCAAGCTCCACAAAGCCGGGAAGATTGAACTCTCGCCATTGGGCTTGCCCCATGCAAACAACAGTGTCGGAACCTTGTCGAGGTTGTCGGCCAACCATCGACCCGATGCATAGGTCTTCTTCACTTGAATGACTTCGGGGTCATTGGGATCACCTTTGGCGATGAGATCCATCATGGGCTTGTATTGCGTGGCATTCAAATCGGTCAAGGCTTCGCTATAAATCTTCTGCAACGCAGTCTTTTTTGCTTGATCGGTCAAAATAAGGAAGCGCCACTTTTGTGTATTGCCGCCCGACGGGGCGCGCACTGCAGCATCTAACAATTTGGCCATGATTTCGTCAGAGATTGGCTCGGTCGTGACGCGACGCATGGCGCGAGTTGTGTAGAGGGCTTGCGAAAGTTCCATGGCAAAACTCTACCCAAATAGCCCAGTTCACCCGAAGTCCCCTAACCTCAACCATGTGAGTTCTTTCCCCGTGACTTTTGAAAACTCATATACGAATGCGTTGCCAGAGTTAGCGGTTACCTGGAATTCAGATGTTGCACCTTCACCCAAGGCACTCATCGTCAATGACGCAGTTGCTCAATCTTTCAATCTCGATCCTCAGTTCTTGAAAACAGAAGCTGGCGTGTGCTTCTTGCTCGGCAATGAACTCATCGACGGATGTACACCAATGGCGTTGGCTTACGCCGGCCATCAGTTCGGCGGATATTCGCCCAGACTCGGGGATGGGCGCGCACTACTACTGGGCGAGCTTCTCAATAATGCGGGCCAGCGCTTTGATCTACACCTCAAAGGTTCGGGTCGAACAACCTTCTCTCGCGGTGGCGACGGCAAAGCAGCCATTGCACCCATGATGCGCGAGCATATTGTCAGCGAAGCATTGCATGCTCTTGGCATACCAACTACTCGGTCACTGGCAATTGTCGCAACCGGAGAACAAATTGCTCGCGAAACTTGGTTACCTGGTGCGGTGCTTTGCCGCATAGCCGCAAGCCATATTCGGGTTGGAACATTTCAATACGCAGCGCATCACGAAGACCCCACTTTGGTGCGGCGTTTAGTGGATTATGCAATTGCGCGTCACTACCCACATCTCGTTGATCACCAAGATCAGTATCTTGAATTCTTCAAGGAAGTTGCAGCTCGTCAGGCATCTCTCATTGCCCAATGGACGCTCGTCGGTTTCATCCATGGAGTCATGAATACCGACAACATGACAATTTCTGGCGAGACCATCGACTACGGCCCGTGCGCTTTCATGGATGCATTTGACCCTGCCACCGTTTTCAGTTCAATTGATCACAATGGACGCTACGCATTTGGCAATCAACCCAATATCGGGCAATGGAACCTCGCTCGGCTCGCCGAGACTTTGTTGCCACTCTTTTCGGATGACAAAGATGAATCTGTTGCGATAGCAACTGAAGTATTAATGGAATTCCCGAAGCAGTATCAAGCTTTGTGGGATGCAGGCATGAGTAAAAAACTCGGACTCAAGAATGCGCCAACAGATCTCGTGAACGACTTGTTACAGATGTTGCATACTCAGTCAGTTGACTACACCCAATTCTTCCGATCTCTTTCATCGGTCGTCAGCGGCGATACATCGGCTGCGCGCAATTCGTTTATCAACATCGAACAATACGATGTGTGGGAGTCACGTTGGAAAGA
>CALEHE010000323.1 GCA_937876415.1 uncultured Actinomycetes bacterium
GCGTTGGCCTGAGTTGCGGCGTCAGCAAGAGCTGCTGCAACATCTCCACCTTGCAACACTGTTGCGATTGCTCGAGCACTCAACGTACGAATCTCGCGTTGCGGTCCAAGAATTGCACCAAGACTTGCTGGTGTATCGGCAGCCTGCAACAGCTGATCGTAAGCAACCTTGAAACGGGGATCGGTCTTGTACTTCTCGGCAATGGCGCCAACTTCAAGTGCACTTGAACGCACCGGTACATAGCCAGTTGCTGCGGCCCAGGTCGACTGACTATCTGCGCTGATGAGGAACGAGATGAAATCCCATACTGCTGCAGTCTTTGCTGGATCATCATGATTGACAATCCACAATGAAGCACCACCAACGATTGCTCCTGGTGCATCAGCATCGCCGGGGGCGGGCATCGGGCCAACACCAATATCGTCGGTCGTGATTCCAGGAATCAATCCGCCTTCAACAGTTGTTAACACGGTGCCGAGTGCAGCCGAAGTTGCAATTGTCATTGCCGCCGCCTTGTCGGGATCGGCCAACTTGAGCAATGCATCTTGACCGCTGGCGTTGTCACCAACGTTGTAGGCGAGACCGTCGTTCACAAGGGTCTGAAGCTCGGTGAGTAAATCAATACCAACTTGGCTATCAAAGTTAACTTTTGTTGACGGAGCAAGACGACCGTTGTCGTTATCTGAAAATAACTCACCGAGTTTGGCGAACCACTGCTCTAAGAACCAGCCACCACCACTGTCGGCCCCGGTGTCAAGTGACAATCCATATCCTGCGGCACCACTGTCAACAATGGCTTGCGACATCGTGCGCAATTCGGCCATGTTGGTCGGTGGCTTGTTGGGGTCGAGACCAGCAGCTTCAAAAACCTTTTTGTTGTAGTACAACACCGGGTCTGAAACGTTAAATGGCATTGACCACTGCACACCTTCGGTGAAGTATTGATTCAAAGCCTTGGGCAAGAAGTCAGAGGTGTCGTAAGCAGCCGATTCAATACATGCACCAACGGGAACATTTGAATCGGTATCGCCCATGACCTGTACGGCATATTCAGGTGCCTGCACCATTTCGGGGCGACTGTTTTGGCTGCTCTGCAAGTACTTGTCGAGAGTCTGTTCGTAGCCACCTTGGTTTTCGAGTGACACTTTGACTTTGGTTTGCGAAGAGTTGTACTCGTCAGTCAATGCCTTCAAAGAATCTTCAAGATCGCCGTTCATGCCATGCCAGAAAGTGATGTTGACGGTGTCGGTAATTGCATCTAGCGCAGTCGTGTCACATGGGGGCAAAGATGTCAATGGTGTTGCGACAGTGGTGGGTGCCGCGGTTGGTGCACTGCTATCACCAGTTGCAGGGGCTTCGGTGCTACCGGAGTCGATGATGGAACTACTTTCACCACCTCCACATGAGGCAAACAACAATGCACTTGCGGTCAAACCAGCAAGTAATAAACGGGATTTATTGGGGGTTTTCATTTCATCCTTTCACTGCGCCAGCGGTGAGCCCACGCACTAATTGTTTTTGGAATACGACTAAGACAATCAAAATCGGAACTGCGGCAATGATCGTTCCCGCCATGATCAAGTTTGGTTTATCAAGGTCGGACGATGCCAAGAGTCTTAAGCCTGTTTGTAAGGTATTCATGTCATCTTCGGTGGTGATGAGTGACGGCCACAGGTACTGATTCCAGCTTGCTAAGAATGAGAACAACCCAAGTGCGCCCAAGGTTGGGCGAACCAGTGGAATGGCGACTTCTCTCATGAAGCCCCAATGACCGAGGCCATCCATTTGTGCAGCCTCACGAAGATCGGGGGGAATCTGCATGAATACTTGGCGGAGCAAGAAGGTTCCGAATGCTGTCGCAACAAATGGAATGGTTAAACCTTGGAATGAGTTCAACCATCCGAGTGAATCAATCGTGCGACGGTTGACAACGAGAGTGACTTCAAGTGGAACCAACAGTGTTGACAAGAAGATGCCGAAAACCAAACGCTTCATCGGAAACTTCAGAAATGAAAACGCATAAGCAGAAGCGATCGATGTCACCAACTGAACCGACGTCACAATAAACGCCACGATCGTCGTATTCATCAAGTAACGACCGAGTCGACCCTGGCTCCAGGCATCCTTGAGAACGTCGAGAGTAAATGCATCGGGCACAAGCGGATTCTCAAGAACCTTATTACCTGGTTTCAAAGCGGCGATGACAGTTGTATAGACAGGGAACAAAATGAACAATGCAACTATGGTCAACATTGAATAGCGGGCAAACGAGCGCCAGCCTTTGGGTGCGGTATCAAGAGCCATAGTGGACTCGCTTTCCGAAACCACGGAACTGCAAGGCCGAAAGTGCGAGCAAGATGACAAATAGCAAAACCGCAACGGCAGCCTGTAAACCATCGTTGTTCTTGATGATTGAACTACTTCCGTAGATGAGATAGGTCACGGTTGTCGTTGAGTCTTGGGGGATTGGTCCACCATTGGTTAGCAAGTCCATTTCGCCGTAAGCCTGAAAGGCACGCGAAGTCAAAACAACCGTTGTGAACAAGAGTGTGGGCGAGATGAGCGGCAACGTGATGTTGGTGAAGCGCATCCATCCACCAGCGCCATCGACGTAAGCGCTCTCGTGCATTTCTTTAGGAACACTCTGCAATCCGGCCGTCACCAAAATAAATGTGAATCCGAGGTTGGCCCAGATTGATGAGATGCCGACCGACCACAAGGCGGTGCCAGGATCTTTCAGTAATCCGGGCTCTTTAATGACGGGGAAGATGTCGCGCAACCAGCCCAAGTTGGCGAGAACGCCAACCGAAGGTTGCAACAAGAACAACCACATCAAAGAAGCAACAGCAACTGATGTGGCGATGGTGCTACTGAAGATCGTGCGAAAGAAACGCATGCCACGAAGTTGCTTGTCGGCAAGCACTGCAAGCCCGACACCAAGTGCCAAACCAATCGGCACGGTGATCAATGCGAACTTCACTGTGACCCACAGTGCATGTTGAAACTGATCACTCTTAATGACGGTGGTGTACTGGCCCCAGCCAACCGATTTGCAATTCTTTCCCTGCACGTTGCAGGTTTGCTGGCCAAGCCACACGGCTTTGCCAAGCGGGTACAACACAAATGTGAGGAGCACAAGTAGCGACGGTCCGAGCATGGCAAACGCCAAAGGAATATCGCGCAAGCGACGTGTCTTGATAGCCATCAAGAAATCCTGAGGCCCGTCTCGACGTTGAAGCGATGGCGATAGTTTTCATCGGCCGTTAAGAAAACGCTTGAACCGTTGCCAGGCACCTCAGTTCCTGCCGGTATGCGCACAATCGCGCGATGCTCGGCATCAATGGTGCAGACCACTTGAATTTCATGCCCCAAATGTTCGACGAGTGCAACCGTTGCGGCGACCCCCGAAGTTGTGAGGTGAGTGTGCTCGGGGCGAGCGCCCACAACATGGTCGGCGGCTTCAACACTTCCAGCTGGGAAGATATTCATCGGGGGTGTGCCGATGAACTGTGCAACGAACACCGACGCTGGTTTGTCGTACACCTCTTTTGGTGAGCCGACTTGTTCAATAATTCCGTCACGCATTACTGCGATGCGGTTACCCATCGTCATTGCTTCAACTTGATCGTGCGTGACGTAGACAAATGTCGCGTTGAGTCGATCATGTAAGGCGACAAGTTCGGCACGAGTCTCGGCACGTAACTTGGCATCAAGGTTTGACAACGGTTCGTCCATACAGAACACGGCGGGCTGACGCACGATGGCGCGAGCCAAAGCAACTCGTTGACGCTGACCACCTGACAAGGCTCCGGGTCGACGTTCGAGATAGGGAGTCAGTCCTAAAACTTCGGCTGCTTGCTTGGCGGCCTCGGCGCGTTCGGTCTTGTTGACTCCGCGCACCTTGAGCGGAAACTCAATATTTGCTTGCACCGATTTGTGTGGGTACAACGCGTAACTCTGGAAGACCATCGAGACATCGCGGTTCTTGGGTTCAACATCGTTCACCATGTTGTCGCCGATCCACACCTCACCAGCGGTTGGGTCTTCGAGCCCAGCAATCGTTCGCAACAAAGTTGATTTGCCGCAACCCGAAGGGCCAAGAAGGATCATGAAGTCGCGGTCGGCAATGTCTAATGAAACATTGTCGACGGCTTTGACGTCTCCGAAGTGTTTGGATACGCCGACGAGTCGGATGGATGCCACAAGTGCATCGTATTGCATGTCGTTCAGTTAGTGAACTTTGATGACGAGAGTGCCTATAAAAACTTTCTATTTGTCACTTGTTAGTCACTAGAAGTTTCTTTAGGCCTCACAAGCAGTGAGGTCTGGCCCAAGAACGATGGTGCCGGCGAAATGCTCTTTCGCGAGTCCGATCCATTCATCTTCTTGGCCTGGCTGAACCGCGGGCACACAATGCGTCAACATCAAGGTCTTCACATTGTTGCGGGCTGCCGTCTGGCCAGCTTGAGCAACGGTGCTGTGGTAATCCAAAATGTCTAAGAATAGTTGACTATTCGGCAAAATGGTTGCGAGTTGCTTGACCATGTCGTCACGAATCACTGTCTGCACGTAAATGTCGGCGTTCAAGCACAAATCATCAAGACCGGCACACGGAATGGTGTCTCCGGCCAACGCAGCTACTTTGCCGTCGTGTTCGATACGGAATCCGATGCTCGGGTCAACTGGACGGTGATCGGTTGCATGAGTTGACACTGAAACTTCACCAATAGCGAATGTTTCTCCAGGTCCAACTTCAACAACGTCAACAGTGAGTGGACCATTGGCGCGCAAGTAGTCGTGGTGGGCGTGGCGATATCCCTGATCGAGCGTGAGCATCGTGAGCATCGCGTCAATGACTTGACGGGTTCCGACTGGTCCGACAACTTTCAACGGAATATTGACGGGCATCATGATCCAACGCGTCGTGACCAAGT
>CALEHE010000324.1 GCA_937876415.1 uncultured Actinomycetes bacterium
ACCACACCGTGAAACCACACCGTGAAACCACATCATGAAATCACATCATGATGTTTTGATTATCGGGGCTGGTCCTGCGGGGGCTGCGGCTGGATATTGGCTGGCCGCCGAAGGCTTCGACGTCGTCATGGTCGACGAGCAAGTTTTCCCCCGCGAGAAAACTTGCGGTGACGGACTCACCCCCCGAGCAGTCAAGCAGGTCAACGACATGGGTCTCGGCGACCAACTCGCCCAGTTTCACCGCTACGACGGGTTGCGCGCCACGGGCCACGGCAAATCTCTTGAACTGCACTGGCCATCACATCCGATCTACCCGCAACACGGTTATGTCGTGCGACGTCGCGAACTCGACACCATGGTCGTGCGCAACGCAGTCGCCGCTGGAGCAACTTTGCTTGAGGGTCACGAGGCGCTCGCCCCAGTTCTCGAACGAGGATTCGTGCGCGGTGCAACAGTGCAAGCAAAAGATTCAGACACTCCGATCGACATCATGTCGCGATACGTGATTGTTGCCGATGGAGCAAATAGTCGCTTTGGTCGCGCTCTCGGAACCTTCCGCACTAAAGAATGGCCTTACGGCACAGCAATTCGTAGTTACTGGGAAACGCCACGTCATGAAGAACCGTGGATTGAATCAGCACTTGATGTAAAGGATCGTCACGGTGATTCGATGCCTGGATACGGATGGATCTTTCCGATTGGTGATGGCACTGTCAACATCGGTGTTGGTTTGTTGTCAACATTCCGCGATTTCAAAAGTGTCAACACCACCCACCTCCTCAACGAGTTCGCGCATACGGTTGCCGAACGTTGGGAAATTAATCCCGATCAACCAACCGACAAAGCAATGTCGGGTCGCATTCCTATGGGTGGTTCAGTCGGACCAAAATCAGGACCAACATATCTAGTCATTGGTGATGCAGCAGGAAGTGTTAATCCGTTCAACGGTGAGGGCATTGACTACGCCTACGAAACCGCACGCATGGCCGCACAAGTTTTGACCGAAGCAATTCGCAACAACGATCCAACTGCTTTGCAGCGTTACCAAACCATGATTGATGATGAATACGGTCAGTACTTTAAAGTTGCGCGGTTGTTCGCGCGAATCGTTGGGCGTCCGGCCATCATGCGCGAGTTATCTCGTGTTGGCATGAATAATCGAACGTTATTGGAATGGGTAGTGCGCATCATGTCAAACTTGTTGCGACCCGATGAGATTGGTCCTGCTGAAACTGCTTACAAAGCAGCCGCGGCAATTGTGCGACTTGCGCCCAACGCGTAATTCAAAACATTTCTCTATTGGCCGATACATCGAACTGCTGATACTTGTGATTGTGCAAGGTCAACAATGACAACATGTCGATCAGCAAACTTTTGCACGAATGCTGCGAGGTTCGGAGTTTCTTCCGTACAGCGTCGCACGACTTTGTCAAGCAACGGTACTTCCCAACCATTCACGAGCTGCGCGTAAGTCACACCATCAAGCAAGGTTTCAATTGCTGGTAACTCAAGTTCGGTTGTTCCTTCGGCGGGAGCAGCTACCAATGCAAACCACACTACGCCATCACCGAGAGTGTCGGCCAACAACACACACGCATTGAGTGCTTCCGGAAACAAACACGACGATTCAGCCAATGTTCCATCGGCCAATGTCAATACACGTCCGTCTTGCAATACTGCGGTGGCGTCTCCCTGAGTCGAACCACCAGATACTGACCACGTTCCATCTGAACGAATCGTTGACGTTAGCGCAATCAAGTCAATCCGTCGCGAACTGGCATTCAGCACTACTTCAATCGGGCTACTGCCTCCTTGGCAGGCCCAGAGCAATCCAGTCAGAGCGAAGAGCACACCAAGGGCAGCCCAATATCGCCAACTCAGAAACTGTCGCACGCTCTGATCGTAGGGCTTCAGGCAGTCGCAGCGCGGGCAGCTCGATGAAAACGATCGGCTAAATCATTCATCACTGCGTCGGTATGACCAAGACCAACAAAGATTGCTTCGTAAGCACCAGGGGCCATCGCAACACCTTCGTTCAACAAACAATGAAAGAGTCGTGCGTACAACGCTTCATCAGTTTGCTTGGCTTCATCAAAATTTATCGGTAGACGAGAAGCACCCAGTGCATTGCCTAGGTAGATACCTACCAAGGTGCCAACACGTGACGTGGTAACTGGTAAGCCCGCCGCGGTCGTTGCGTCAGTAATCAGACTTGCTAGTCGAGTGGCACGTAATTCGAGTTCGGCGTAAACATCTGATGTGAGTTCGCTCATGGCGGCCAATCCCGCAGCAGTGGCCATCGGATTACCGGCCAATGTTCCGGCGTGGAAAACTTTGCCGAGCGGAGTCAGATTTTCCATGACATCGCGACGACCGCCCACTGCACCGATAGGTAAACCTCCACCAATGACTTTGCCAAAGCAGGTGAGGTCGGGCTTGAC
>CALEHE010000325.1 GCA_937876415.1 uncultured Actinomycetes bacterium
AACTGGTTGCTCATGGTGGCCTCACATCGCGTGAAGCTCGCGAAGTCGTTTCACGTGGACTCGTCACGGAGGCGGCCCCCGAGATGGGTGCAGTGTTGGCTGCTGGTGACACGACTGCAGCGCATGTTGACGCATTAGGTCGTGGCTTGAAGATCGCTGGCGCAGAACGCGAAGCATTCCTCACGCATCTGCCCGAGCTTGTTGAAGCATCCACCACAATGACCGCTTCGCAGTTCGATCAGTTAGTGAAAGAGACTGCGAAGTCCGTCGTTGCCGATGATGGTCTCTCCACGTTCGAGCGTCAAAAGCGCGAGACGTTCTTCAAGATGCGCACTGAGGCCGATGGTTGTTTATCGGTGAGCGGAAAATTCGATCCGATTAGCGCATCTATCTTGAAATCAAAGATCGGCCGCTTCGTTGAAGCCATGTTCCATTCGGGAGACAAAGAAGTTCCCGTTGAAGTGATGCCATGGATCGAACCAAACGATCACCGCCAAGCCCAAGCATTGATTGCTCTGGTCAACGGCACCAGCGAGTCCACTTCTGAGGTGCCAGCTCGTGCCGAAATCGTTGTTCATGTTGATTTAGAAACTTTGCAGCACGGTCTGCATGCTGGTGGGACCTGCCGAACTGCTCTCGGAGCTGATTTGCCTGTTGAAACGGTGCGCAGGTTGGCTTGTGAAGCAGAAATCCTGCCGGTTGTGCTTGATGGGCGATCAGTACCGATCGATGTCGGCCGATCAAAACGATTAGCGACAGTGCACCAAAGACGAGCACTCGAAGCGATATACCCAACTTGTGCGATTCCGGATTGTGAAGTGATATTTGATCACTGCAACGTGCACCACATCAACTATTGGGAAAATGGTGGCTCAACCGATCTCAACAACATGATCCCATTGTGTTCGAGGCATCACCACGCCGCACACGAAGGCGGCTGGAAACTACAATTCGATCCCGAAACCCGAGAACTAACAATCACGTAGATGATGAGTCGTGAGTTGGTACAGCGAGTTGTCAGTTGTTTGGGAGTAGTAGGGATGCGCAGCTGGTCGGGGGAGACGAACGTTGACTGAGCCCACATCACAGAGTTGAAAGAGAACGGCGGTGCGTGGGCGACGTCAGTGAGTCAACCACGAGCCAGCGACGAGCATCCAACTGGTGGCGACAACAGGTGACAGAAACTAAAGACTGCAACTGGCGACAGAAACTGGTGGCGAAAACTAACGAAAAAGCCCCCATTCCTGCCACCAGAAAAACCAAGGCTTTGTATTTCTGTTTCGTTAGCCTGACCGATGTGAAAACGACAACGGCACGAATAAAGCATCGCTT
>CALEHE010000326.1 GCA_937876415.1 uncultured Actinomycetes bacterium
CCGAACTTCGTCCCGTGCATGACTTCTTTGAATCAGACGTCATGTCAGTGACACCTGGCGAACCATTCTTGGCGCGGGTGGAAATTTTCCCGGTTGCTCACCCATTCCGAGCAGGATCAAAAATTCGCATCACCATTGACACACCTGGCGGCAACCGTGGCGAATGGAAGTTTGCAACTCTCAATGCGGGTGAAAAGGTAACGATCCTGCACGATGCCGAACACCCGTCGTCGATTGCGCTTTCGATTGTCCCTGGTCTGAACGTGCCTGCGGGTGTTGCGGCTTGTGGTTCGCTCCGCGGCCAGCCATGCCGTCAGCAGTAGGTAACGAGTTGAAGAAGTTTTGAATTTGTCAGCCAGCAATGACTGACAAATTCAGCAACACTTCGCCAGAATCATGACCTTCAAGTTCAAATTCGCCTACCTTGTCGGCAACAAATTTAAATGTGACATCATCGCCTGAGAGTTCAATGTCGTAACCATGAAGGTGGAACTCATCTTCAACTTCGGCCATAACACGAATCGTCACTGGAGTTCCCAAAACAACTGAGGCCTCTTCAGCCATTCCAGCATCGGCATCAAGTTCGATCATGACTGATTCGGTTGAAGGAGTTCCCGTTTCTGGAGTCTCTTTACTTGCCGTGCTCGTTGGGGCGGCAGTACTCACGGGATCAGTCGGCGTCGCCGATATTGCTTCGGTCGTTGGTGCTAGCGACACCGATGTTGCAGCATCATCGCTTGAACACGACGACAAACCTGCAACTCCGAGTAAAACAACTGCCGAGATCACTACTGGGTAACGAGAAATATTCATATCCCTATCGTGGCACATTGCGATGTGGATACAGGTGCCACCGTGCGGAACGGCGTATCAGTCGCTTGCTGGCAAGGCCTTGGCTTCTTTCAACTGCAGCAACTCGCCGTTAACTGCCACGGCACCCGAACCCGCTTTGGTGCACAGCAACTCAATCGTGTCGGCTTCATCGACGTACCGCTTGCCCATCAAAGTTCCGCTATCATGACCGGCCACAGCAGTGACCGAACCATCGCGTGCCGTCGCCGAGGCAATTGTTGCGACCCCACCAATCGTCACTTCAAGATCAGTCTTGGGCGCTTTGACAGTCATCAATTCAGCAGTACATACAGCGCTGATCAAACGGGCTCCGGGTTTGAGAATCATGATGCACTTCCTCCTTGGCGTGCCACGAGTTCGCTCAGCACAACTCGTCTCAACATCTTGCCAGTTTCGGTATGCGGCAACGAGTCTCTGACGATGATCTCTTCAGGAGTTTTTGATCCACGCAAAACATCACGAACTGAATCCTGCAGAGTTTTCGGGTCAACAACATGACCTTCGCTGCACACGACGACGGCAACAATACGTTGACCCCACTCATCATCGGGCAAACCCACAACACAGGCTTCGGCGATGCCAGGTTGTGCAAGCAGTACTGATTCAATTTCAGCAGGTGCAATGTTTTCTCCACCACGAATAATCGTGTCGTCAACACGACCCTCGATGTAGAGATATCCGTCCGCGTCGATTGAACCTTGATCGCGCGTACAGAACCAACCATCTCCGTCAAGCAAACTCACTCCGGCATATTCACCCGAGACTTGTTCGCCGCGCAGATATATCAGCCCCGACTCACCCGCAGCGACGACTTGTTCATGCTCATTACGAATCTCTATTTCAATCATGGGCAACACTTGACCGACCGATGACAGACGTCGTTGAATCATTGGATCATCAGATGACAAAGCTTCACGATGATCGTCTGGGCCCAAAACCGCAATTGTTGAAGCAGTTTCGGTCAGTCCGTACGCATTGACAAAACCAGTATTCGGAAATGCCTGCAACGCCTGGCGAATCACGCGCTCAGAAACCTTTGCGCCTCCATACGACAAACTACGCAATGTCGATGTTGATAGCACACCACCATCAAGATGCTCGACGATGCGCGACAACATTGTTGGCACCACCATCGCATGAGTGATCTTTTCGTCGGCAACTCGCGTTAGCCATTCTTGAGCCGTAAAACTCGCCAGATAAACCAATCGTCGTCCCGAAAAGAGATTCGACAACATGTTGGCGACTCCAGCCACGTGATACGGCGGCACCGAAACCAAAACTGCTTCCGAACTTTCAGCGCTACCAAATTCAACTGAACCCAATAGATAGGCCATCAAATGTCGGTGTCGCAATAATGCCGACTTTGGTTCTGAGGTAGTTCCACTCGTAAAGAGAACCACGGCGACGTCATCGTCATCTTCGGCTGGTTCGGTCGGCCCAACTTCTTCAAGGTCAATGGTGGATAATTCGTCGAGCCACTTTTCAAAAACCTTCGGCGAAAATCCCGCCAAACGATCGGACGTTAAAGGGTCGGTCAACACCAATGAATTTGGATAACGCTCGAGCAAAGAATGCAACTGCCGATCTTCGAGTCGATAGTTCACCGGCACAAAAGGAACGCCCGCCCAAGCCGCAGCAAACAAGGCGACGGGAAGTAGCGAGTGATTTTCGCCAACGTAAATGACTGAGGCGTACTGATTATGAACCTGGGTGGCGCCAAGACGAACCAGAAAACCAAATTCAGTTCCGGTGATTCGAGATTTTTGATCGCCTAATAGAACACGATCGTCAAATCCAGATTCGACCATTTCAACGAACGACGAAAGATGCATCGCGGCTCGCCGAACGTCACGTTAGAAACGTGGGCCGTTGGTCTTCTTCTTTTCAGGGGCCTTGAACGGAGCTTCTATCAACATTTCAAAACGCGCATCATCGGGCTGATTGGGTTCGTTGAGACGCTGCAAGTAGGTCTTGATTGCGGCACGAGCACCAGCAACGTGATCACCCTTGATACCGACTGAACGGCTCAGCGCATCTTTGGCCTTGGTCACGCGTTCTTTGCGGGCCGCCTTCTCCTCTTCGGAGCGAGCCTGAGGAACCTTATTTGCTTTTGCCTGTTCAGCAGCCAGGCGGCGAGCTTCAGCTGCTTGCAATGGGGTCAGTTTGGGTGCATTGGTCACGATGTTTCCTTTGTTTACGTTGTGTTGGTGCCCGGGATGGGACTTGAACCCATACTCCCTTGTTAGAGAAGGGGGGTTTAAGCCCCCCGCGTCTGCCTATTCCGCCACCCGGGCGCAACCCTCAAACTAGCCCTCCTCCACGGAGAGTCAAACGCTCGTGCCCCCGTCCGAGACGACAGGTGACTCCCACCGCTCTCAGGCTCGCGCTAATGCCGGGTATGGGCGGTATAAAGCGGCTTGCGCGCCAACATTCTTGCGCGGCGTGAGATGGACCTTGCCCCGGCGATCGCAACGCTTGGCGGAGTCATACGTCAGTGCAAGTACGGTCGCGCCCTGATGACGCGCCGCTGGATCCAATCGTACAAGATGGAGTCATGTTCAGCTTCAACCCGAACCGTTCGTACATGATGCCGGCGCATTTCGGTCCTCGACAGTTCGACCCGCGCGCATCTGGTTGGTACCACGATGTCACAGCGATCACGACGTCATACGTGACCGACCGGGATCAACTCTCCCAGTACGTTCCGGCGCCCTTCGTCGTCACTGACGAGGCAGTCGTGACGGTCGTCTACGCGAACAATCGTCGCGTCGATTGGCTCGCAGGGCACGGATACAACCTGATCGGCGTGAGCGCCTCGGTGCGTTTCAACGGCGACGCCGACGTCATCGACGGACAGTTCACGTTGGTGATGTGGGAGAACCTCACCGACCCCATTCTCACCGGACGCGAGCTGCAGGGGGTTCCGAAGCTCTACGCGGACATCGAGGATCATTCGGTGATCGGTGGCGTCTGGCAAACCAGTGCGAGCCACTTCGGGCACAAGATCGTCGATCTCTCCGCACGCAACTTGCGCGAGCCGACCGCCGACGAGATCGCCGCCGCTGCTGATAGCGGCGAGAACACGTCGATGGGGTGGCGCTATCTCCCGGGCGTCAGCGGATTCGGAGAGACGACGAGTCAACCGACTGCCTTCCCCTCGCAGAACGTCATCACCGAAGCCTGGGTCGGCGACGGTGCCGTCGAGTGGCAGGTGCTGTCGTGGGAGCAGAATCCGACGCAGTTTCACATCGTCAATGCGCTCGCCGGTCTCCCCGTGCTCGAACAGCGGCCAGCGATCGTGAGCAAGGGCAGCACCAACCTCATCCTGCTCGATGATCTGCCGAGGGCGATTTCGTGACGGCGGACTTCGAGCACGGCGGGCCCATCGATGAGATCCGAACTGTGGCCTACGTCGGTGCGGGGATGATGGGTTGCGTCAACTCACTTGTTGCGGCAGTGTCCGGCTACCAGGTCGTGTTATATGACGCATCGGTAGACATGCTGACCTCGGTCGTCGAACGGCAAGCAGGCATCGGGGCCTACATGGTCGGTATCGGGTACTGCACGCCAGATGCCCTGACGGCAGGATTGGAACGAGTGACCACTGCTTCAGAGCTGGCCGCCGCGCTCGTGGGTGCCGACCTGGTCAGTGAGTCGATCTACGAAGATCGCGACGCCAAGCGCTCCGTCTTCGAAAGGGTCGAGGAGCTCGCTTCCTCCGACACGATCATCACGACCAACACCTCCGCACTCATGGTCTCAGACCTTGAAGACGCCGTCGCGCGCGGCGACCGCTTTGCGGCGCTTCACTCCCACCTCGGCGCACCGCTCTACGACATCGTCGGCGGGCCACGAACATCGCCCGAAACGATCGACATCCTTCGCCGCTTCGTCGAATCACTCGGCGGCACTCCGATGGTGCTGAAGAAGGAGCACCCCGGATATGTGTTCAACTCGATGAACGGCCAGGTCATGCTGATGGCGATGCAGCTCGTCCTCGACCGACGCGCCACCGTCGAAGACGTCGACAGGGCCTGGATGACCGATCGCTCTGCACCCATTGGCCCATTCGGGATGATGGATCTCTTCGGTCTCGACCTGATGCGTGACAGTTGGAGCACACCAACGAACGACGCACACCGCGAGGCTATTCGCAAGCGGGTCGAGCCGTTCCTCGCCGAGATGGTCGATGGTGGCCGCCTCGGGCAAAAGTCGGGCTCTGGCTTCTACACCTATCCCCAGCCCGCCTACCAGCAAGCGGACTTCGCTGACGCTGAGCCGCCCTCGAAGACCGCCTCCAACGCACTCATGGCTGCGATCGTCATCGCAGCCATGAGGATCGAGGCCAAGGACGTCGCCGACCGCGCTGACATCGACGCGGCGTGGTGTGCGGCGACGGGGCAGACCACCGGACCGTTCGGAATCCTCGAGAACGTCGGTCTGGAATCCTTCATCGCCGTGCTCGACGAGCTTCGAGCCGAGCGTCTCATCGCAGCCGAGACGGCTGACGCCGTTCGTTCACACCTTCAGTCCGCGACCTGAAGCAGTCTCGCCGGCCGCTCAGAACCAGCACGCTGATCACCACGAGAACGGAGAGAACGCTCCGAATCGCGGTCAGGGAGGTCCTGGACCGCGCTACCAATCATGCGGACTATGGGAGGTCCGGATACTGATGGGGCAGCGCATAATCGCCTGCCGACCACACGACCAAACCGCCCATACCGGAAGATTTGCGTGATCATCTTGTGATCCCCGAGCCGCATTCGATACGCCGAAGGCCCGAACGGTCGATACGTAAGCCGACTTGGGCCATCCGCCCGGCGTACTGTCGTGCCCAGATATGCAACGGCAGAGCGCCATTCCGGCCCGTTGTGGGTCGTCATCGTTGAAGTGCCTGGGATGGGACTTGAACCCATACTCCCTTGTTAGAGAAGGGGGGTTTAAACCCCCCGCGTCTGCCTATTCCGCCACCCAGGCATTGCCCACCAGGATACGGATTAAGCGACCTGAGACGGTCGGTCAATCGGAGATGCTTCACAAGTAAATCCGAGGGCCAACCACATTTCGCCTCGCAACCGATCGGCCGGTGGCGGTGTGAGTTGATTCGCGACGACAACCCCTTCGATCATGTCGGCCAACACGGCAACCCATGGTCGACCTTTCACTCGAACTGCCACCGTGACTCCACTTTCAAAACGACGAATCGTGCGATCGGCACCCAAAACTCGGGGTGGACAACGAAATCCGGGCACGATCAAACCTCGCGTGCGGGCCTCTCGCCCCAATGTGCGGGCGGCGGTGGCGAAGTGAACGGTCGTGGCTTCCATGAGAAAGAACACTTTGACAAAGGGGTATGGCACAGAACTCAGACGGCCCCAAAACAACTGATCAACTCACGATGCCCCACCCCCGACCTAAGGTTTGGCCATGAGGTTCACGAGTGTCTGAGGTCTACAACCCCGCCCAACAAAAGGTCATCGACATGCTCGGCAAGGCCGAGGTACGACCAGATATTCCGCCGTCCCTTGCCGACGAAATTCGGGCCGAAATCGAACAAGCCCTTTTACCCGTCGCCCATTTACTGCCCGACATTGCCACCTACGAGAATCGCTTTTATCTCAGCAAACAAAGCCTCACGAATGCGCTCTCGTGTGAGGGCTTTTTTCTGGATGGTCAAGGGCCATTCGAGTGGACCAACGCCAATTGCAAAGGCACCATTGTCCATAAGGCCATCGAGGTGTCAATCAACTTGCGTCACCCCATGCCTCCAACCGACCTCATTGAAGAATCAATTTCACGGCTCAGCAACGACGCCGGAAAATCAATCAGCGAATTCCTCATCACGCTGGACGAATTTGCTCGTGCCGAATTAGTTGGCGAATGCAGCGCGCTCTTCACGCGTTTCACCGAATGTTTTCCACCCATCAAAAGTTCGTGGATTCCCCAAGTTGAAAGTTCGCTTGCTCTCAACCTGTCGAATAACCGTATTCGTATTGGTGGCAAAGTTGATCTTGCACTTGGCAAACCACCCGACAAAGTCATTATCGATCTCAAAACTGGCCGTTGGTCCCCCGCGCATTACGACGATTTACGTTTGTACGCGCTGATTGATTTTTTGGCGATTGGCAATGCACCGAGAAAAGTCGCCAGTTATTACCTCGATACCGCCGAAGTTCATCAAGAAGATATTTCCGAAGCCGTCCTTCGCTCAACTGCTCGTCGTTTACAAGACGGACTCGTTCGCGCCGTTGAGTTAAAACTCGGAAATGCAGAACCAGTTTTACGCCCCGCGGGACACTGCAACTGGTGTGCAAAGAACAATGACTGTTCAGCGGGCCTTGAATACCTAGCGAAAAAACACGAAGAAGACGGCTGGTAAAACGTCAGCGCACGTGCGGTGACATCAACGCCACCGGTAAACCAAGCCCCACTTCTTTTTTGACCGAGGCAATACGACGACCGCTTTGTACCGCATCGCGTGGAGCGCCGATCGCATCGGGGCCGAGCCATGCAACTGCCGCATCGAGATCTTCAACAACAAACACCACGCCCCAAATTTCAGCAGCGGTTTCTGGTGCCAAGTCGGGACGTTCAACTATTTCCAAAATGATGGAGCCAGCGCGATGAAAACCTTGACGCATGCCATGCCCCGCATCACGAATTCGCTTCAAAGGTAAACCGAGTTGTTCGGTGATTGCTCCGCACGTTCGATCAAGCGAGCCTGTGGTGATCACGAGGTGATCGATTGATGCAACGTTCAGAGCATGAGTCAATTGCGGCGCAACGACAGGCTCGGCAATCACACGTGTCTCGATGCCGTCAACTGACAACAAGTCACGATCGCCCGACACAGAGTCTGCGACCAATGTCCAACCGCTCACACAACTCCCCAAAGCCGAAGGATCAGAAAGTTCTGGCAAGAAACGAAAACCTAGGCCGGCGATTGACAGACAAGAAACAGTTGAGCCATCGGGCTGAGATATTGGAAAATCAGCAAAGCCGAGACGCCGCCACGGGTCAATAGAAGATGACATCCACACATCGGAGATCATTGTCATGGCATGACACCCCCAGATTGAGTGGGATTGTTCAGGTGGTTCGATTGATTGAGTCCGAATGAGACTCGGTGAGACTGCTACCCCGTACCTTGGTACCGGGCAACCGGACATTCAGGTGAAACGAGAAAGACTGACCTCAGCCGCGACCCATGTTGGGGCGCTTACCGTGATTCGCCTTTGAGCGGCGGAGCCGGGCCTTGCGCTTCTTGGTCTTCTTTGACATAGGTATGTGAGGCTACAGCCCGAGTCGCCAGAACGAACTCGGGCGGACATGAAACCAGATTTTTTACTCGTCCCTCATGTCACCCGTCGCCCTCTGCCAAGACCGAGCCCAATCCCAGCCCCCAATAAAACGACCGTCAGCGCCAAAACCCCGGGCGAGATGGGCCCTGTGTGAGCAAGTTCCGTCGGAGCACTCGTCGCCTCTGAGGCCAGCGGAAGGTCACCCTGCACATTGTTGGCCGCTACTTCGCCACCGACGATCGGGTCAAAAATGTCGTCGTAAGTAACTCCTTGACCACCGCCAATCGGCCCATCAATTGTTGGCTGAATGGGGACATCCACGGCCACGATGACCGGTTCGTCCGCGATTTCAGGGCGGTTGACACAATTCCCCGAACCGGGACTTTCGGTCACGAAGGCCACATTGACCGCTCCCGGCGGCACATCAACTGTGGCTCGACCCTCGCCGTCAGTGACCAACAGGACGGGTTCACCGATCATTTCGTTCAAGGCACCCGTAAATGACGCGAAGACCTGATGCCGCTCCAAAGCCACGCCACCGAGATGTACGTACACCTCGGCTTGGCGCACCAGTACTTGATCGCCTGAATCAGTTGCTGGCACGGGCACAGAATCAAGCACAGAATCAAGCCCTGGTTTGATCGTGCCTTCAATTTCGTAGGTCGCACACGGTTTTGGTTCGGCGCTAACCGGCCGTGCCGAACCCACATGTGCCGTTGAGGTCAGTCCGATCAGTGCAGCAAGCGTTGTGAGAAGTACGTATTTCGTTTTTGAGATGTATTTGAGTTGCATGATCGAGTGTGTGAATGACTTGACCGTGTGCGGTGGTCGGTAGCCTGCCTAGCGTCATGGAACGCTTCGGATTAGTCGGTCTCCCCAACGCGGGCAAAAGCTCGCTGTACAACGCACTCACTGGTGGAGGTGCACTTGCTGCCCCATACGCCTTTGCGACCAAAGACCCCAATATCGGAGTCGCCAAAGTTCCTGACGATCGCCTTGATCGCATCGGAGTCATGTCAAAGACGAAATCACTGATCCATGCTTCAGTTCAAGTCGTTGACATTGGTGGCCTCGTTGAAGGTGCCAGCAAAGGTGAAGGCCTCGGCAACAAGTTCTTAGCCAACATCCGCGAAGTTGATGCCATCGTTCTGGTGTTGCGCGCTTTCGAAGACGACGATGTGCCAGGCCCATCTGATCCGCTTGAACATTTACGCGTCGTTGAAATAGAACTTGCACTGGCCGACCTTGAAACTGTCGAAAAGCGCCTCACCCAAGCGACCCGCCAAGCCAAACTTGATAAGTCGGCGGCTGGCGAACTTGAGGCACTGCAAGCTGCGTACGATGCACTCAGTCAAGGACTCCCCCTTTATCGCGCCGGACTCAAAGAAGAATGGCGCGAAACACTCAAGCCATATTTCTTATTGACCAATCGCTCTGTGCTTGCAGTGGTGAATGTCGGCGAAAACGAACTCGACAAAATCCCGGCTGTCGAAAAAATCGTTCGCGATGAATTTTCAACCGCTGGTGCCAATGTTGAAGTCATCGGTATGTGCGTGCAACTTGAAGCAGAAGCAGCAACGATTGTTGATCCCATTGAACGCGCCGAAATGCTTGAAGGCTTCGGTCTTGGTGAGGGCGCACTGTTCCGAATGGTTCGTAGCGCGTATCACCTACTTGGATTGCGCACCTATTTCACAACAGGTGAAAAAGAAACCCGCGCCTGGACTTTCTACGCTGGATCCAGCGCCCCCGAATGTGCTGGTCGAATTCACACCGACTTCCAACGAGGCTTCATCAAGGCTGAAGTCATTCACTGGGACGAATTGCTCGAAATCGGCGCCTGGAACAAAGCCAAAGAAGTCGGCAAAATCCGCATTGAAGGCAAGGAATATCACCCCGAGGACGGTGACGTGATGGAGTTCCGCTTCAACGTCTAAATTTGGCTGAGGTTCAACTTTCGTGAGCCGATGACTACACAATCAAGGAGGCGAGTCATGACATCTCATTCAGCATGGCTTGTCACCGAAGGCCGGGTTTTGGCTAGCGCCGAAGTAGCGAACGACCGTGCGTCGCGACGCAAAGGTCTATGTGGTCAAACCCGCATTGACGGCGCATTCGTTATCCGGCATTGTCGATGGGTTCACACCTTCGGCATGCGCATACCTATTGACGTCGCTTATCTCGATGCAAACGGCAATGTCCTCAAAACAGTGCTGATGCATAAATTTCGTCTTGGTGCACCGGTGTGGCAGGCCCGCACTGTTATCGAAGCCGAAAAGGGGGCCTTTGCGCGCTGGGGTATTCAAGTCGGCAACAAAATTGAAGTACGCGACAATACAAACGAAGTAGCCCCACAATGAGCAATCTCATTCTTGTTGCAACACCACTTGGCAACATGGGCGATATTTCGCCGCGCGCCATTGAGGCACTTACTAACGCCGGCTTGGTCTGTTGCGAAGACACTCGCCGCACTGGCTTACTGCTACACAATCTCGGCATTTCCGCCACACTGATGCGCGTTGATGATCACACCGAACATGCATCAATTCCGCGAGTGCTTGATGCACTGAACGAAGGTCGCGATGTTTGTTTGGTCACCGATGCCGGCACACCCGGAATCAGTGATCCTGGATCACGCCTCGTACGCGCCGCCATTGATGCCGCGCACAACGTCAGTGCCATTCCTGGCCCTGCAGCACTCATCATGGCCCTCATCATCAGTGGACTACCCACCGATCGATTCATCTTTGATGGCTTCATTGCCCGCAGCGGTCAAGAACGAGCAGCCCATATCAACGAACTTGCATTGCAACGACGCACTGTCATTTTGTACGAGGCACCGCATCGCTTGCATCGCACGCTCGTTGATCTTTCAGTTGCGTGCGGCCCCGCACGCCAAGTTGCTTTGTGTCGCGAACTCACCAAAATTCATGAAGAAGTGTGGCGCGGAACTTTGGGCGAAGCTGTTGATCATTACGGCACCAATGAACCGCAGGGCGAATTCGTCCTCGTGCTACACGGCGCCCCCGATGCCCCGCCACCAACTGCCGACGACATTGATCGACTGTTAATCGCAGAATTAGCGGGTGGAGCGTCAACACGAGATGCATCAACTGCGGTCTCTCACATTTTGGGCGTACCAAAAAAATCGGTGTACAACCGTGCTGTCGAATTAACAAACAGTCGCAAAACTGCAGATTAAGCACAAGTGACAATTTGGATTTCCACCCAATGAAGCCGTCTCACCTATGGCTAAATCAAGGTGTGGACATTCAACTCGTCGCCGAACAGACCCCCAACGATTCGGGCACAGATCACGACACGTCAATCCAAGGTGCGGCCTTTTTTGATCTTGACCGAACAATGATTCCGGGATCTTCAGTTTTCACTTTGGCTGGTGTTGCTTGGAAATCGGGACACCTCAGTACCAAACAGATGTTGAGTGATGCCTGGGAAGCTTTAACTTTTCGCACATCTGGGGCAACAGACGGAAAGACTTTAAAGGTCCGCCAAAGAATTTTAGGAGCAATTAAAGGTCAAGAGGCACAGACTCTTCAAAGCCTTGCTCGTGAAGTCATCCCAAAAATCGCGTCCAAGGTTCGACCAGAGACTCTCGAAATTATCCAAGCGCATCTCAGCGTCGGTCGTCCGACGTACATTGTTTCTGCATCTCCTGCCGAAATCGTTGAACCACTCGCCGCCGCGCTCGGAATGACTGGCGGAATCGGTACGAAAAGCGAAGTAGTCAACGGTCGATACACCGGAGAGATCATCGGTCCGTTTTGCTACGGAATCGGAAAAGTTGTGGCGATTATGGAACTCGCCCGAGACCTGGGCTACGACTTGTCGCATAGTTATTCATACAGCGACGCAGCAAGTGATCTTCCCATGCTTGAATCAACCAAATACTCCGTTGCAATCAACCCAGATGCCGAACTTGAACGCATCGCTCTCGAGCGTTCATATCCCATCGTACGCTTTTCAGGAATGCGGATTCGCTCGCAATCGCGGTTTCGATTTTCGCCAAAGAAGATCTGTTTGGCAATCGGATTATGCATCAGCATTCTTGCGGTTGGGCGCAAGGACAACCGCAAAGCCGCACAACTTTCACTGCCGCGGAGCTAGTGCAAGTTGGCGACTTTGTGCGACCAGAATGCCGTTTGAATCCCACATTTCGCCATCTTCTTCAAGCAAACCGTTTTGCACAAAGCGCGTTGAAAAAATGCATGCCACTGGGCCAGGTGCTGGAATCGCTCGAGTATGCACGGTGAGTTCAATAGTGGGAACCCATGCCGTTGGCAAATCAAGATTGAAAACCGACGGAGGAAAAGCATCGCTCGCTAACAGCAAGGCTCGCGTGTCAATCGGGCGATCATCGTTAAAAGCAAACCATCCGCGAATCAAAGCTTGTCCAGATTTCACACCATCGCGAAAATGCACATCGCCAGGCTGGACACGGGTACCTAATCGCCCATGGATGTACGCAAAATTATTGGTGGCCGATTGAGTAATTCCCACGCATTCGGAAAATGGCAGCAAACCTTTTGGAGGGAATGTTGCATGTTCATCCATATGCGATGGTCCGCCAGGGTCGTTCGCGAGATCGCCCAAGGTGGCAAGCACCCGAATGATCTCTTTCTCGCCAGTATCTGTCAACAAAAACAATGATGCCGTTGCCGTCACGAACCGTCGGCCAGACCGCACTGGAGTCACGACGATACGCGCGTCACCAGCAGGGCACGGAGCTAGGTAATGAGCAGAAACAGTGATGCAGTCTGGGCGTCCAGTTGCATCGGTTAACGCATGACCAACCAAAGCCAGCAGGTATCCCCCGTTGGCGTTACCCATAATGTCCCAGCCCGGATGCACTTTGGTTGAGTACGCAGCTGAACCATCTGGTGATTGTTCGCGAAAAATCTGGGTCGCGCGATCAAACTCATAACGAGGCTCGGCCACGTTCGATTCCCCGACAGCATTGCCCAGATCCCCAATTGACATGCCAGTCACGCTAGTGAGGTCGTAGCCTCAAGGGCGTGGTCTCACCCTCTGAAAATTCGTCACATGGCTTTTACGCCTCGACGCCAATTTATTATGTCAACGCCAAGCCCCACCTCGGTCATGCCTACACCACCATTGTTGGTGACGCTTTGGTGCGTTGGCATCGACTCATGGGCGAGCAGGTGCACTTCTTAACGGGCACCGACGAACACGGTCTCAAAATTCAACAGGCCGCCGACGCCGTAGGTATGGCACCACAGGAATTCGCCGATTCGATTGCTCCACTTTTTGCTGATGCGTGGAAGAAACTCAATATCAGCAACGACGATTTCATTCGCACCACCGAACCACGCCACCGCGCCGGCGTGCAAAAACTTTTACAAGCGTGTTACGACAACGGCGACATTGAGCTTGATAAGTACAGCGGCCTCTACTGCGTACCGTGCGAGGCGTACTTCACCGAAGACGATTTGGTCGAGGGCAACTGCCCGATTCACAAAAAGCCCGTTGAACATGTTGAAGAAGAGAACTACTTCTTCCGCTTGTCACGATATGGCGACCGTCTTTTGCAGTGGTATGCCGACCATCCCAGCAGCATTGTTCCCGACTACCGCATGAACGAAGTCATTGGCTTCATCAAACAAGGATTACTTGACTTCAGTGTGAGTCGAACCAGTTTCTCCTGGGGCATTCCGCTTCCCTGGGATGACAAGCACATCACGTATGTCTGGTTTGATGCTCTTGCCAACTACATCACCGCCATTGGTTACGGAACCGATGATGTGAACTTCAACAAGCATTGGCCCGTTGATTATCACCTCATTGGCAAAGACATCATTCGTTTTCACTGCGTCTATTGGCCGGCAATGTTGATGTCGGCTGGCATTGAACCCCCTAAAGGTTGGGCTGTTGGCGGATGGCTATTGGTCGGCGGCGAAAAAATGTCAAAGACCACTGGCAACGTCGTGAATCCCCTCGATCTCATCGATGACATCGGTCTTGACGGCTTCCGCTATTACGTCATTGCCGAAACTCCATATGGCGCCGACGGAGATTTCACTTACGAAGGTCTCATCGGTCGTTACAATTCTGATCTGGCGAACAACCTTGGCAACCTTTTAAGTCGCGTCGCAACTGTTGTTGGCAAGAAGTGCAATGGCATCGCTCCAGCACCCCGTGCCGACAGCCCCCTCGCAACTGCTGCAGCCGAAGCTGTTGCCGAAACCATGGCGCGCTGGGCCGATGTTCAACCCAGTCGAGCACTTGAAGCAACATGGCAACTCATTCGCGCAACTAATGCTCACCTTGAAAATAATGAGCCGTGGAAGGCCGAACCCGGACCCGATCTTGACGCCGTCATGGGCGATGCCCTTGAAGCATTACGGATCGTGTGCATTCTCGCTTCGCCAGCAATCCCTGACACCATGCAAACAATTTGGGAACGAATCGGCATGCCCGGACAAGTGAGCGATCAACGGGTGCCAACTTCAGTGACATGGGGCGGCTATCCCGGTGGCGCAACCATCGATAAGGGCGAACCACTTTTCCCGCGTCGTAAACTCGACTAAAAACTGCGACGACTTTCTATGTGGACCGACACTCACTGCCATCTTGATGAAGACCGCTATCGCGGCGAAGGTAACAAGAATCTCGGTGGCACGATTGGTGTTCTTGAAAATGCGCGCGCTGCTCAAGTCTCACGATTTATCACCGTTGGCTGCGACGCTGATTCATCGCGGGTAGCTATTGAATGTGCACACCAGTTTGACGACGTCTGGGCCAGCGTCGGTTTACACCCACATGAAGCGGTTCACGGAGTCGACACCATCGTTGAACTCATCTCATCACCCCGTGTCATCGCTATCGGCGAAGCGGGACTTGATTATTACTACGAGCATTCCGCGCGCGACGAACAAAAGGTCGCTTTCGCCGCGCAAATACAATTGGCTCATCAACATCAATTACCGCTGATCATTCACACGCGAGACGCATGGGAAGACACATTCGATGTTTTGCGCGCCGAAGGTGTTCCTGCACAAACAATTTTTCACTGTTTTACTGGCGGACCTGATGAGGCTCGACGATGCCTTGACGTCGGAGCATTTCTTAGTTTCTCAGGAATCGTCACCTTTAAGTCCGCCCAAGATGTCGCCGAAGCTGCAACTCTGTGCCCGCTCGATCGCATCTTGGTTGAGACCGACAGCCCTTATCTCGCCCCCATTCCCCTTCGGGGTCGCACCAATCAACCAGCCAACGTGGCAATTATCGGCACCCACATCGCTGATTTAAAACACCTTCATCCAGCCGAGATGGCCCATGTCACCACACACAACGCCTGCATTGCGTTCCCCCTACTGACTTCATAACCTGAATTCACTGATGTTGACTTTTGCCGAACGCCGTCGTCTTGTGGTTGCTGCTGCAATCACGTTGATTGCTGTCCCTGCTTTACTGCTCTCGGGCAATGATTCATCTTCAACCACTAACACGACGAGCATTGCTCCCACGGCAGTTTCAGTTGCTTCGAACGACTCCGAACCAGCCGACCCGGCTTTTCTTCCGGAGAACAATGGTTCACAGGCGCCCGAAATCATCACAGTGAACGTGCCCGCACCTCCGTCTGGATCAAACGTTAAAGGCACGGCCTCATTCATTCGCTGGCGCGGCGACCTACTTGGTTTGCGCCCGTGCGCAACGCCACACGCTCTCATTGGCGCCATTATTACCGTGACCAATCTCAATAATAGTCGCAGCCTCGAGTGCAACAATGTCTCAATTCAGGCCTTGCCCGGTGGTCATAACATTTTGATTCATACCGATGTCTTTTTAGATATCGCCGATCTGATTGATGCACCCATCCCCGTGCGAATCAGTTTCTGAGATCGTTTGTGACTCACTCGCATCGTGATATCACCGAGTTGCTGGCTGCTCATGGCCTCGCTCCGCGACGAGCATTTGGACAAAACTTTGTCTCCGATCCCAATACGGTTCGACGCATTGCGCGCATGGCCAATGTCAACGCGACTGATCACGTCGTAGAAATTGGCGCAGGGCTCGGTTCGCTCACTCTTGCACTTGCTGAAACTGGCGCGCGCATCACCGCGATTGAAATTGATCATGGCATCGCCCCTGTTCTGCGCGATGTTGTCAAAGACTTACCCAATGTTTCAGTGGTTGTTGGCGATGCCCTCGAACTTGATTGGAACGAAATCATTCCTCCTGGAAGTTCAGCCGTTGTTGTCGCCAACCTGCCGTACAACGTCGCCACGCCACTGGTCGCAGATCTACTTGATGCGATCCCGCAAATTTCACGCTTTGTCGTCATGGTGCAAAAAGAAGTCGCGTTGCGTTTGGCGTCAAGTGTCGGCTCGTCCGACTACGGAGCGATCAGCGTCAAAGTTGCGTATTGGGCGACAGCTCGCGTTTTAGGCGATGTCCCGCCGAGCGTTTTCATTCCCCGACCCAAAGTCACGTCGAGCATTATCGAAATCACGCGACGTGAAACGCCCGCAGTTGGACCACATATTGCTCCGCAGCAACTTTTCAAGGTGATCCGCACGGGTTTTGGACAACGCCGCAAAATGTTGCGCCGATCATTGGCTGCAATCGCCACACCAGAAAATTTCGAGAATGCTGGCGTGTCACCCGAATCCCGCCCCGAAGAATTAAACGTTGAGCAATGGGGCCGCCTTGCTACCGAGATTCAAAAGAATCACCGTCCGTAACGGCTAGACATATGTCCGTGACTTCGGCTCCCCAGTTAATTCTTGCCCCCGCAAAACTCACTCTCAGTTTGCGCGTCACCGATGTTCGCGACGATGGCTACCACCTCATTGACGCTGTCATGACCACGCTTGAACTACACGATGAATTGCACATCTCTGATGATCACAGTGGCCTTGATTTTCGCGGCCCATACTCTGCAGGAATAACTACCGACTCCGACAATCTGGTGTCACGCGCTCTTGCTTTCGTTGATCGCGTCGCGCATGTTGTTGTTACCAAGAACATTCCACACGGCGGCGGACTTGGCGGAGGCTCATCTAATGCTGCCGCGATTTTCCGGTGGGCACAGCGAACATCAGCAACGGACATTGTTGCGAGTGCCGCTATCGGAGCTGATGTTCCGTTTTGTATTGTTGGTGGTCAAGCGCGCGTGACGGGCATTGGCGAGATTGTTGAACCGATGGCAATAGCGCATCGAAACATCACGCTGATTATTCCGCCACTTCATGTCAGCACTCCAGCCGTCTACAAAGCCTGGGATGCTCTCGGCCATCTTCAAGCCGACGGACCGAACGATCTTGAACCAGCCGCACTCGTTGTTGAACCAAAACTCGTGACGTGGCGGGCCCGCATTATCGAAGCAACGGGTCAGATACCTACCCTTGCGGGCAGCGGTGCCACCTGGTTCATCGCCGACGGGGCGGCCGATGTGGCTCAGCGATTACGCGAAGCACTGCCCGATGCTCAGGTCGTTGAAACCAGAACCGGGCAGTGATTCAAACAAATCGGGATGAGGGAAATTACTTGCGTTGACGCTGATGGCGAGTACGGCGGAGCATCTTTTTGTGCTTCTTCTTACGCATGCGCTTACGTCGCTTTTTAATTAACGAACCCATAGGACCTCTCCAATGACAGACCTCTCACGCTAGCGAGTTCGGGACCTCTATCCAAACGGCAAGTCCAAAGTCGGCTGAATTTGACCGATTGCAGATAACTTTATTGACGGTTGGCAGCTCACAAGGCCGCTGATCGTTCCGGGGTCGTTCAATGGTAGGACGGCGGATTTTGATTCCGCTAATAGGGGTTCGAGCCCTCTCCCCGGAGCCACTGTGGTCTGAAGTACTGAGCAATGCGTGTGATATGACGGTGAGATGTCGTTATACGCCATCGTTCTTGCAGCTGGAGAAGGCACTCGCATGCGTTCGCAGCGACCCAAACCCTTGCATCTCATATGTGGTCGGCCCATGGTCATGCATGTCATTCATTCGCTCTCTGGCGTTCAACCCACACAAACCGTCATCGTTGTTGGTCATGGTGCTGATCAGGTGACGGCTCGTGTCACCAATGATTCACCCAGTTGGGCCAATGTCTCATTTGCGTCGCAGGTAGTCCAACGCGGCACCGGAGATGCAGTGAGCGTTGGACTAACCGCACTTGACCAATCCGTTGCCACAACTGCAGCCAGCGATCGACCAGCAGAGCACGATGACATGTCCAGCATTCTCGTATTGCCCGGTGATACCCCGTTATTGCGACGCGAAACAATTGACAACTTGGTGGCACAACACGAGGCAAGTGGTCACGCAGCGACTGTGCTCGTGGCGCAACTCGACGACCCCACCGGATACGGCCGAGTCGTTCGCTCCAAAGACGGCAAAGTGCTGCGAATCGTTGAACAACGTGATGCCTCAGACGAAGAACGCCAAATCAAAGAAATCAACACGTCGATTTATGCATTTCGACGCGACTTACTTGGACCAGCGTTACGACGCGTCACCCCAAACAATGCGCAATCTGAGTATTACTTGACCGATGTGGTGGCGGTGCTCGCCGACATGGGGCACCACGTCGGCGCGGTTGTTGCCGATGCTCCCGAAACTCAAGGAGTCAATGATCGTTGGCAATTAGCTCTTGCCGAACGCGAACTTCGTTCGCGCACAAATCATTTTTGGCTCCTCAACGGAGTCACCATGTTCGACCCTCGACAAACATTTATTGATGTTGACGTTCACATTGAACGCGACGTGACCCTGTATCCCGGAACTATGTTGCAAGGCGATACGCGCATCGGAGCCGGAAGCCAGATCGGGCCCAACACCCGATTGGTCAATTGCGTCGTAGGTGCGAACTCGTTCGTCGAGAGCACCAGTGCAACGGATTCGCTCATCGGCGACGACGCCAAGGTTGGCCCGTTCGCACATTTATCGTCCGGCTCACGAGTCACTGATGGTCAGACGACTGGTGCGTTCTATGATTCAGACACCGCCGATTCAAAAACGTTTTGAATATCAGTCAGTAATGGAGGCCTCCGTTGAGCCAGATTGACAAAGTCACAACCAAGCGCATGTCCTTGTACTCGGGACGCACGCATCCGGCTCTTGCCAAAGAAGTGGCTGGTTACTTGGGAATCGAACTCGGCGAGCACAATTTGGTTGAATTTGCCAACGGAGAAGTTCGCCCCCGTTTCAGCGAAAGCGTCCGCGGTTCAGACGTTTTCATCATGCAAAGCCATTTCGGCTGCGACGGCCGTTCCATCAACGACTCGATCATGGAACAACTCATCATGATTGACGCCGCCCAGCGCGCGTCGGCCAAGCGCATCACTGCGGTGTGCCCGTTTTACGGATACGCCCGCCAAGATCGCAAGGCCGAAGGTCGCGAACCCATTACCGCTCGTCTCATCGCCGACTTGTTTAAAGCCGCTGGCGCCAAGCGCATGGTGTCCATCGACCTTCACAGTGGTCAGATCCAAGGCTTCTTTGATGGCCCCGTTGACCACCTCACAGCGATGCCCGTCATTGAGCAATACATTCGCGATAACGCCAAAAATCCGGTCATCGTTTCGCCTGATGCTGGCCGAATCAAAGTTGCGGAGCGTATGCAGCAACACCTTGGAGCCGATCTCGGAGCCGACTTGGCGTTTGTGTACAAGCGTCGCCCCAAGGGCAGCACCAACGTCGCCCAAGCCCTTGACGTCATCGGCGAGGTTGAGGGTCGCCTGTGCATTTTGACCGACGACATGATTGACACTGGCGGAACCATCGTTTCAGCCGCTCATTTGTTGCTTGAAAAGGGCGCTACCGAGGTCTGGGCCATGGCAACCCACGGCGTTTTATCGGGACCGGCCATTGAACGCCTCACCAACTCGCGTATTGACCGAGTCGTCCTCACCAACACCTTGCCGCTTGCACCCGAGGCCCAGATCGACAAGATCAAGGTTTTGTCGGTCGGCAAAATCATCGCCGATGCCCTCGCAGCGGTCTTTGACGACACCAGCGTCAGCGAAATCTTCGGCGGCGAGAACCAGGCCTAATTCGCCTTCTCGCCCTTGACAGGGTGGGAACCCGATTCGTATGCCTCTAGTATTGGCAACTGCTTGTGAACATCCGGATCATCAGATCCGGCCTGAAAGGTCTTGTCATGTCCACCACCCTCGTAGCAACATCTGGCCGTAACACTGGAAGCGCGGCTGCCCGTCGCCTCCGCCGTGAAGAGAAGATTCCTGCCGTCATTTACGGTCAGGGTATGGAGCCAATCTCGGTCGTCATTGAGCGCCGTGACCTGCGCAACGCGTTGTCGGGCGCCGCTGGTTCAAACACCATCCTGGAAATCAGCCTTGACGGAAACATCTACCCCGCCGTCGTCAAAGAAATGCAACGTCACCCAGTTCGTCGCACCGTGGCACACGTTGACTTCTTGCGCATCAACATGAGCGAAGAACTCACCATTTCAGTTCCCGTGGTCCTGGCTGGCGAGGCTAAAGCGGTTTTGGCCGACGGCGGACTCGTCGATGCATCGTCAGACACCATCGACATCGTCACCACTCCGGCCAACATGCCAAGCGAGATCACCATCGACATCACCAACATGCAGCCCGGCGACGTCATCCGTTTGGGAGAAATCAAGCTGCCTGCCGGAACCCGTGCACTTGGTGACCCCGAATTGGCAATCGTGACCGCCATTGCTGGTTCAAAGGCTGAAGCCGACCCCACCCCCGCCGCTGCTGCCGAAGACGCTGTCCCGGCTGCTGGTGACGACAAGTCCAAGTCCTGAGATAGTCCGTGGGCCTCTTTGGCCGCTCTAGAAAAGAAGACCCTCGCTCGGGTACAAGCATGTCTACTTTCGACGCTCTCGTGATAGGTCTCGGAAATCCTGGCAAGCAATATGCGCGTTCGCGCCACAACGTTGGTGAAGAAGTCGTCGTTGAACTTTCGCGTCGACACAACGAATCACTACGTGCAGGACGTGACTCAGCGCTAGTTGCTGAGGTCCGCCTCGCTGGTGGCAAGCGGGCAGTTCTCGCGTTCCCCACGACTTTCATGAATGAATCGGGCCAAGCAGTCAGCAAATTAATGCGTCGATACGGCTTTAAATCGGTTGATGTTCTCATCGTCGTTCAAGACGAACTTGATCTTGAACCCGGAACTGTACGCATCAAAAAAGGCGGCGGACTTGGTGGTCATAATGGGCTACGCAGCATCACATCACACGTCGGAACCCAAGAATTCATTCGAGTTCGCCTCGGAGTCGGCAAACCCAGCAACAAAGAGCAAGGCGCCAACCACGTACTCTCAAAAGTTCCGGCCGCCGAACGGCAAACACTTGATGTTGCCGTCAATGTTGCCGCCGATGCGGTCTTAAAAATCATCGCCGACGGCGTAGATGCTGCAATGAATATGTACAACTCGTTGTGAGCAAATGCGCATGATCACTTCTCAGACTGGCGCACTTCAGTCTCTCGCAACGCTCTTACGTGACGACAAAGCGTTGATGTCACTCATCGGTTCGCCCGACGGCACCGTTGCCGTTCCCGAAACAGCCCGCAGCATTGCAATTGCCGCTCTTGCTCAACTTTCGGGTCGTCGCCCCGTCGTCGTGGCTTGCCCAACGAGCACCATGGCAACACAACTTGCCGACGACATCAAGGCGTTCATGCCCGCAGGGGACGTGATGTTATTTCCCGCTTGGGAAACATTGCCATTTGAACGAGTGAGTCCCAGCGTTGAAACTATGGGTCGTCGTCTTGAAGTTTTGTGGCGATTGCAATCTGAAGATCGCACACCACAAATCATCGTGGCCAGTATGCGCGCTTTATTGCAACAACTCGGTCCCGACACCGCAACGAATCAACCTGTCATTATTCGCAAAGGACTGTCCCTTGACCCTGATGAACTATTGCGCACCTTGGTCAATGGTGGATATCGCCGTGAAGAGTTAGTCGAACACCGTGGTGAAGTCGCTCGACGTGGTGCAATTATTGACGTCTTTCCCTCAACAGCCGATGCGCCAATTCGAATTGATTTGTGGGGCGACGAAGTTGATCGTCTCACCAATTTCTCCGTTCACGACCAACGCAGTGATAACGATCTTGAAGAAGTTGCAATATTCCCTGCCCGCGAATTGATTTTGAATGACGCTGTTCGTGAGCGAGCAGCAGCCATGGTCGGCGCCGAGCCATGGGGCCGTGAACACTGGGAGCGTTTAAGTGAAGGTGCGCTGTTTGATGGAATGGAAAGCTGGCTTCCCTGGCTGACTGAATCTCCCACATTGTTGAGCGACATTCTTCCGCGCGGCTCGAAGATGCTGTTGATTGAGCCACGGCGGATGCGAGATCGCGCCGCAGATCTTCTTGCCGAAGAAGCCGATCTCGCTAAAGCACTTGCCTCATCGTGGGCACGAGATGCCGAACGCGATTTTCCTCGCCTGTATTCGCCGCCCGATCGTTTACTCAGTGAAACGCGAGGCTCATGGAATCTCATTCCCGTCGCCGATGGCCCTGACATGCCAATCATGGAGGCAAGCGGTTGGGGCGCAATGGGCGGCAGTGGTGATGGCATCGCCGAGCGGATGCGCACGTTGTTGACACAGGGTTATCGCATCGTGGTTGCTGCCGATGGTGATGGTTCGGCACAACGTCTGAGCGAAATATTCAGCAACGCCGGATTACAACTTGATATTTACCATGAACTCGTTGACGGAAAAGCTCCGAACCTCTCCAACAAAGGCGGAGCCATCGTGGTGACGTCGTTGCACCGCGGATTCAGCATTCCGTCGGCCAAGGTTGCTGTCATCACCGAATCTGACATCACGGGTCGTCGCCGGTCGCATCGTCAACCTCGACCCAAAAAACGTGAAGGTGGAACAGTCTTTGAAGATCTCAAAGCGGGCAACTACGTCGTTCATTACATTCATGGTGTCGCCAAGTACGAAGGCATGGTCAAACGTACGGTCGGCGGAATTGAACGCGATTACTTGTTGCTCGCGTACAAGGGTGGCGACAAGTTGTACGTGCCATCTGATCAAATCGACACAGTTCGTCATTACGTGGGCGGCGAAACACCGGTGCTTCATCGTTTAGGTGGAAGCGATTTTGCGAAATCAAAATCGAAGGTTCGCAGTGCAGTCCGCGAAATCGCTCAAGAACTCGTGGTGCTGTATCAAAAGCGTGTGAGCGCTCAAGGACATGCGTTCAGCATTGACACACCATGGCAATTCGAAATGGAAGATTCATTTCCTTACGTTGAAACTCCCGATCAGAAAAAGGCGATTGACGACACCAAGTCCGATATGGAACGACCGTTCCCCATGGATCGCCTGGTTTGTGGTGATGTGGGCTTTGGTAAAACTGAAATTGCTGTTCGTGCCGCGTTCAAAGCCATCCAAGATGGCATGCAAGTTGCGGTTCTAGTGCCAACAACACTGCTTGCTTCACAACATGGCAACACTTTCTCTGATCGGTTCGCCGGCTATCCCATTCGCGTCGAAGTCTTGTCGCGCTTTCTCACCAACGCCGAAGCCACCAAAGTCATCAAGGGACTTGAATCTGGCGATATTGACTGTGTGATCGGCACTCATCGATTGTTGTCAAACAACGTCAAGTTCAAAAATCTTGGACTATTGATTGTCGACGAAGAACAACGCTTCGGAGTACATCACAAAGAGGCAATGAAACATCTCAAAGCCGATGTTGATGTTCTCACGTTGACCGCAACGCCAATACCTCGAACGTTAGAGATGAGCCTTGTTGGCATTCGCGATTTGAGTTTGTTGCAAACTCCCCCAGCTGACCGCCAGCCGATTCTTACATTCGTTGGCGAATACGACGAACGAGTCGCCGTTGAATCAATTCGTCGCGAGCTTTTGCGCGAGGGTCAAGTTTTCTGGGTCCATAACCGGGTGCAATCAATTGAAGAATGCGCTGAACGACTTCGTGAACTCGTCCCTGAAGCCCGGATCGCAATCGCCCACGGTCAGCTGGATGAAGGCACTCTTGAACAAGTTGTCGTTGACTTTTGGGAAGGCAATTTCGATGTACTCGTGTGCACGACCATCATCGAGAGCGGAATTGATATGCCTACGGTCAACACCTTGGTCGTTGAACGTGCCGACTTGTTAGGCCTTGGACAGATGCACCAACTTCGCGGCCGCGTTGGCCGTAGTGGCCAACGCGCCTACGCCTACCTATTTCATCCCAAAGACAAAGTCTTAACCGAAGATGCGTACGAAAGACTGCGCACCATTGGTGAATCAACCGAACTCGGAAGTGGTTTCAAGATTGCGATGCGCGACCTTGAAATTCGTGGAGCGGGCAACTTACTTGGCGAATCACAAAGCGGACATATCGCTGCAGTCGGCTACGACCTGTACTGCCAGATGGTCACCGAGGCAGTCGGCGAAATGAAAGGCGAACCTGTTCGCGAACCTTCAGAAATTCGTATCGATGTTCCGACCGACGCGTTCTTACCGAAGGATTACGTCACCAAGGAAGAACTGCGCCTCGAGGCTTACCGACGTCTGGCTTTGGTGACGACCCCCGAAGAAGTTGACGATATTCGCAATGAGTGGGTTGACCGTTACGGCCCAGTGCCAACTCCGGCTGACACATTGCTGTCGGTCGGCTTACTGCGCGCCGAATGTCATCGCCTCGGTCTCAATGAACTCAATATTGCGACACACCAAGCCCGCCTCGGACCCATTGATCTGAAAGTCAGCGAAACGGCGCGCTTGCGTCGCCTGTCACGCGAAGCTCTTCACAAAGAAGCCGTCCGACAACTCGTCGTCCCCATTCCGCGAGGCCAAGAACCGGCATCTTTCCTCGTCAATTTCTTGCGCGAACTCTTCCCTGCCGAGTCGGCAGGGTAGTTTTGATGATCGTGCTTACTTCTCGCCGACTCATCGCTCTTTCTGTTCTCGCCCTCACGACCATGACCGCCGTGACAGCGTGTTCATCGGTCACCAAAGACGCCGTACGTTTCAACGATGAGTCATTATCAAATAGCGAATTCGATGATCTGCTCGTTGGTTATGCCACTGCAGTTCCCGAGGCCTTCTTGACGAGCGGAAATCTTGATATTGCTGCGGCTCAGGCCATTGTGCAGAACTGGATTTCAACTCAAGCCATCGTTGCTGCGCTCAAGAATGCCGGCGTTGAAATCACTGATGAAGATCGCAGTGTTGCGCTTGAAGCGTTGCAAGCTGAACCTGGCTTTACAGATGCACCGCAAGTCGTTCAAGATTTCTATGTTTTTGCCGGTGCAGCACAAGGTGTCGCCAACCGAGAATTCGTCATGAGCGCCGATGACCTCGAATCGCTGTATAACGAAAATGGCGCCCGATCTGGCGCAGTTTGTCTCCGTGCAATTTTGGTAGAGACCAAAGATGAGATCGACACAGTGAGCGTCCGACTCGGTGCCGGCGAAGATTTTGCTGCAATTGCCCAAGAAGTTTCGCTTGACTCCTCAGCCGCCAACGGTGGCGCATTGCAAGATCAGACCACTGGTAGCGGTTGTCTTGAACAAGCAGCATTTGAAAATCAGGTCACGCCCGAGTTCTTGACGGCACTTGCTAACGCCGCAGTTGGTGAAGTAACTGCTGCGTTTGAAATCGCCACGGTTGGCTGGGTCGTGATTCTTGTTCGTCCATTTGATGAAGTAGCCGGTGACGTTGCTGGTTTGATTGCCAGCAATGGCGCAGTAGAGGCTGGTCGCGCGGTTCTGAGAGAGGCCAAGGTTTGGGTAAGCCCCGAATACGGCCGCTGGGATGCATCAATTCTCGGCCTCGTCCCCGTCAGCTGATGCCTCGTGCCAATCTCCCCCGTATTGAAATCATCGGGCTGGGTCCCTCAGCCGATGAATACATCACCGATCACACTCGCCAAAGAATCGCGGCTCATCAACACCGCTTCTTGAGAACAGCACAACATCCGAGCTCCCACTTAGTTGCTGATGCTATTACTTTTGACGAGCGCTACGAAACGTCTGGAACTTTCGACGATGTCTACATCGGCATCGCCAACGATCTCATTGCTGCAGCGATTCAACATGGCGAAATCTTGTACGCAGTGCCAGGGTCACCAATGATTCTTGAACGAACCGTTCGCTTGCTGATGTCAGATGATCGCATCGAATGCATCGTGAACCCTGCGATGGGCTTTTTAGAAATTGCTTGGGCCCGACTTGGCATTGATCCGATCGAACACAGCGTGCGTCTGATTGATGGCCACCAGTTCGCAACTGCTGCCGCAGGATTGACCGGACCACTTCTTGTTGCTCACTGTCATGCCAACTGGGTGTTATCAGATATCAAACTTGCCGCCGAAGATGCCGACAACGTAAGCAACGACGACATGCCCGTCGTCATCTTGCATCATCTCGGATTACCCGACGAAGTAGTGATGACTGTTCCCTGGAACGAACTCGATCACAGTATTAAAGCTGATCATTTAACGTCGATCTACATTCCCGAATTACGCGCACCAGTCGGAAAAGATCTCATCGCGTTTCACGAACTTGCCCGAACGCTACGCCGCGAGTGTCCGTGGGACCGTGAGCAGACTCACCAAACGCTGACAACGTATTTGTTGGAAGAGACATATGAAATTGTTGATGCCATCGCTGCACTTGACATTAACGATGCGCAAACCGACGAACATCTCATCGAAGAACTCGGCGACTTGCTATATCAAATTGAATTTCACGCTGCGATCGCCGAACAAGAAGGTCGCTTCACTATGGGCGATGTCGCACGGGGCATCCACGAAAAATTGGTGCGCCGTCATCCGCATGTCTTCGCTCCTAACGAAAATTCTGCGGTCGGATCCGACGCCCTCGTGAAGTCATGGGATGACATCAAAAAGGCCGAAAAAGCCGCCAAAGGAATCGTGGCTGGACCATTTGATGGCATCCCTCAAGCGACTGGTT
>CALEHE010000327.1 GCA_937876415.1 uncultured Actinomycetes bacterium
ATTGACGGGCCAAGTGATATCCCATCTGCTTTACAGACCGTGCTCGGCGACTGAAACCTCCATTGAAAGTGTAGCACTCAGTGCTACGCTCATTTCATGGCACAAGTTATTTCACAAAGAGAACTCAGGAACGATTCTGCTGAAATTATGCGACGACTTGATCTTGGCGAGAGTTTCGTCATTACGCGCAATGGGCAATGCGTCGGAGAATTGACGCCATTGCGGCGTCAACGATTTATTTCTACGGATCATTTTCTAACGACAATGCACAATGCTCCGACCATTGACCCTGCAAGGTTTCGTGCTGATATCGATTCAGTGCTCGACCAGGATGTGAATCCACGTGCTTGATTCGCGACCGCACGTAGGAGTACTTGATACCTCGGTCGTGATTGATATCACTCGAATACAACGCGATTTATTGCCGAACGAATTAGCTGTGAGTGCGATCACAATGGCCGAGTTGGCTGCTGGACCGCATGCAACACGGGATTTTGAGGAACGCGCTCGACGGCAAGACTTACTACAGCGAATAGAAGCCTCTTTGGACCCACTGCCGTTTGACACTGAGGCGGCTCGTGCATTCGGCAGACTCTATGCGAGCGAGTTTCAGCAAGCGAAGAAAGCCCCTGGCGCGAGGGCGCTTGATTTAATGATTGCTGCAACTGCTTTGTCGCATCGCTTGCCGCTGTACACGCGAAACTCCCAGGACTTTGTTGCAATTTCAGAGATTGTTGAAATTATTGCGGTCTAAATCTGATGCCGGTTTAGCGGCAGGCGGGATCGTTGGTTGGCAAGATGCCAACACTGTTTGACTCGACGTACACCGGAACCAATGTTGTTGTGGTGGTACTCGTCGTTGTCGTGGTCTTTGGTGCCTTTGTCGTAGGCGGAACAGTTTCGCCAACGACGGTGCTTGCCGGAGTTGGTGTTGTTGCAACAGTGGTCGCAGATGCAACCATGGTTGTCGGAGCAACTGTTGTCGTTGGTGCTTCAAAGATTTGTTCTGGAGCGTCGACCAAACGGGCTCGACCCTGGAAAACCGCCAACACTGCCTTCATATTGTCGGTCGTGATGCGCGGTTCAATGACCGAGAGTTCGCCGACCATTTTGCCGAGACCCTCAATTTGGTAGGTCTTCATGGTTGAGGGATCGAGGTTTTTCATGGCGCTTGCCAATTCGAGCAACTTGCCGGCAGTGAGGTCGGCGTCAAGGATCAGGTACTTGGTAGCGGCATCAATCAGATTTTTGGCAATCGTCGGATTACCAGCCGATTTGTCAAGAGCTTTCTGAATGGCTCGACGTAAGAAGTCTTGTTGACGCGAAATCCGACCACGATCGGCCGCCGGATCTTCGACCCAGTTTTTGGTCTTGGCGTTGTAGTAGCGGAGATGGCGTGAACGTACATACGCCAAGCCTTCTTCTCCGCCAAACGTGTGGCAGCCGGCTTGTTCAATCAGCAAGTTGGTGTTCTGATCTTTGACCGGCGTAGCAAAGGGGACGCGCACTCCGCCAACAGCATCGACGATCTCTTTGAATGCGCAGAAGTCGATGTTGACGTAATGATTAATCAAGATGCCGAAGTTGTCAAAGATCGTCACGATGAGGGGGTTGGGATCGTCTCGGTTGAAGGCACTGTTGATTCGACTTTTGGTTTTTTTGCCGTTGATACGGACCCATAAGTCACGGGGGAACGACAACACGGCAGCAGCATTTGTCGCAGGGTCGAGGCGCAAAATCATGATAGTGTCAGCGCGCTCGCCTAAGCCATTGCGATTACCAAACGCTGAAGCGTAAGGTGAATCTGGATCAACGCAAGCCCCGTTGTCGGTGCCAGTAATCAAGAAGTTTTTTGCGGTGAGATCGACAGGCATGGGAAGTTCGGTGACCGATGGTTCGCCAGTCAATGGATCAATCGGCGTCGTTGTGGTTGGCAAGGTGAGAGTTGGCCCACCTTCGGCTCCGAGGATAGAAACAACTTTGCGGTCGTTGGCTTTTTCGTTGCCGTAATAGACAGTGACGGCAGCGCTGAGGCAGGCGACAACCAAAAGCGAATTGAATGTAAGGACGAGCCGTTGGGGCCAAGTGCGGTGACGTTTGCGCACTGGTTCGGCAGTCAACCGAGGAAGACCCGTCAGGGTGTCATCCTCGTTTTGGGGGTCAATGCCAGGCGACTGATCGCCAGGTTCGAGAGAGTCCGTCACAGGATGTACAAACTACCCGTCTTGGCTATACCTTGTCCTTCAGGGCCATGTCTTACAGGGCCATGTCTTTCAGGATGCGGGTTCGGGTGGTGCCAAAACCGCTGAGACAGTTGTTTCGCCTGCACTTGGTGCCGTGACCCACGAGCGCACACTTCCGGCGTCGCTCAGGTCGCCGCGACCCAATTCAAAGGCGGCCAGAACCGAATCACTCGCCGAAACAGCGGCCTCGGTAACCGCGGTCTTTTGCGAGGTCTTGGCATCGGTCTTGGCTCGGCGAACTTGACTCAAGATCTCGCCGATCGGATCAAGAATTGAACTATCCCCAACGGAACCGAGTTCGGCCATATTCGGCCAAGTGGCGGTGTGCACCGAACCGCTTTGCCACCAACGCCACACTGTCTCGGTCGTGAAGGGCATGAAAGGGGCGAGCAGGCGTTGCAGTGCCGAGAGCGCGAGTCGCAAGGCACTGATAGCCGAACCGGCCGCGTCGGGTCCTTGACTGTTGTACACGCGACCTTTGACGAGTTCGACATAGTCGTCGCAGAACCACCAGAACATTGCTTCGGTGCGCTCAAGGGCACGGGCATAGTCGTATTGATCAAAGGCCACGGTTGCTTCACGAATCGTTTCGCCGACACGTGCCAACATCGCCAGATCAACAGGATTGGTGGGCTTGGCTGCAACATCTGGTTGCGGGAAAGTCAAAACAAACTTGGTCGCGTTGAGCAACTTGGTCGCCAACTTCTTGCCAACTTTCATTTGATCTTCGCTGAACGCGGTGTCGATGCCAGGACGAGCTGAAGCGGCCCAGTAACGAACTGCGTCCGAGCCAAACTTTTCAAATAAGTCAATGGGTGTTACAACGTTGCCCTTTGACTTCGACATTTTTTTGCGATCGGGATCAAGGATCCAGCCAGATAATGCAACGTTCTTCCACGGAAGCGAATCGTGTTCAAAGTTCGAACGAACGACCGTGCTGAACAACCACGTACGAATGATGTCGTGTCCTTGTGGACGCAAGTCCATGGGGAACATACGCCCAAATAAATCGGCATCGTCTTCCCATTTGCCAGCGATCTGCGGTGACAGCGATGAGGTGGCCCAAGTGTCCATGACATCGGGATCACCTATGAAACCGTTGGGTTGATTGCGTTGATCGGCGTTGTATCCAGGTGGGACATCTGTAGACGGATCAATAGGCAACATGTCTTCGGTTGGAACGATCGGTGAATCATGAACTGTTTCACCGTCGGCATCAACTGGATACCAAACTGGAACAGGCACACCGAAGTAACGCTGGCGACTAATGAGCCAGTCGCCATTGAGTCCTTCAACCCAATTTGAATAGCGATGACGCATGTGGTCGGGGTGCCACACCAAGTTCTCGCCGCGATTCAAGAGTGCACCGCGAAGATCGGTGTCGCGACCACCGTTGCGGATGTACCACTGGCGACTCGTCACGATTTCGAGCGGTCGATCGCCCTTTTCAAAAAACTTAACGGGGTGCATAATGGCGCGCGGTTCGCCAAGCATTGCTCCGGATTCGCGCAACATCTCAACAACTTTTGTCTGGGCTTGATTGATGAATAGGCCAGCGATTTGTTCGTACGCCGCAATACCACTTGCAGATTCAAGTCCGTTTGGCGGGGTTGCAATGATGCGACCGTCGCGACCGATGATGGCACGCGTTGGCAAGTTAAGTTCGCGCCACCAAATGACGTCGGTGAGATCACCGAACGTACAAATCATGGCGATGCCCGTGCCCTTATCAATTTGCGCAAGTGGATGAGCGAGTACGGGTACTTCAACTCCGTACAGCGGTGTGCGAACAGTTGTGCCAAAGAGTGGTTTGTAACGATCGTCATCGGGATGAGCAACGAGTGCAACACATGCTGCTAACAAAACTGGTCGTGTTGTATCAATGACAACATCGCCTTGACCGTCAGAGCGAGCAAAAGCAATATTGTGATATGCACCTGGACGTTCGCGATCTTCGAGTTCGGCTTGCGCTACTGCAGTTTTGAAGTCAACGTCCCACAGCGTTGGAGCTTCTTGCGTGTACGCCTCACCGCGGGCCAAGTTGCGCAAGAAGGCGCGTTGACTGGCGCGACGACTACGGTCTTCAATGGTGGTGTAGAGATAATCCCAGTCAACGGAAAGTCCAAGTCGACGGAAGAGATCTTCAAAGACTTTTTCGTCTTCGTGTGTGAGCTCTTCGCATAACTCAATGAAGTTGGGTCGTGAAATGGAAATGGGTTGGTGATCTTTGGGCGGGTCACCGCGAAATGGGGGAGTGAAACCGGGTTGATAGGCGACGTTTGGGTCGCATCGAACGCCAAAGAAGTTTTGTACACGACGTTCAGTTGGCAAACCGTTGTCATCCCATCCCATGGGGTAGAAAACTGACTTACCAGTCATGCGCTGATAACGCGCGATGGTGTCGGTGTGGGTGTACGAAAAGACATGACCCATGTGCAACGAACCACTGACTGTCGGAGGCGGGGTATCAATTGAGTACACCTGATCACGAGATGCCGAACGATTGAAGGTGTACACGCCGTCGTCTTGCCAACGCTGAGCCCAAACGGCTTCGATGCCGTCGAGGGTGGGCTTTTCAGGAATCTGGGTCGGATCAAAGGCCGAATCGGTCGCTGCCATGGCTTGCAGGTTATAGGTGTCTTGGCCATGGGGGCGTAGGCTCGTTTCTCATGTTCAGGCTGTACGACACCGCAACTTCTGAGGTCCGCGAACTCGCTTTGCGCACACCCGGAAAAGTCGGTATTTACTTGTGCGGCCCCACTGTCTATGGTCCACCCCACCTTGGTCACGGTCGCGCCACGTTGGTGTACGACATTTTGCGGCGTTACCTCGAATGGTCGGGCCTTGAAGTCCGTCTGGTCTCAAATATCACCGATATCGACGACAAGATCATTGATCGGGCGAACAAAGAAGGTCGTCCGTGGCAAGAAATCACTCACAAGTGTGAAGACGTGTGGTTTAAAGCCATGGGCAAACTGAACGTTTTACGCCCAACTGACGTGCCGCACGCGACTGAATACGTTGATTCCATGGTCAGCATGATTGGTGAACTCATTGGCCTAGACAATGCGTATGTCACCGAAGACGGCGTGTATCTCAACGTTTTAAACGTGCCCGACTACGGATTGCTTGCCCACCAGAGCCTTGATGACATGTTGTCGGGTGGCGGCGATCGCGAAGTATTTGGCGCTAGCAACAAAAAGAATCCAGCCGACTTCGCACTGTGGAAGTTCAGCAAGCCAGGCGAACCAGCATGGCCGTCACCATGGGGCGATGGTCGACCAGGTTGGCATAGCGAATGTGTTGTGATGAGCCTCGACATCTTGGGTGAAGGTTTTGATCTTCACTGCGGAGGAATGGATCTAAAGTTCCCGCATCACGAAAACGAACGTGCGCAAGCGGTCGCCCTCGGGAAGACCTTTGCGAATCACTGGATGCACAACGGTTTCGTCGTTGACACCGAAGGCGAGAAGATGTCAAAGAGTTTGGGCAATGTGGCCAACCTTCTTGATTTGCTTGAGCATTACGACCCGCGTGCATATCGCTTGGTTTTGTTGCAAACGCACTATCGCGGTCCAGTACGCATTGGTCAAGACAACATTGATGCTTCGGTCAACGCGTTAGCCGGGCTTGATTCATTTGCGGCGCGCACAGCAGCAGTTGCGCTAGGTGCAACGCCGGATACTGAAGTCATCGCGAAGTTCCGCGAATTCATGGATAACGATCTTGATACTTCGTCATCGGTCGCCTTGCTTTTTGAAACCGTGCGTCGGGCGAACGCGGCACTTGATGCCAGCGATCAGAATGCTGCATCGTTAGCCGCAGCAGTGAATGAAATTTGTAGCGCGTTCGGTCTAGAGCTCAAACAGGCTTCCGATATTCCTGCTGATATCGCCGAAAAGGCGGTGGCACTTGACGCAGCGCGTGCTGCTAAAGATTTTGCGAGTGCAGACGCCTTACGCGCCGAGTTAACTGCGGCCGGATGGATCGTTGAAACGAATAAAGCAGGCACCACCGTACGTCGTTGACGTATGGTGAAACATCGTGTTGAAGAAGTCCGCAGGCCATCGTGACAAGGCTGCCAAAGTTCCGTTGCCACAAGGCTTTGGCACGATCTGGCTGACCGTTGCTCTTGATCTTGTTGGTTTCGGCATCGTTGTGCCGATCTTGGGCCGTTACGCCGAACGTTACGGTGCGAGCGGACTTGAAGTCGGATTGTTGTTTGCTTCATTTTCGTTAGCTCAGTTAGTTTTTGCACCGATCCTCGGACGTCTTTCCGACCGCATTGGTCGTAAACCCGTCATCATGATTTCATTGCTTGGTACAGCGATTGGATCATTTGTGACCGGCGCTGCTGGTGCTTTATGGGTCTTGTACCTTGGACGCATTCTTGATGGAGCCTCGGGTGCGAGTGTTGCCGTTGCTCAAGGTGCAGTCACCGATCTCGCTCCACCTTCAGAACGACCTCGTTTGTTGGGACTTTTAGGTGCAGCGTTCGGATTCGGTTTTGTTGTTGGACCGGCGCTTGGTGGCTTGGCGTCTTTGGGTGGCGAACATATTCCGTTCTATGTTGCGGGCACCGTCGCGTTAATTAATGCGGCGGTGGCGTGGCGCCGCCTACCCGAAACACGTCCAGCCCATGTTCGTGAAGCTGCTCGTCATGCCGCTACGAACGATGCAGGGGTCAAGGTGCGCTTGTGGGGATTGGCCGTTGCGGGTTTCGCGGCCATCGTGGCGTTCAGTGGATTTGAGGCGACTTTTTCGTTGCTCGCCGGAGATCGTTTTCGTTTAACCGAAGGTGGAATCGCAGCGATATTCGTCGGCGTTGGAATTGTGCTCGTCGGAGTTCAGGGTGGTTTGATTCGGCCTGTTAACGCCAAGTTAGGAACGCAACGTTCGTTACAAGTGGGTTTGGTACTCAACAGTGCAGGCTTAATCGTATTGTCGATTGCTGAATCGTGGTCACTCTTAATTGTGGCCTTGGCTTTATTGACGGTTGGTCAAGGACTCGTGACTCCCAACTTGTCGAGTTTGGTATCGGGGCGTGTGCCCGATCATCGCCGTGGTGAAGCTCTCGGGTTTCAACAAGGTGTGAACGCGTTCGGGCGAGTCGCTGGCCCAGCACTTGCGGGTGTGTTGTATGACCGCGTGTCAATTGGTTCGCCGTATCTAGTCGGTGGAGCATTGTGCGGCGTCGCTCTAGCAGTTATTTCTTCAAAGAAATAACGAACTGCTTAGCGGTATTCGGTGAATGTACGCACCTTAGAAAACACTTGATCGAGTGCGGCAAACACCGGTGTACTGGCAACCAATTTTTCTTGGTTGCCATAAAGGCGAATACGACCAGTAATGAAAGCTTGTTGAGCATTGAGATTGTCGGTTGCGACTGCAGTTGCAGTTTCCCAATCTTGCTCAAAGCGAACGTCTTCGGGAAACGCGGCTCCGGGGCCAAAACTGGCGCGGCCATCTGCAACTTGTAAGTGATAGGTGACGTCACCTTCGGGTCCACCTGTCACGGTTTGGGTAATGCCAACCGTATGTTCGCCGGCGATTGCGGCAATCGCTTCATTTGATGCGACGGCTTGAGTGAGTGCGTCAATCCACTCAAGGCTCAAATAGCGAACGGGGTTCGTGCTCATGGAACTTATTCTGCCAGCGAAAACAATCAGTTATGGTTGGCGCGACGATGCCGCCAAATTTCGATCGCCATCGGAAGCACCGAGATGACGACAATCAAAATCAGGGCTACCTCAATATTGCTTTCAATCCATGATACTTCGCCCAAAAAGTAGCCAAGAGTTGTGATGCCGATACCCCACAGGACTCCGCCAACGATGTTGTAGATCACGAAGGTTCGGTAATTCATTTTGCCGACACCGGCGACGATCGGTGCGAAGGTTCGTACGACGGGGACAAAGCGCGCCATCACAATGGTCTTCGATCCATGCTTCTCAAAAAATGCGTGGGCTTTCTCAATGTTCTTCGGATTGAAGAGTCGACTCTGAGGCCGATCAAACAAACTCGGACCAACCTTGCGTCCAAAGAGGTAACCAACTTGGTCGCCGGCGACAGCTGCGACAAAAGTGACGAGAGCGACGATGGGTAAAGCGGGGAGAACATTGCCCCCGGCACTTGACGACAAGAATCCAGCGATGAAGAGCAACGAATCACCGGGCAAGAAAAACCCAATGAGTAATCCGGATTCGGCAAACACGATGGCCGCCAAGAGAACGAGTCCACCTTTGTCGAGCCAGGATTCAATATCAAACAATGCGAGCATGTGTTGACCTTACTTGCCGCTACATCGGTATGGCCGTTCTCTGTATATCGACAAAGAAAAGAGGCGCCCTCGCGGGCGCCTCTTTTCAGTCTTGCGACTGACTTCTCAGAACTGTTGACTCAGTGAGCAGCAGCGGTTTCTTTGTTCAACGTAGCGATACCGCCAGATTGACGACCAGAGAAGATCACTGCGCCGATGAGAACAAGCAGTGCGACGCCAGCAATGACGTAGCGCATGTTGTTGTCGGCCTGCTTAATGATTGCCGGAAGGATCAACAATGACACCAAGTTCATCACCTTGATGAGTGGGTTCAATGCCGGACCAGCGGTGTCCTTGAATGGGTCACCAACAGTGTCGCCAATAACTGCGGCCTTGTGCGACTCGCTGCCTTTGCCGCCATGGTTGCCATCTTCGATGTACTTCTTGGCGTTGTCCCAAGCACCACCAGCGTTGCTGAGGTAGTTGGCCATCAACTGACCGACCAAGATGACCGCGGCCAAGAATGCGCCAAGTGCCTTCCAGTCAATGCCGAAACCAATGACAACGGGAGCTAACACAGCCAGCAATGCCGGTGTGGTGAGTTCGCGCAATGAAGCCTTGGTACAGATGTCAATAACGGGGCCGTAGTCAGGCTGCTTCGTGCCGGCCATGATGCCGCCGTCAGCAAACTGATTCCGTACTTCTTGCACCACAACACCAGCAGTGCGACCGACGGCACGAATGGCAAGTGCCGAGAACAAGAAGGGAACAGCGCCACCGATCAAAAGGCCAATGAAGACCTTGGGCTCAGCAACGTTGATTGCCAGTTCTGGCAACTTGAAGACGCCGTCAGCAAGATTGGTGACGGTGTCGACGAGGGGCTCGCCAAATTTATCTTTGAGGTTTGCACCAGCAGTTTCAATATATGAGGCGAACAAAGCCACAGCAGCAATCACGGCTGAACCAATGGCGAAGCCCTTGGTTACTGCTTTGGTGGTGTTGCCCACTGCGTCGAGTGCAACCATGATCTTGGCTGGTTCACCGTGGAATTCACCGGACATTTCAGCGATTCCAGCGGCGTTGTCGCTGACGGGGCCGAAGGTGTCTTCAGAAACGATGACTCCGGTGGTGGCCAACATTCCCATACCGCACAAGGCGACGAGGTAGAAGCTGAAGGTGAGGTTGCCGCCACCAAGACCGATGGCTGCACCGATAGCGATCGCAATCGCGACAACGGCGTACACCGAGCTCTCAAGACCGTAAGCGGTACCCGAAAGCACGACTGTTGCCGGGCCAGTTTCTGACGACTCAGCAATTTCTTGCACGGGTCGGTAGTGCGTGCTGGTGTAGTACTCGGTCAGACGTGAGACCAACTGGGCCAAGATCAAACCAATGGCCACCGCACCAAAGACGCGCCAACCGGCGCCACTCAAGAGGACAGCGGTACCATTTTCGTTCTGGGTTCCCTTACTGTTGCCCACGTATCCGAGGGCCAAGGCCAGTGTTCCGACCAGAGTCAGAAGACCAGCCACCAAGAAACCACGGTTGATGGGCCTCAAAGCATCAGTTTCGTCATCTTTGGCCTTTACGGCGAAAACGCCAGCGATTGAGGCAATAACGCCAATGGCTCGAGCGGCTAAGGGGAACACCAAGCCAAGCGCGGGGTTGAGTCCAATCGAGTTGAACGCGGCCACACCGAGAATGATCGAGGCCACCAAGGTGACTTCGTAACTCTCGAAAAGGTCGGCAGCCATACCGGCGCAGTCACCCACGTTGTCGCCCACATTGTCGGCGATGGTTGCGGGGTTGCGGGGGTCGTCTTCAGGAATGCCTGCTTCAACCTTGCCCACCAAGTCGGCGCCGACGTCGGCGGCCTTGGTGAAGATTCCTCCACCAACTCGAAGGAACAAAGCCAACAGCGAGCCACCGAAGCCGAAGCCCACGAGGATCACTGACGAGGTGTTCTGGAAAGCCATGATGATGGCGGTCGCACCGAGAAGGCCCAGGCCCACGGTGAACATGCCGGCCACGCCGCCCGTGCGGAAAGCAACGGTCAGGGCACGGGGCATCGATCCACTCAGAGCAGCCGCCGCGGTACGAACGTTGCCCTGGGTGGCCAAGGTCATGCCGATGTAACCAGTCAAACCTGATGCCACGCAGCCCAAAACAAAAGCCACCGTTCGCCACAGGCCAGCTTGAGCGAAGGACAGGGCGACCGTGTCGTCGGGCTTCAAGATCTTGGTCGAGGTGACAAAGACGATGATCGCCAAGGGAATCAGGATGACCGCGATGGTCTTGAACTGGCGCTTGAGATAAGCCAAAGCGCCAACCTGAATGGCCTGAGCGATTTCGCGCATCTTGGGCGAACCCTGATCTTCAGCCAGGACTTGACGGACCAAGAAGAATCCGACTCCGAGGGCGAGAAGTGCAGATGCTACGGATAACCATAGAACCGCCCACTCACCTCCTTTGAGAGTGAATGTCTGCCATCCGCCTTCTGCGGCAAATAGTGAAAACACCAGTTAACTCCTTGGAACACGATGGGGGCAGCCCAGATGGCTGCCTGCTAGGGGCGGAGGAATTGTAGAGAATTCGCAGCCGTGAGTGTGACATGACACGCTGTTACTGACGGGAAACTTTGAGATTCTTCTCATTGGGGCGTTGTGACGGTTGGCTAAAGTCCGAGTTTTTCGCTCGTTGATTTCAGGGTGAAGGGCGTGGTCGGGGTAGCGTCTGAGCGGGCTCATCGTGCGATGAACCGCATCCGTTTTTGAAAGGCGCAGGTCACGATGGCGCAGGCAGTGATGAAGAGGGGTCCGGTCTCCGGAACCGCAGTCGAACGAGTAGCTCGCAAGCGCAAGCCGTTTTTGATCGACCTATATGGCACAGCCGTCGGCAAGAAATACGTCATGGCCATTACAGGAATCGGCCTGTTGGGCTTTGTGTTCTTTCACATGATCGGCAACCTGAAGATGTACATGGGTCAAAGCGACCTCAATCAGTATGCGCACTTCCTAGAGAAGTTGTTGTATCCGATTCTTCCTGAAAAGGCGATGTTGTGGATTTTTCGCGGTGGTCTTCTTGCCATGGCCGTGTTGCACATTCACGCCGCTTATTCATTGACGGTGCTCAACAAACAAGCGCGGCCAGTGAAGTACCAAAGCGATCGTGATTATCAAGTCGCAAGTTTTGCGAGTCGAACGATGCGCTACAGCGGTGTCATTGTTCTGTTGTTCATTATTTGGCACCTGCTAGACCTCACCTTTGGTGCAGGCGCAATCAACACGTACGTTGGCACGAAAGATGCAGAAGGTCTCAAGGACGTTTATGGCGCAGTGGCGTTCAGCCTTGAACGAGTTCCGGTGGCGATCTTTTATGTTTTGGCCAACATTGCACTTGGTACTCACTTGTTCCATGGTGTGTGGAGTTTGTTCCAGTCACTTGGTTGGAACAATCCGCGATTCAATAAATGGCGTCGCGCCGTTGCAACAGCCTTTGCCTCGATCATCGTCGTTGGCAACGTTTCGTTCCCCATTGCAGTTCTCGCCGGCGTTGTCGGCTGACCGGTACGTACGGAATTACTAGGAGATATTCAAAATGACGATCACACTCAATTCCAAAATCCCCGCTGGATCGATTAACGACAAGTGGAATACCTACAAAGAAGATGCCAAGTTGGTGGCGCCTGGTAACAAGCGCAAGTTCAAAGTCATCGTCGTTGGCTCGGGACTCGCCGGCGCATCGGCTGCCGCAACCATGGCCGAACTTGGTTACCAAGTAGACGTTTTCACTTTTCACGACTCGCCCCGCCGTGCGCACTCGATTGCTGCACAAGGCGGAATCAATGCGGCGAAGAACTATCAAGGCGACGGCGACAGTGTTCACCGTTTGTTCTACGACACCATCAAGGGTGGAGATTTCCGTTCACGCGAGGCCAATGTGCATCGATTGGCTGAAGTATCAGTGAACATCATTGATCAGATGGTTTCACAGGGCGTTCCATTCGCTCGTGAATACGGCGGAATGCTTGATAACCGTTCATTCGGTGGTGCACAAGTAAGTCGTACGTTCTATGCCCGTGGTCAGACCGGTCAGCAATTGTTGCTCGGTGCGTACCAGCAACTTGCTCGCCAGATTGGTCTTGGCAATGTGCGCATGTTTAACCGCACTGAACTCGTTGACGTCGTCACTATTGAGGGTCGTTGCGCTGGCATCGTGACACGAGACTTAGTGAATGGTGAAGTGGTTTCTCACTCGGCACACGCTGTTGTGATGGCAACTGGTGGATATGGAAACGTGTTCTACTTGTCAACTAACGCAATGGCGTGCAACGTCACTGCTGCCTGGCGAGCCCACCGCAACGGTGCCACATTTGCAAACCCGTGTTACACGCAGATTCACCCAACCTGTATTCCACAGAGCGATCCGACGCAGTCAAAGTTGACACTTATGTCAGAGTCGTTGCGTAACGATGGTCGTGTATGGGTTCCGCAGAATCCCGATGAGACCCGTCCCGCGTCACAGGTTCCTGAAGCAGAGCGTGACTACATCCTCGAGCGTTTGTACCCGAGCTATGGAAACTTGGCACCTCGCGACATTTCGTCACGCGCTGCAAAGCGTTCAGTTGACTCGGGTCGTGGTGTTGGTCCATTGAAGAATGGTGTGTACCTCGACTTCAGTGATGCTATTAATCGTCTTGGCAAAGATGTTGTTGAAGAGCGCTACGGCAACTTGTTCGAAATGTACGAACGCATTGCTGGTGAGAATCCGTACGACATGCCGATGCGTATCTACCCGGCATCGCATTACACCATGGGGGGTTTGTGGGTCGACTACGAACTCATGACCAACATTCCTGGTTTGTATGCTGCGGGCGAAGCCAACTTCTCCGATCACGGAGCAAACCGTTTGGGTGCTTCGGCGCTGATGCAAGGTTTGGCCGACGGGTACTTTGTGTTGCCGTACACAATTGGCAACTATCTTGCACCAATGTTGAATAAGCCGATTCCAGGTACCGATCATCCGGCATTCAAGGCGGCCGAGTTGGCGGCGCAAGCCCGTTATCAGGGCTACGTCGATATCAAGGGAACTCGTTCGCCCGATTACTTCCACCGCGAAGTCGGGCGCATCATTTGGGATTACTGCGGTATGGAGCGCACGCAACAAGGTCTTGAAAAGGCTTTGTCAGAACTGCCTGCCCTGTACGAAGAATTCCAGAAGGACCTACGCGTCACTGGTGATACCGAAAGTATGAACCAGACCCTTGAAAAGGCTGGTCGTGTTGACGACTTCTTCCAGTTGGGCATGTTGATGTGCCGCGACGCTCTCGAGCGTGAAGAAAGCTGTGGCGGTCACTTCCGTGCCGAATACCAGACCGACGAGGGCGAAGCCACACGTGACGATGAAAAGTTCGCTCATGTTGCCGCTTGGGAATGGACTGGCGACCCGACCAAGTCAATCCGTCATAAAGAAGAACTCAATTTTGAAGCAATTCATCTAGCGACACGGAGCTACAAGTGAGCAACCATCTCAAGGATCTCAAACTCAAAATTTGGCGACAGTCAGGTCCGGCCGCAAAGGGTCACTTCGAGGAATACGTCATGCCCGAGATCAGCGACGAAGCGTCGTTCCTCGAAATGCTCGACGTGCTCAACGAAGGTCTTATCGGTGAGAACAAGTTGCCAGTCGTGTTTGACCATGATTGTCGCGAAGGTATCTGCGGAACGTGTTCATTGATGATCAATGGTCAGGCCCACGGTCCCGAGCGCAGTACTGCAACGTGCCAGTTGCACATGCGCAAGTTCAAGAGTGGCGACGAAATTGTCATTGAACCCTGGCGTGCCTCGGCATTCCCGATTATCAAAGACTTGATGGTTGATCGTTCGGCATTTGACCGCATTATCGAATCTGGTGGATTCATCTCGGCGAACACCGGTGGTGCTCCCGATGCGAACCTCATTCCAATTCCGAAGAGCGTTGCTGATGCCGCGATGGATTCGGCGCAATGCATTGGTTGTGGTGCGTGCGTTGCCGCGTGTCCCAATGGCGCAGCCAACTTGTTTACTGCTGCCAAGATTGCTCACCTCAACTTGTTGCCTCAGGGCCAGGCCGAGCGTTACAAGCGCACCGAAGCCATGGTCGAGACAATGGACGAGTATTTCGGTTCATGCACCAACCACGGTGAATGCGAAGCCGCATGTCCGAAGGAAATTTCGATTGATGTCATTGCGTTGATGAATAAGGACTATCGCAAGTCCAAGTTGAAGAACCGCAAAGAAATTTCCCGCAACTAATTTGCTACGACGACCGTTTGATAACGGTTTGTCGCAACCACATCCCCGCTCACGAGAGTTAAATCAAGCACCACCGGTCCTTCAGCGAACGGTGCAGTGATGAGGATGTGGCCAACCAAGGTGCAATCATCGGCGGCAATGGCGCCTTCAAATTGCCAGACCTGAGGATCGCCCGTTGATTCAACAGTTGCGGTCACTGTGGCGTCGTCGAGCTCGCGATGTAGATCGCTGACAACATGAAGTGCAATGCGGACTTGATCTCCGGGGCGCATTGATTGTGGCAGGCGATCAGCCGTCACAATGACTGGACGACAGGCTTCAGCCAAAGCGGTGTATCCCAACTTTGGAACTCGATTGTGATCAAGAACGCTCCAAGAAACCATGGGCATGGCGTCGTTGAGCGCAAACATGCAAAAGCCACCAGTAGGCCGGTACTTCAATCGACGAAGAGTTTCAATGTGATAGCGAATGACGTCTGCTTGATACACCTGAGTGGCAACCCGCCAATCATCAAAACTGTCAAATGCTGAAGCGGGGCAATGATTTTCAAAATTCCCGCGTTGCATACCGAACTTGTTTTCTAGATTTTCCCAATCTAAAACTGGCCACTCAGATGTATCTATGAACTCTGTTGATTCAGGAATGGCTTGTGCGCCAAATTCACTGACGAAGCGCATAAGTCGGGGAATCTTCGCAGCAAAACTGGGAAGGTCACGTTCGTTGCCGTGATACCAACCGAAATACAAGTGACTATCAGTGCCGTCAAGTGTGGGCAAGTGCGGCAACACTCCGCTGTGCGCAATGACTGGTCGCGTGACATCAGCTTTTTCAAATGAACGCTTGACCCAGCGATCGAGAACACTCTTATTCCAAGAAGGAAGTTGATGCCCGGCGAGGAAAGGCACGGCCATCTTTTTGAAATCAAATGACTCACCAGGGGTGACATTGAATGTGAAAGGTTCGTTGTGAGCACACCAGGTCATGATTGATGGATGATGTCCGAGAATGTTGACTGCTTCTTCGGCTTGACGCACTGCTTCACGGCGAATCTGTCGGGCGTATCCCCATTGCAATGGGAAGTCTTGCCAAATCAACATTCCGAGTTCATCGGCAGCGTCATACAACTCGGTGCGAGAGATATGCCCGTGCACGCGAACAAGATCAAGTCCAGCCTCGCGCGCGAGTTCAATATCGCGACGTAGTTCTGATTCGTTGGCGTCGCCCAACATCGCACGCGTTGGTGCAAGATTCGCGCCTTTCAAAAAGATGCGTTCACCATTGATTGAGTACACCCAATCTTGAACGGCAACTTCGCGTAACCCGGTGCGTCGACTAACCGAGTGGCTGACGATGCCGTTGTGAATAACTTCAACTCGAATATCTGTGAGATTTTGCTGACCCATTGACCAGGGCCACCACAACTTGGGTTCATCAATATCAATATCCCAGTCGAGAGTGTTGATACCACTCGCCAGCGATTTCTCAATTTCTTCAACGACTTGATTATTGACGTAAGTAACAATGCGAACCGCGAGTTCATTGTTGCTATCAAGCCGTGCGCTGAGACGAACGTTCGCTCGCGCTTCGTTGGCATCACGACACAAAACTCGTAGCGCATCAATGCGTACTGGTCCTGAGCGCTCAATGCGCACTCCACGCCAAATGCCACCAGGATTGAAATCGGGGTCGATGCAATCCCAATGTTGAAAGACTCCGGTGATATTGCGTTTGGCTTTTTTGTCCCGCTGTGGGCTGCACGTGGCGCCGACAGCCAAGACGTGTTCAGTGTCGAGTGAAGCTAGGGCGGTGATGTCGTACGCATGATGAATGAAGTAACCCTCAGGGTCGCCTAGGTAGGCGCCATCAAGCCACACATCACCTTGATAGAAGAGTCCGTCAACCACGATGAAACGACGCTCGCCCTCATTTGGTACGTCAAGTTCAAAATCCTTGCGGTACAAAAGCGGCCCATTTTCGGTGGCGAAAAGGGGATGTGACTGCCAATGGCTCGGCACCTGAATTGTGGGCCACTCTTCATCATCTGTATCAAGTCCAACGCTCGTGCGAAGGGCGTCGTCAGTGGCTTTGGTGACCCGCCACTGGCCAGCGAGATCAAGAGAAGTCCAGTTCTCGTTCTCATGCTCGGTCGATGTTGTCACACCACAGACGGTAGTAGAGAACAGGCTCGACCACTACGTTTCATCAACGGCGGATTACTCTCAAGATATGTCTTCTTCTCCGGCACCCTCAGCGGCCACTATTCGTGAACTCAAAGCATCTGGATGGATATCACGTCCCGTCAAAGAAGAAATGCGTCGCAACGCAGTCGCGCGCATTATGGCGAAGCAGCCATTATTCGAAGGAGTCCTCGGTTACGAAGACACCGTCATGCCACAGCTTGAGAATGCAATCTTGGCCGGTCACGATGTGATTTTTTTGGGAGAGCGCGGGCAGGCCAAGACTCGCATGATTCGTAGTTTGACGGGGTTACTTGACGAGTGGTTACCGATTATTGCGGGCAGCGAGATTAATGACGATCCGTATAATCCCGTCTCGAAGCACGCGCGTGATCTCGTTGAACAAAAAGGCGACAAAGCCCCCATCACATGGATCCATCGAGATGTGCGCTTCGGCGAAAAACTAGCAACTCCCGATACATCAATTGCCGACCTCATCGGTGAAGTTGACCCCATCAAAGTTGCTGAAGGTCGTTACCTCAGTGATGAACTCACGTTGCACTACGGGCTCGTGCCGCGTACGAATCGCGGTATTTTTGCGATTAACGAATTGCCCGACTTGTCGGAACGTATTCAGGTTGGTCTATTGAACATTCTTGAAGAGCGCGATGTTCAAGTTCGCGGTTACAAGATTCGCTTACCAATCGACGTGTTGCTTGTGGCTTCAGCAAACCCTGAGGACTACACCAATCGTGGTCGCATTATCACTCCACTGAAAGATCGTTTCGGTAGTCAGATTCGTACGCACTATCCACTTGAAGCAACGACTGAAGTACAGATCATTCGTCAAGAAGCACGTCCACCAAGTGTCGGTGATGTCAAGGTAACTGTTCCGGCCTACATGGAACTTGTCGTTGCAACATTTAGCCAGTTGGCACGCAACAGCAGTCAGGTCAATCAGCGCAGTGGTGTCAGTGTGCGTTTGAGTGTGAGTAACTATGAAGTGATGGCAGCAAATGCTTTGCGTCGTGGATTGCGATTAGGCGAAACCAATGTGGTTCCGCGTGTATGCGACCTTGATGCATTTGCGGCATCAACTGGTGGGAAGATCGAAATTGAAGCGCTTGAAGAGGGTCGCGAGGGACAAGTACTTCGCGACCTCATTAAGGCTTCAGTTCTGACCGTGTATCGCCAAGTTGTGCAACCAGAATTAACCGGAGCCGTGCTCACTGCTTTTGAAGAGGGCGCAATCGTTCACACCGGTGAAGATGTCCCTTCTGAAGAGCAAGCAATGCTCATTGGCGATATTCCTTCGTTGCGTCCGATTGTTGATGCACTGATTGATGGTGATGACAGTGCAGCCAGTGTTGCTGCAGCAGTTGAATTCATCCTTGAAGGAATGCACTTGTCGAAGCGTCTCAACAAAGACACCAGCGGACTCGGCGGCGGGACCTACCGCGCTCGTTGATTTCTACTTATTGAACTTTGCTTCAATATCGCCGAGTGCTTTGATGACACGGTCAGTTTCACTGCGATGTTCGTGAACGAGACGCACCAGCCAAAAACGCATGAAGCGGGCAATTGAATAGCGGATGAATAGTGCTGCACCAGCGATGACAAGTGCGAGTCCGATCAGTGTGCCAGTTGCCAAAAAGGCAATTTGGTCACCAAGGACCGTGGTACCGCTCGCTTGAAAACCACCAAAGACTGCTAAGCCAACCCCGGCGATCAATCCGAGCCCACCCAAAATTAGGAGCCAGCGTTCGCGATCTGCGCGCGCGCCTCGCAATTTCAATTCGCCGATTTCTTCGGTGAAGGTTTGGATTCGATCTTCATTCATGGTCGTGTCCGTTTCTTTCAGTAAGAGAATTTATGAACCTAAATATGCGCCGGCAAGTACATCTTCGCCAATCTCAGATGCTTTGCCAGCTACTTGCACTTTTCCGTGGGCCAATAGAACTGCTTGGTCGGCAACTCCCAAAACTGTGCGGGCAAACTGCTCGACAACCACGACCGAAACTCCCTCGGCAGCGATTGCTGCAACCTGCTGATATAGCTCGGCCACAATGAGTGGAGCGAGCCCCATTGATAATTCATCGAGCAGCAAAATGACCGGATCGGTTGCTAGGGCTCGTGCCAGAGAAAGCATTTGCTGTTCACCGCCTGACATCGTGCCAGCTAACTGAGTGCGACGTTCTGACAATCGAGGAAAGCGAGAGTAAGTACTTTCTTCAATGTCTGAGAGTTTGTGTCCGCTATATGTTGCCATTAACAGGTTCTCGCGAACAGTGAGGTTGGGGAATATGCCTCTTCCTTCAGGAATTGTGCACAAACCAGCCCGAGCAAGCGCATTAGCGGCAGCGCCGGTGACATCACGACCACCAATCATGAGTTGACCAGATGTGGGGCGCAATAGTCCGCTGACCACTTTGATCATCGTGCTTTTGCCGGCGCCGTTTGGGCCAAGTAGCGCGACAACCTCACCGCGACCTACCGAAAGATTGACGCCATGAAGTACTTCGATAGATCCGTACGAGGCACGAACATTGCGTAGTTCAAGAATGGGTTGAGTCACGACGGTGCTCCAAGATATGCATGCAGAACCTTCGGGTCATGCTGAATTTCTTCGGGTGTTCCGGTAGCAATGATATGCCCAAGATCAAGCACAAAAATTCTGTCGCAGACATGCATTACTAAACTCATATCGTGTTCAACAAGCAAAACGCCAAGACCATCGGCGGTGAGTTCTCGCAATAAAACACCAAGGCGATCGCTTTCTGCTTCATCAAGACCAGAAGCTGGCTCATCAAGTAGCAATAGGCGCGGACCAGTGGCAAGAGCCCGGGCGATTTCAACCAAACGCGCCGAGCCTGTCGGTAGGTCGCCGGCTGTTTGTTCAGCAAGATCACTAACACCGACTTTTTCCAGCAAGTTGTCAACTGTTTCATCAATATTGGTGAGTGAAGCAAGTTCGGCAGCAACTCGGACGTTGTCGCGGACAGTGAGTGAACCAAATAGTTCAAGGCGTTGGAAGGTGCGAGCAAGTCCGCGTTTGGCTCGTCGGTGTGGTGCCTCGTGAGTGATGTCAACACCGCTCACGTGGATTGATCCCGCCGTGGGTTCTTGCATTCCACTGACGACGTTAAACAATGTGGTTTTACCCGCACCATTAGGACCAATGAGGCCAGTCACTTCGCCAGCGTGAACATCTAAATCCACGCCACCAACGGCCATGACACCACCGAAGCGAACCATGACTCCGCGTACTTCAAGAAGTGACATCAGAGCACCACGCCTAACTCGCGCTCGGCACGATCAAGTTCTTCATCTGTGAAATCTGTGGTGAGGCCGATCACATCAGGTGAAGAGCGATGGATACGTGGCGCATTTTCGGCTACTCGTTGCGCTCCAACACCAAACAAAGCGATGAGCAGAACCAGAGCAATAAGGCGTTTGCCTGTTGAATCAACCGCGTTATCCCAATCAACGGAGATTGCAATGATGACACCGATTGCTAGATAGACGCTGGCGATGATTTGACGATTTCTGGGCGCTTGCATAATCCCAACCAGGTTGGGGGTGACCGCAAGTATCCAGAAGACACCACCAATAAAGAAAGCCCAATGTGAAATCACATATTTGGCATCAAGAATCCAAATGACGATTCCACCCGCTGCGGCAAATGCGAGAAGATTCCATCGATTGGCGAGCGAGCGATAGGCATCGGCGATTTGGCTGGCTGCGCCACTTGGATTGCGACCAAGGGTGACACCAATTGTGCCAGGAAGAATCTTGGTGACGTTCTTGAGTGTCGGTACAACTGATGCAAGAACCGAATTACCTCCAAGCATTAATCCACCAAATAGAGCTCCGCCAACTGTTCCGACTCCACCAACGACAGTGAGTAACACGATGGGCAAGCTTTGCGTGAAGTCATATTGCTGCGGACTGACTTTGTCGCCCGCTAATGCTCCCGCGCAAGCAGCGATACCAGCCGAGATAGCAAAAGCCGCCAACTTTGTGCGGGTCAGACTCATGCCTAACGTTGCTGCTGCAGCCGGAGAATCTTTGAGTGCGATGAGTCGACGTCCGAGTCGGCTGCGGCGGATTGCAACGACTCCGAGACCTAAGACTGAGAATGCGATTGATGCCAAAATGAGGCGACCACGCGGTGTATTGATTTCAAAGAACGGAACATCCAGCACCGGCACCGAGATGTTCCCACTCATGAAAGTTTGCTTCTGATTGAAAACAAGTTTTGTCACCAAGACTGCAAACGCTGCTGTTGATAGTGCCAAGTAAATTCCAGAAAGTCGAATGGCGGGGAGCGCAACAAGTGCACCGACGAGCGCAACGATAACGATGGCGACAATCAACGTGAAGAAATTGCCGTCACCAGGAAGTTTTGACATAGCGATTGCGCCAAGGCCAGCAAAGGTGAGCGGGGCCAACGACATTTGTCCGGCGTAACCAGTGAGGGGTACGAGTGACAAAGCCACAATTGCAAATGTGAATCCGTTCAGTAGCAAAAGTGTGTTTGAGCGAGTCAACATTCCAGAGATGGCAACCACAATTGCAATCAGTGCAACTGCACCCATGATCGAAGTGCTCCAGGCTGGAACCTTGTTATGTTCGCGAATGCGCACAATGCCCGCGCGCAATCGAGTTTGTGGGCGGGCTATCAGTGCGATGAAAAGCACAATTGTTGGGATTGATGCGCGCATCCCCGAAATTCCGAATCCCATAATTGATTGTGGAAACCAAGAATTGTCGGAGAATTGAAGATAGTAAGCGTCGAGCAAGCCAAGCACCGCAGCTCCAGCAAATGTCATGGGCAAGTTCTTGAGCCGCCCAATGATGGCTGCGGCATAGGCGTTGATGACCAACAAAACGAGCGGCTCAATATTGAGTTGCTGTTCACCTGCCAATAAAACGCCAGCGAGACCGGCGAGCATCGCGCTGAGTGCCCATGCAAACATGGCGACACGATCCGGACGGCCTCCGTTCAGTTCGGTCAGCGCACGGTCATCAACAACCGCTCGCATTGCTACCCCCATACGAGTGCGATAGAGCAAGAGTCGTAAGACAATTGCAACCAAAATGGCACATCCGAAAGTAATCAGTTTGTGCCAACTGATGTTGATTCCGAAAATTGAAACCTTGTTTCCTTCATAGAACTTTAAGAAGGCCTCACGGCTTGAATCGCTTGGCCAAATCCAGTTAGCCAATCCGATCATGAAGGCAAACAAGGCAACCGTGACCGACAGTTTGACGACCTCGGAGGTGCCCTGTAAGCCGCGCATGACGAAGCGTTCAGTGACCAGTCCAAAGATCGGACACAAAACGAACAGCGTGATGAAGAGCGCTAGCGGGGCGGGCAGATCCCAATCAAAACGCAACTGCCAGTAAGTGAATGCCGCCAACATTCCAGTCGCCCCGTGAGCGAGGTTGAAGATGCCCGACGTTGTGTAGGTAACAACTAAACCGCTCGCTACTACTGCGTAGATTGCACCCGTTGACAACCCGATGATTGTGAACGTGAGTAGCTCTTGCATAAGTAGTCAGGTCAATTCGAGAATTGTGAACTAATTGTCAGTTGGGCCGTGTCGGGTCAACACCAGATGTCACATCACCAAAGTCGCCCTCAATATCAACTGCGCCATTCTCATCACAATGCCATCCGCCACCGTTGTCGTCGGTCGAACCCAACTCTGGGTAGATGCGAGTCCACTTGCTGTCCTTGACACCCATGATGAGCCCGCACTTTGGTGCAGTCTTTGCGGCCGGATTGGTTTCGCTGTGCAAACCACCACCCGTCCACGAATCAATTTTCATACCTTGAGCCAATACACATTCACGCTCAAGAACGTTGTTGTTGCTATCAAGACATGCGTTAGCGGAGGTGACAAACATCAGCAGGGCAGAAGTTGCTTGCAAACCAAGACCAGCGATGCGGCCATCTGGGTTGTACGTCGCCATCATGTCTAAGTACGAAGCCATACCTGGGAATTGGTCGGCCTCTTCAAAAGGTGCGTACATCGTTCGGGCTAAGAAGCCTTCGTTGGAGGCGGCGTTACCTTCGGCGACCATCATGGACGAATAGAAGTTTGCATCGTTCAGTACGACCTCGGGTACATAACCAACTTCGCGCATTGCCTTGTAGAGCAAGACCAAGTTTGAGTCAGTTCCAACGAATGACATGAACGTGATGCCATCGGATTTCAATTTTTGTGCAAACGGAGTCCAGTTAGCTTCGCCAGCCGGGTTGTAAGTAATCATTGACGGTTCGCCGAATCCGCCGACAACCTTCATCGTTGCTGCTAATTGATCGGCGACATTCTTGGTTGTTAAAAAGTCACCGTAGATAAGCGCAGCTTTTTTTATTGCTTCGGGATATGTGTCCCTGGCCCAGTTGAGCCACTGAGCTGGCTTTTCATTGGCTGGGTTGGGAATCGGCTGAATCTTTCCATTGGCCATCGACGCAGCTGCGCTCACGGCATAACCAGAGAATGAAATCATTCCGCATTCGTGGAATCGTGGGTACATCTGGTCGTCAAAGACCCAGCCGCCACCTGCCATTGCGAACACTTCACTACATGCTTGTTCCATCGAGGGAGGAACCGAGAACAATTTGCCATCAAGGTCAACAATCTCAATCGGGAGACCGCGAACACCACCTTGGGCGTTGCACCAACCCGCAAAAGCCTTGGCAGCATCAAGCATTTCAAGAGTGGTGCCAGGTGCACCTTCATAACCATGGTCGTTAGCGGTGCCGAGCTTGATGGCGTCGCCACCGTTTTGACCATCGGCGATCGTTGGGACGCCAGCGTCTGTGGCTGGACCACAGGGGCTCGCCATTGTTCCAAACATTGGACCAGTGGGTGCATCGGTCGTGACGGGTGCATCAGTGGCGCTCGGAGCGTCGGTTGCTGTTGGTGCGGCAGTGGCAGGTGCTTGAGTCGTGGCGCTGTCGTCACTAGTACGATTCGAGCAACCGACTGTTGCAAGTGCAACCAAAGAAACTGCTGCGCATGTACGAACAAAGTTCACTGACCCAAATTTCAACGAACGAGACATTTCTTCCCCCTACATCGACAGGATCCCCGTGACCCGACACTGTGACACTAGCAACAACGACTCGGAGAAGGTAGAGGCGAGTCGGGAAGAGTTAGGCGAGTGAAGTGTGTTGTAATGAGTTTTGGAAGCCGCTGGCGTGATAAGAAATTATTCGTGTCTGGAACAACATCTCATGCCATGGTCGGCGACGTTTTCGTCGCTCCGCTCGAAGTCTCGTACCCGTACAAAAGAACTGTGGGTATATTGCTGTCACGGTTCTTCACGTCGTTATCCGAATGTCGACTTGAAGGGACTCGCGGAAGCGATGGACGGGTGTATTTTCCGCCGGCCGAGTTCGACCCGCTGACCGGCGAACAATTGAGTGAATGGGTATCACTATCTGATACAGGAACGGTGACCACGTGGGCGTGGCAGTCCACTCCAGTTGAAGGTCAACCCCTGGCTCATCCTTTTGCCTGGGCTCTGATCACTATTGACGGAGCCGATGTTCCGATGTTGCACGCAGTCGATGCCGGATCGCCTGACAACATTGCGACTGGGACCAAGGTGAAGGTCCGCTGGGCCGAAGACCGACCAGGCGGCGTCACTGACATTGCATGTTTCGACATCGTGGGGGGAGCATCATGAGTGAAGCCGATGGTTTAGTTCGCTTACGCCAACCGATCGGGGTGACCTACAACTGGTCAGCCGGTCCGAATGCGACGAGCCACCTTGCTGGACTCATGAGTGGCAAGTTTGTCGGCAAGCGCTGCCCGAGTTGTGCGCTTGTTTATTTCCCACCTCGCAATGGTGTGTGTCCGAAGTGCGCAAAAATTTTGGCGGGTGATGTTGAGGTTGGCCCGAAGGGAACGATTACAACTTTTTGCATTGTCAACGTTCCGTTCTTGGGACAGAAAATTAAGTTGCCGTATGTCGCAGCGCAGATCTTGTTGGACGGTGCCGATATTTCAATGCAACACCTCATTCAAGAATGTGAAGCAGAAGACGTGCGCATTGGTATGCGAGTTGAGCCAGTCTGGAAAGACAAATCTGAATGGGGTCCGTCGTTGGAGAATATTCAACACTTTCGTCCCACTGGCGAGCCAGACCGCGTAATGGGCTCAGAATCAGGAGCAAGCTGATGGCACTACGAGATATTGCAATCGTCGGAACGGCGCAACGTCCGAGTGAAGTCAACAGCACTTTTACATCGGTTGAAATTCTGTTGCCAGTCATTCAACAGTTGCTGGACAAAGTCGGAATTGAACGTAGTGACATTGGTTTCTGGTGTCACGGATCATGTGACTACATGAGCGGTCAGCCGTTCAGTTTTGTTGCTGCTGTTGATGCCATTGGCGCATGGCCGCCGATTGTTGAAAGCCATGTTGAAGCTGATGGTGCCCTTGCTCTATACGAAGCATGGGTGAAAATTCAAACTGGTGAAGTTGATGTTGCCCTTGTTTTCTCAAATGGAAAAACAACATCTGGACCAATCGATCAGATTCTCAGTTTGCAAACCGATCCTTACATGGTTGCACCGCTGAAGCCTGGGTTTGATGCACTTGCTGCGTTACAAGCTCGTGCCTGCCTCGATGCTGGTGTTGTGACCGAACGACAGATGGCTGAAGTGGCATCGCGTAGTCGTCGTGATGCGAACAACAACGCGATTGCGTTCACTAAGGGCAATGAATCAGTTGAAGAACTCTTGGCGATGCCGTACACGATGAATCCTCTGCGCGCACACGACTGCGCAACTCCGGTAGACGGATGTAACGCAGTTGTTTTGGCGGCCGGTGATATCGCCCGTCGATTAGCAGAGCGGCCGGCTTGGATTCGAGGAATCGATCACCGCATCGATACGCAGCGTTTAGGCGCTCGTTCGATGATTGAGAGTTCGTCGGCTGCGATCGCAGCACAAAAAGCCGGAGTAGGTAATGACCGCATTGATGTTGCCGAGATTCACGCTCCGTACACGCATCAAGAGCTGCTGCTGCGAAATGCGATGGGTTTAAGTGAATCAACGCATATCAATCCAAGCGGAGGTGCTTTGGTGGCGAACCCATTAATGGCCGCGGGCTTGGCACGATTTGCCGAAGCTGCTGAAAGTATTTTTGCCGGTTCGGCTGATCGAGTTTTGGCTCACTGCACAAGTGGGCCGATGTTGCAACAAAATCTGGTATGCGTCATGGAAGGTGAGTGACATGGCTGAACTTTGTGCAGTCGTCGGAGTAGGTCAAACAAAGCACGCCGCTTGTCGCGCCGATGTTTCAATTGCTGGTTTGGTGCGCGAGGCAGTTGATCGTGCGTTGGCTGATGCCAATATCACAATTGCTGATGTTGATGCGATTGTGATCGGTAAGGCGCCAGACTCTCTTGAAGGAGTTGCGATGCCCGAGCTGTGGCTTGCCGATGCGTTAGCCGCTCACGGCAAACCAGTCTTCCGCGTTCACACCGCGGGTTCAGTGGGTGGCTCGACAGCGATTGTTGCGGCGCAACATGTGATGGCGGGAATTCACGGAACCGTTTTGACGATCGGTTTTGAAAAGCAAAGCGATGGCAACGCGATGTGGGCTTTGAGTGTGCCGATTCCGTTTGGTATGCCAGTTCACGCTGGTGCTGGTGGCTACTTCTCGCCGATTGTGCGCGGTTACATCGCTCGTTCTGGAGCGCCGTCACATATTGGCGCAATGGTTGCAGTGAAAGATCGAACCAACGCGTGTAAGAACCCGTACGCGCATTTACACGAACCAGATTGGACGCTTGAAAAGGCCCTCGAAACTCCGATGTTGTGGGATCCGATTCGCTTTATTGAAACCTGCCCGTCAAGTGACGGAGCAATGGCGTTGGTGTTGATGAGCGAAGAGCGAGCCGACAAGCATGCGGGACCAAAAGCATGGGTTCACGCGACATCAATGCGCAGTGAACCAACAGCGTTTGCCGGTCGCGAGCAAGTGAGTCCGGTGGCCGGCGAAATGTGTGCAGCAGATTTGTGGCGTAAAGGCGGAATCAAGAATCCCGCCGAAGAAATCGACGTCGTTGAGATGTACGTGCCGTTCGCTTGGTTCGAGCCGATGTGGCTCGAGAACCTCGGATTTGCGCCTCGCAACGAAGGTTGGCGTTGGGTCGAAGATGGCGTCACTGAAATTGGTGGCTCGCTGCCGGTGAACCCGTCGGGCGGGGTGCTCTCAAGCAATCCGATCGGTGCGTCCGGAATGCTGCGATTCGGTGAGGCAGCGATGCAGGTGATGGGCAAGGCTGGCGAGCATCAGATTGAAGGGGCGAAGAAGGCCATAGGACATGCGTATGGCGGCGGAAGCCAGTTCTTCGCAATGTGGCTCGTCTCGTCCACCAAACCCTAAAAA
>CALEHE010000328.1 GCA_937876415.1 uncultured Actinomycetes bacterium
CAATGAGTCGGCCATCAGGCATTGCAGTTCCGGGAGTTGCCCACGGAATGATGTCACCAGGCTGCATGTTGAATGCTCCGCACCACACATGGTGTTCGGTGCCGTCGCCGTTATCAAGAAAAACACGATGCACTTTGGCAGCGTCGGGATGACGTTCGGTCTTAATCACGCGAGCAGTGATGACACCCGCAACCGTTGCGCCAACTTTGTCAACACTTTCAACGGCAAGTCCAATGTCGGACAACGTAAATGAAATTGCCTCAACATCATCTGGCAAGTCAGCTAAATCTCGGATCCAAGAATGAACAACTTTCATCATGCGTCCTTAAAACTGCTCAATGAATCGAATGTCATTGGTATACATCTCACGAACGTCGCCGACTCCGTGGCGTTCTTTAGCCATACGGTCGATGCCGAAGCCAAAAGCGAACCCGCTCCACTCTTCGGGGTCAAGACCGCCAGCGCGCAACACGTTTGGATGCACCATTCCACAGCCACCAAGTTCAAGCCAGTCGCCCTTAGGTGTACGAATATCAAACTCGGCTGATGGTTCAGTGAAGGGGAAATAACTTGGACGCAAGCGACTCGTGAAGCCGGGACCGAAGAAGGCTTGAGTAAACGCTTCAATGGTTCCGGCAAGATCGGCCAAGGTGATGCCACGATCGATGACTAAACCTTCAATTTGGTGGAACACCGCGAGGTGCGTTGCGTCAGTTGTTTCGTTGCGGAAAACGCGACCAGGCATGATCATGTAAATCGGCGGCGCAACATTTTGCATCACGCGAATTTGCACAGGCGATGTATGCGTGCGCAGCACCGTGCTACCGGGCTGACCATGATCGACGTAGAACGTGTCGTGCATACTGCGCGCCGGATGTGACGGCGGCATATTGAGCGCTTCAAAGTTGTACCAATCGGTTTCAACTTCGGGACCTTCGGCTACTTGAAAGCCCAATCCAACAAAGACGTCTTCGAGGCGCTGCCAAGCTTGAGTGACAATATGAGCCTTGCCACGGCTGGGTGCATTGAAGTGTTCAGTGAGGTCAAGAGCTTCAGCAGCAAGTTGAACATCACGTTCGGCACGACCCAAAAGCGCGCGACGGGCATTGAGAACTTCTTCGACCGCCAACATCGCTTCATTGAGCGCTTGGCCGGCCGCTTTCTTTTCGTCAACCGTTGTCAGTTTGCCCAGTCCGGTCTTCAACAACGCCAACGGGCTTTTCTTGCCCAACAAATCGGTGTCGAGAACGCGAATCTCATCAAGCGAGGATGCTGCAGCAATACTTTGCTCGGCAGCGGTACGGGCGGCGGTGATTTCAGAAATCATGACGAGACCACGGTACTTGAACCCGCACGTCGTTGACGAGCAACTTCAAAACACAGCACCGTTGCTGCCATCGCAACATTCAAACTTTCGGCTTGACCGACGTGAGGAATAGTGACCCATTCATCAACGGCCGAATTGTCGCTCAGACCGTGAGCTTCGTTACCAAGAACAATTGCGATACGACGCGTACAGTCGACGGTCGTGTAATCAACCGGGGCGAACTCGCGATTGGTATGCGACGAGGTGCCGAGCCGAATCAGTCCGGCGCGGCCCACCTCGTCAAGCGTGATCTTTTCAATGATGGGCAAGCGGAAAATACTTCCGGCAGATGAGCGCACAACTTTGGGGTTGGTGGGGTCAACCGATCCGGGAGTCAAAACCAGCGCGTCGGCACCGGCAGCCTCAGCCGAGCGCAACATCGTGCCCAGGTTACCCGGATCAGAGATGCCGTCAGCAATGACCACAAAAGTGGCCTTATTCATAACTTCAGCCGAGGCGAACCGTCGCACCACAACCGCGATGATTGGTTGTGGAGTCTCGGTGGTGGCGACTTTTTCCATCACGCCTGGAGCCAAGTAGTGCACCGCGCCTGCACCGTCAATCGGGTCTGCGCCAGGGGCGAGGTATTGACCTTCAACTTCCCAGCCCGCCGCAACCGCTTCTGCGACTAGAACTGCGCCTTCAACAATGAATGCACCCTCGTCGTCACGCGAACTGCGGCGCCCCGCAAGGCGCCGCAGTCGTTGAATACTTGAATTACTGAGAACCAGTTCGTGGTTCAGAAAACCTCGCTCAGGCGAGAGCAGCCTTAGCGGCTTCGCACAAACGACCGAATGACGCAAGGTCAGTCACGGCCAAATCGGCGAGGATCTTACGGTCAACTTCGATACCAGCCTTGTTCAAACCGTCAATGAAACGGCTGTAGCTGATCTCGTGCAAACGACATGCTGCGTTGATGCGCTGAATCCACAGGCGACGGAATTCGCCCTTCTTTGCCCGACGGTCGCGGAAGGCGTACTGACCAGATCGCATGACCTGTTCATTTGCAGCGCGGACTGACCTGCTCTTATTACCGTAATAGCCCTTGGCACGTTCCAATGTCTGTTTACGACGCTTCTTAGAACCGACTGCACGCTTCACTCTGGCCATCGGACTCCTCCTTCTTTCGTTCTTTAACTAGTTACGTAAATGGGTGGGTAAAACTCAGCGCTCGCCGAGTAGACGCTTGATCTTCTTGATGTCACCGGAGTGCACATCGACCATGCCGTCAAGACGGCGGGTACGAGTGGACGGCTTCTTTTCGAACAAGTGCTGGCGGTTCTGCTGGAGGCGACGAATCTTGCCCGTGCCGGTCTTACTGAAACGCTTTGCTGCTGTTTTGCTGGTCTTCATCTTGGGCATTGCTGTGTCCTTTGTTCAAGGTTTTTAGATCGAGTGATTATTCTTCAGAATTTTTAGGTGTATCTGTCGCCGGAGCGGTCGTTTCAATCACAGGAGTTTCG
>CALEHE010000329.1 GCA_937876415.1 uncultured Actinomycetes bacterium
TCGTTGCGAGCAATGATCCATTGGCCGGTGTCGGCGAATAGTCGAAAGAAAACAACGACGACAACGAGAAGCGCCATGACGGCCGGAAGTAATCGTCGAAGTCGTCGCCCCCAAAATCCGATGAGGTCGATGGTGTTGGTTCGTTGAAGTTCGTCAATTAACAAAGTGGTGATCAAAAAGCCCGACAGGGCAAAGAAGAGATCAACGCCAAGAAAGCCACCGTTCAGGCGGTTGTCGTGAAATGCCAAAACTCCAATGACCGCCAAGGCTCGCAACCCGTCAAGCCCGGGCAGATGCGGGCGAGTAGAAGCGGTTTGATTCACGGAGTTAATGGTACGAGGTATGGCCAGTACAGCAGGATCTGATCGCTGTTGTAGTGACAGATTAAATGCCACTAGTTTGGAACTGTTCAACCAGAACTTGTTTATGTACGGCGGGAGATTTGCGATGTCAGCTGACAAACCACAACGACTCATTTCAGATATGCGTGGTGTTCGCTACGGCGAAGTGCTCGCGGTCATGTCGCGTGATGAAAAGTTGCAAGCCGATGTTTATGGCACGCAGATGATTAACGATTGTCCCGCCGAATTATGGGAAACACTCAAAGCCGATGAGATCGCCAAAGACATGGGTGCTTTGTTCGTGAAGCTCAATGGGCCGCGTTACTGGATGCTTGATGGCCTTGGTACCAAGGTCGCCATCGTCGAGCCAGTGATGCGTGAATTCAACGGTCTCATGATGCGTCGAATTGCGACGGTTGATCTGGGCGACACTCCCAGCACCGTGCCGTATCAAGAGCGTTTCGTCAACCGTGGCGCAGTCTTCTTTTTTGACGCTGGTTCGGTTGTCTATGAACTTGTTAACGCAGAAGGCAAGGCCTACGTGATGCAGGCCTATTGCGTGGGCGTCGACCCAACGCTGTCTCAGGCGAATCTGGGTGATTTGGCCGGCCGGTTGAAGTTGCCTGCGGGCTGGGCCTTTCGGTCGCGCATTTTGGACGAAGAAATGGTGGTTGACACCACCGATCATGTCGCCACGGTGGTGCAAGACGAACTCGAGAACACCTACACCCTGCCGTATTGATTCCCGGCCCCCATGTGATTCTGGTGTCGTTTTAATCGGCAATACCGAATAAAACGACACCAGAATCACAATCACAGACAAAAAAGAACCCCCGCTGCTTGCGCAACGGGGGTTCGAGTGATTGGACTAGGAATTGCTCAGCGCTTGCGAGCCGCTGCCTTCTTTTTGGCAGGAGCCTTACGTGCTGGGGCCTTCTTGGCGGGAGCCTTACGGGCCGGAGCCTTCTTCGCAACTGCCTTCTTCTTGGCTGGGGCCTTCTTGGCGGGAGCCTTGCGGGCCGGAGCCTTCTTCGCAACTGCCTTCTTCTTGGCTGGAGCCTTAGCAGCTGCTGCTGCAACGGCGCCGGCCTTGTTCAACTTGGGTGCCGGAGACACACCAAGGGCGATGTCCTTGAAGCCCTTGAGTGCGGTGATCTTGGCAACAGTCTTCGCAGCGATCTTGATGGTCTCACCCGTTGCTGGGTTACGGCCCATGCGTGCGGGACGCTTGATCTTTGCGAATTTTGCAAAACCGGAAAGGTTGACGATTTCGCCCTTAGCCACGTTGGCCAAGATGACGTCGATCGTACCTTCAACGGCTGCTGTAGCCGTCTTCTTGTCGATACCGGTGTGGTCGGATACTGCTTGGATGAGGTCACGTTTCTTCATGTCCGTAAACATATTTCATGAAAATGCGCCGATGGTGGATTTCCGTTGATTTTCTTGAGATTTTTTGAAAATTCGGAAATGAGGACTCGGGCTGATCTGCGGTTGTTGCAACTCAAAAACTACGAGCGCTGTCTGTTTTATCGGCGAAGCTTTTCTCAGATACCTAATGAATCGTGCACTTTCAACGTCAGAAGGTGATCGTGGCTGATGGGGAGTTCTGCCTCGCACGGTGGAACTGGAGTCTCTGTGGTGTTTCGTCACTCCCTGAATTCGGCGGGGAAGTGCTCGTAGCCTGAGCAGTCGTGATTGTGAT
>CALEHE010000330.1 GCA_937876415.1 uncultured Actinomycetes bacterium
GAAGTTGAAGATGCTGTTTTCAGTCACCCCGATGTCAACGAGGTTGCAGTCATTGGTGTTCCCGACGAAAAGTGGGGCGAACTTGTGATGGCTCTCGTTGTGAAGAATCCAACTTCGGCACTGACTGAAGACGAGCTCATCGCGTACGTCAAGACCAAGTTGGCGGGCTACAAATGTCCAAAGCGCATCGAATTCAGAAATGAACTCGCGCGCACAGCAACGGGCAAACTACAAAAGTTCAAATTGCGCGAACCCTATTGGGTCAACCACACGCGTCAGGTGAACTAGGTCTTACTGCTTCATACCGCGCATTGCGGTATGACTGTCCTGTTGCTCTAAGAACCACTGATAGGTACTGGCGAGTCCACTATCGAGTGTGTAACTCGGCGACCAACCCAGGTTGTTCAAACGACTGACGTCTAAAACCTTGCGTGGTGTTCCATCAGGCTTTGACGTATCAAACTGAAGTTCAGCAGCCGGATACACAACGTCGCGAACCTTTTCGGCCAACTCACGAATACTCAAGTCGACACCAGTGCCCACGTTGATGTGCATATCGTCGCTGTAATTCTCGATTAAAAAAACACATGCATCGGCCAGGTCGTCAACGTGTAAGAACTCGCGCATCGGACTTCCAGTTCCCCAAATCTCGACTGCTTTGCCACCACTTTGCTTGGCGTCATGAAATTTACGAATGAGTGCTGGCAACACATGGCTTGATGACAAATCGAAGTTGTCTTCGGGTCCGTACAAGTTGGTCGGCATCGCCGAGATGAAATCGCTGCCGTATTGACGTCGGTACGCCTGGCACAACTTGATGCCGGCGATCTTGGCAATTGCATACCATTCGTTCGTCGGTTCAAGTGGACCCGTCAGCAATTGTTCTTCGGTGATTGGCTGAGTTGCATGACGTGGATAGATACACGAACTTCCGAGATACAACAATTTGGTGACCCCAACGCGATGACTGGCATCGACAACTGTTCCGTGGATCATGAGATTGTCGTAGATGAATTCGGCTGGCCGAGTGCTGTTCGCCAAAATGCCGCCAACGGTTCCCGCAACCAAGAACACATAATCGGGTCGGTTGTGCTCAAACCACGTATTCACTGCACCTTGATCGCGTAGATCGAGTTGCGCCCGAGTTGCGGTGAGGATGTTGGTGAAACCACCAGCCTGAAGTCGTCGAACGACGGCGCTCCCGACGAGTCCACCGTGACCGGCTACATAAATTCGTGCATCTTTGGGCATTGGTTGAAACATGGGCTCACCTCTGCCTCAATCGTACCCTTCAGTCGATCAACGCTTGATGCACCATCTGTTTCAACTGTGATCTAAACGGATGGGTGCTGGATGGCATGAGTTGCGTCATGAAGGTCAAAGTGAGATCTTCAACTGGATCAACCATGAACCAGGTGCTTGCTGCGCCACCCCAACCAAAGTCACCAACCGAACCGGCAGTCTTCGTCGCAACTGGGTCCATCGTCACGCTCATCCCCAGGCCGAATCCCACACCGTCATAATCGGTTTCAGCGAAGAGAGGTCGACCGAACTCGGTGAGATCAGCGTTACCTGGCAAATGATTGCTGGCCATGTAGTTCACGGTTCGTGGCGACAACAAGCGCACACCATTGAACTCGCCACCCCGGCGCAACATTTCGGCAAAGCGCACATAGTCGGGCATGGTTGACACCAAACCGCCTCCGCCGCCATCAGCTGCGGGCAACTTTTTCGTTCCACGATCGGCAGCATCACCACGTTTAGCAAGACGCGTTTTCGGATGCGCGAGGTATAACGCCGATAAACGATCAGCTTTTTCTTCAGGACAGAAGAACGCAGTATCACTCATGCCAAGTGGTGTAAATATCCGATCGTGCAAAAAGTCGCCTAAACGTTGACCGCTAATCACTTCAACAACTCGTCCAAGAACGTCAATCGACGTTGAATAATTCCACTCGGTGCCGGGCTGGAATAAGAGTGGTTGTTGTGCGAGCAATGAACACACGCCAGCAAGATCGAGTTCGCGCGGGAAACCCCATTCCATACCGGCGCGGCGATACAACTCGTCGACAGGATGCGAATACATAAAGCCATACGTCAAACCAGCTGTATGCGTGAACAAATGCCACATTTCCATCGCGCTGGTTTGTGGTCCGAGCATTGGCTTTAAAAACGTGCCACCAAGGAAAACTTTTGATTCACCAAATTCGGGAATGAACTTTGAGACATGATCGTGAAGTTCAAACTTGCCTTCTTCCCACAGCATCATTGCGGCCACTGCGGTAATCGGTTTCGTCATTGAAAAAATGCGATAAATCGTGTCATCGCTAATTGGCTTGTTGTTTTCGCGATCAGCCAAACCACACGAAGCCGACAGCGCGACCTTTCCTTCTCGAGCGATCGTCAGGGCCCAACCGGCAAGCAGTGATTCGTCGACGTAAGTTTTGAACCGATTTTCAATTCGGGCGAGTCGTTCGGCACTCATTCCGACTTCGCTGGCATCAACACATGGAAGACCGTGACTGGCGTTGTGGGACATGG
>CALEHE010000331.1 GCA_937876415.1 uncultured Actinomycetes bacterium
GCGTTAATCAACGATGACTTACCGACATTTGATCGTCCGACGACTGCAACTTCAGCGGGCGACTCCGGGAGTGTGCTGATATCAACTGCCGATGTCACGAATGTCAGTTGTAATGGCCCAGTCATGACCTGCAGTGTACGGAATGAATCAGGGGAGATTGTCCTCTGCATCGGTCCCAGGGATATCAAAACGGGTGTTCGAAATCTCTGATAGGTCTGACAGTCGACTGACCTTGGTGCCTCCAGCACTGACCGTCACCAACTGATTCTGTGCAATCACGGCTCGTCGAATCGGGAACCACTGGAACAAACGACCTTGTTCGGTCAATGTGGTGCCATCAAGTTTGAGCACGACCGCAGACTCGCAGCCTGTTCCACCAATCTCAGCGCACACCAGTTCTTTAGGCACAATAATCTGATCGGTCTCTGCCCACCACAAGAACGCGTGTGGATCCGAGGTGGCTTCACTCCATTGTGCGATCTCCGCCGTTGCCACCTGCAGAGGATTGCCTGGATCAGACACATCAAAGACCGACACTTGCACGCCCGTAATCTGTCCAGTTTCTGTACCCGCCATTCCAACCGTGATAATCCGATCGCCATCTATTGGTTTCAAATACGTCGAGTATCCCGGAACCTTCAATTCACCTACTAGTTCTGGTGCGGCCGGATCAGAGAGATCAAGTACATACAACGGATCAACTTGTCGGAAAGTTACGACGTAGCCACGTGGTCCATCAAAGCGAACTCCTTGAATAGTTTCGCCACGGCCCATGCCATTGACTGCACCGATTTCAACAAGTTCTGCATCTTTCACTTTCAAAATATGCACACCATTGTCTTGACCGCCACCAAAGTCGTAGTCGTAGGAAGTTGTCGCTACTCGCAATACGCCGTCGTACTCGGACATTGAATATGAATTCAGCAGAGTGCCTTCCACGCGACCAGATGCAACGTATGACAAATCAGAGGCCTCTGAGCTAAAGGCAAAGGCATGAATATCTGTGTACGGAGGTTCCTGTCGGCTTGAGACAAATTCTTCGTACACAGCGTCATCCCAACGCGTTGTCGAAATGTAGAGACTCTCAGTTGACGTATAGCTGCTTGTTGATTGAGCCAGAATTCCGATCGTCCCAACAGGAACTTCGGCTGAAGAATTCATGTCGATTGATGCAACCCAGGTCACTCCCCAACCACTGAAATCCGAAGGATGCCCCAGATTTACGCAGTCAAGCACTGGCGACTTAGATCCCCACGTACCCATAGGCCCTTCTTCAAAAGTACGAGGTACAAAATCTTCCACCTCCATATCGTTAACTACTTCAATATTTCTCTTCTCAGCAGCATCAAGTGAATCTTGTGATCCATCACGTGGTGAGACGAAATCAAGGCGATTCAGGAACGAACTATTGAGAACAATGTGCACCTGTCCATTGACCGCTCGCATTGAAACAAGTGAACCCTCAAGGTGGTCACGACGCCTTAACTCAAGCGAGCCATTGGTAATCGTAAAATTGGAAACAACTGTGTCAGCAACGCTCGTCCAGATCATGGTCGCAACGACAAGGTGATTACCAGCAAGCACCATCTGCGAATCACCTTGGGGCAAATCAATCTCACTCACTAGCGTCGCATTATTAATGTCCACACTGCGTACGCGACTATCAATGATGCTGTACACATATCGGCCATCAGTTTCAACTATGTCACCCTCATCAACATTTGCTTCTTGTGTGTTTGTTGTTGAGGTCCCGGGCATTGGGGCGAAATCTGCGCCTGAGGATTCATCTGACGCAGGAGCTTCGGTTGAGGCGGCCATATCGCCTTCAAAACCACCTGATCTCCAACTCGCATACATATATGGGTAAGTCTCGAGCCCATAAGGCCCGACTCGTTTCAACATTTCAGCCTTGGTCCAATCAAGCACTGCGCCACAATCGTTGAACCCTGCGTAAGCGGAAATCTCAGACTTTGAAGAATTGGTGTTGGATGAGCCGCCAAGTGATGAATCAGATGACGACGAACCTGCCGCACAACCTACGAACAAAACACCAGCACACATACCAGCAAGAAAAACTGCGATTCTTTTTTTCATATCTTTCAGACGATAAAGAACCGCTGAAAAGTTCCGCTGAACTAAAGATTCTTAATTAAGTCCCAAAGCCTCTAGTTCGGCGCGGATTGTGGTGCTATCGCCATGACCCGTATGCACGATTGTCTCGGCTGGTAAACCGAACAACTTGCGACGAATGGATGCAACAATCGTGTCGTAGTCGCTAAAGCTTCGACCTGTTGCCCCAGGCCCTCCGCAAAAGAGTGTGTCGCCGCTAAAGATCGCATCGCCACCATCGCTGGTTGCTCCCACAACATGGAAACAACAACCTCCTGGCGAGTGGCCGGGTGTATGAATGACACCGATCTCAGTTGACGCAACTTTCAAAATTCCACCATGCGTTAACGACCCGTCAGGTTGCGAATCTGGATAGACAACTTGCCACAACATGAGATCATCGGGGTGCAACAAGATCGGAGCATCAACAACATCTTGCAAGGCCATCGCAGCATTGATGTGATCGTTGTGTCCATGCGTCAAAGCAATCGCCTTGACGCGACGACCATTGATTGCTTCAACAATTGGCGCAGCATCGTGGGCGGCGTCAATCACAATCAGTTCGCGATCATTACCGACCAACCAAATGTTGTTCGTTACTTCCCATTCGCCACCATCAAGCGCGAAAATTCCAGTGGTGTTTACTAACTCGATCAAAGCAAAACCACACTTCGCAAAACCTCGCCACGTTCCATACGATGAAACGCCTGTTCAATTTCGGACAGACCAATCGTCTCGGTCACGAAATCTTCTAGTGGCAAACGGCCTTGAAGATGCAAATCAACTAACAACGGGAAGTCCCGGCTTGGCAAGCAATCGCCGTACCAACTTGGCTTCATCGCTCCACCACGACCAAAGAAATCAATCATCGGGATATTGGGCATCACCATGTCGGGAGTCGGCACGCCGACTTGTACAACAGTTCCGGCGAGGTCACGAGCATAAAAAGCCTGACGCAAAACTTCTGGATGACCGACCGCTTCAATACACACGTCGGCACCTAATCCATTGGTAGCTGCTTGAACTGCAGCAACTGGTTCGGTGTTGCGCGCATTGACAGTGTGTGTTGCACCAAATTGACGAGCCCATTCAAGTTTGCGATCATCAAGATCGACAGCAACAATCGTTGTTGCACCGGCAAGACGTGCCCCTGCGATTGCGGCGTTTCCAACTCCGCCACAACCAAAGACTGCAACACTGCTTCCACGCTGTACTTCACCCGTCAACATTGATGCGCCGATACCGGCCATGACACCACAGCCAAGTAGACCTGCGACTGCGGGAGATGCCAGAGGATTCACCAATGTGCATTGACCCGCAGCAACCAAGGTCATCTCAGCAAATGCTCCAATGCCCAATGCCGGAGCAAGCGGAGTTCCGTCAGTCAATGTCATCTTTTGCGTTGCGTTAAACGTGCTGAAACATAATTGCGGCTTGCCACGAAGACAAGATCGACAGTTTCCGCACACTGCGCGCCAGTTCAATACAACGAAGTCACCAGGCTTCACATTGGTGACATTGTCGCCAATTGATTCAACGACGCCAGCGGCCTCGTGTCCTAACAAGAACGGGAAGTCGTCGTTGATTCCGCCTTCGCGGTAATGAAGGTCGGTGTGGCACACACCGCACGCCTGCACTCGCACTCGTGCTTCACCTGGTCCTGGCTTGGGCACATTGATTTCAACGAGTTCAACTGGCGAACCCTTGCCACGGGCAATAACACCCTTCACTGTCTGAGGCATATTTTTTTCCTTAATGTTTGGTTGAATTAATCGCGAAAGTTTTCAAAGTAACGGCTCGGCGTTGGTCCCCGTTGACCGTGATACTTCGATCCACGCGCACCCGAACCGTATGGATTGTCGGCAGGAGTTGTCATTTGCATGAAACTCACTTGACCGATCTTCATACCTGGATACAACGTGATGGGCAAGCTTGCGACATTGGCGAGCTCGAGCGTGACGTGGCCATCAAAGCCAGCATCGATAAATCCTGCAGTTGAGTGAATTAGTAAACCAAGGCGACCCAGTGAGCTCTTGCCTTCGATGCGTGCGACCAAATCGTTCGGAACAGCAATCCGCTCAAGGGTCGAACCCAAGACAAACTCTCCAGGATGCAACATAAACACACCATCTTCGGGAATCTCCACGAGTTCGGTGAGCGAGGTCATATCTTTCTTGACATCAATCACGCCAGCGGTGTGGTTACGAAATACTCGAAAGAGATGATGAAGTCGAACGTCAATTGAGGACGGTTGAATCAGAGCCTCATCGAGAGGATCAATGATGATACGGCCAGCATTCAAGGCCTCACGGAGCGAACGGTCAGACAAGATCACGTCTCCTACCGTAGTGGGTCACGCCCTATCGGGCAGAATGAAAGGGTGACTTCACGAGCCGATGCCGAGCTTTTTGACCAGCAAGATCCACTGGCGCCCTTTCGCAACGAATTCCTCATTCCTGACGAAGCGGTCGTGTACCTCGATGGCAACTCTCTTGGCCGCACCCCGCTGGCCACCGTTGCTCGCCTGAAGCAAGTCGTCGAAACCGAATGGGCCGCCGATCTCATCAACAGTTGGGATCATTGGCTAGATATGCCGCGCAAAGTTGGCGACCGCATGAGCCTCATCATTGGCTCAAAGCCTGGCGAGGTCGCACTTCATGACAACACCACGCTCAATATCTACCAAGGCGTTCATATCGCACTTGGTTTGCGCCCCGACCGCAAAGTTGTGGTCGTTGCCACCGACGAATTTCCGACCGACCGTTTTGTTGTTGAGGGAATTGCTCACGATCTTGGGCTCACCGTTCGCCCATTGACAGCCGATGTTGATCTGTCCGATGTTGCAGTCGTCGTGCGCAGCGTCATCGATTATCGCACTGCCGAGGTGTGCGATGTCGCTGGCTTCACCGCACAGGCACGTGCCCAGGGAGCAATGGTTTTGTGGGACCTCTCACATACAGCCGGAGCAATTGAATTTGATGTTCATGCACTCGGTGTCGAACTCGCGGTTGGATGCAGCTACAAGTTTCTGAATGGTGGGCCTGGTGCCCCCGCGTGGACATTCGTCGCACAACACCTGCAATCAGCAGTTCAGCAGCCAATCAAAGGTTGGTTTGCACAAAAGGATCAGTTCGCAATGGAAAAGCCATTCGCTCCTCACGATGACATCCGCCGCGTCTTACTCGGCACTCCCAACATGTTGAGCTTGGTCGCCGCCGAAGAAGGTATTGCACTGTCTGGTCGTGTTGGCATGCCAGCGATCGCCAAGAAGGGCCGCGCCCTCACAAAATTCGGA
>CALEHE010000332.1 GCA_937876415.1 uncultured Actinomycetes bacterium
CTTGTGTGCACATCCACGCACTTGCACAACACTGCCGGGTGATGAACCAAGTTCGGGATCAATCATCGTTTGAATACTGTCGATAATCACCAGTTCGGGTTGCAGCTCGTCCATGGTGCGAATCACATGTGGAAGAACGGTTTCGGCGAGCAACCACAGGTCGGGTCGCACGGCATCAAGTCGTTCGGCGCGCATACGAACTTGTTGGGCACTTTCTTCGGCCGACACATACAGCGTGCGGCCAGGCCACGCGGCGAGTGCTTGCAACAACAATGTGCTCTTGCCAATACCTGGTTCACCACCGAGCAAAGTGACCGAGCCTGGCACTAAGCCTCCGCCTAAGACGCGATCGAGTTCACCAATACCGGTGCTGCGTGGCGAGCCGTGAGTGGTGTCGACTTCGCCAATTAGTTGTGCAGTTCCCGCCGGCACAAGAGCCAAGCCCGCAGCAAGTGAAGCGATGCTGTTGGCATTGGGGTCTTCAACATCTTCGACCAAACTGTTCCAGGCACCACACGCAGTGCACTTGCCGGTCCACTTTGGATATGAAGCTCCGCAATCGGAACAGTTATAGACGAGTCGCAGTCGGGCCATGAGTGAAACCTAGGCGTCGGGTGTGGCGCGATTACTTGCGCGTGTGGTTGAACGAGCGGTGCGGCGACGGCGGGCAAAGATGACGAGCAGGATCAAGATTCCGATGATGATGAGCCAGAGACCAAGAATGTAGCCAACGATGGTCGCGAGTATTTGCCAGAAGCCACCATCAACTTTTGATTCGGCAGTTCCGATGACGACTGCAACTGCGGTGCCATCGTTGGGAGCAGTCCAAATGACTCCGCCTTCGGCTTCGGTGCCGGTGCTCTTTTTGATGTCTCCAGGTAGGCGCGCAATGAGCGTGACACCAACTGATTGCGTGGGATCAACACTAAGTTTTTCGGCGGTTGCTGCCCACGGCGCGGCGCCGATGGTTGCACTGAGGGTCGGGTCGCTGAAAGCTTCGATGCCGCCGACGAATTGCAAAGTCGCATCAAGAGTTGTGCTCACGGTGCGACCATCAATGGTGCGTTTAAGCTCGGGGTTGAGCAGTGGGCCGTTGGGTCCGTTGATTTGGCGCATGGCAGTGGTTGCTTCGGCGGGGGACTCGAATGCGTAACGCAAGATGACGCGCAGGCCGCCGCTATTGATTTGGGTGGGGCCTTCAATAACCCAACCACTCGAGATGAGGTCGTCAATACGTAGGTCTTCGGCCAGGCCCGGAACGAGGGTGACCGCTTCAGCGTCGAGGTCGACAGTGACGGCGATATTGCCAGCGCCGGTGTCGTCGGCCGTGACATCGATGCGAACGTCGACGCGGCAGGCCGAAAGGAGAAAGATAAGTGCGCCGACGAGGGGAAGCAGGCGACGAAGAGGCACGAAGTAGAGGATAGTTGCTGGTGAGGCATGGGGCGGGGTGGGTGAAGCTAAGAGCTGTGGTGTGATCTAGCGGAGCCAGGTCACGAGGCTCACCATGAGGGCATTGACGGTGAACAAGAAGGAAACCATTGTCAAAGTCTGGG
>CALEHE010000333.1 GCA_937876415.1 uncultured Actinomycetes bacterium
GGTGCCGTAGTTGTGGTGGCACTAACCACAGTTGAACTTGTTGGCACCGTTGTCGCCGAGTCGACCAAAGTTGATGTGGTTTCAGTGGCAACGGTTGTCTCAACACCTGGGGCGACCGTTGGCAAATTTGAAAGTGGTGCATCATTTTTGAATTCAACCTTCAGACATTCGCCAGGCTCTCCGCCAGGAGCGTTGCCCAACACATTGATAATTGAATCCATAAGCACAACGTTTCCGGCATCAACCGGGTGGATCCCGTCTTTCGACAACACTCCAGGAGTCTTTGAAATTTCACGCCAATCCACAAGCCACAAATTGTCACGTGTGCGAACTTCTTCTTCAATGACCGCATTCACTTCTTGCATGAACGGCTTATATTCGGTTGCCGTGAGAATTATCACGGGTCGTGGCGCTAACTCATCAAGAATCTTGTCCAGGTACTCCTGATAGATATCTTGCTTTTTGCCATAGTTGGTCCCAAGAAAGAGCACCGCTGCATCAAAACCCTGCGGCAGTTTCTTATTCACAATGCGTAGACCTAAATCAATGAAGCGACCTCGCTCGGCTTCAACGGCGACCTGCCAACCTAATGGGACTAATCGCTCGCAAGCCATATTGCTGCTACGACGAGATACCGCAGTAAATATTGAATCACCGATCATCAAAAGTCGAGGTCCGTCCGAAAGTTCGCCCACCGTGAGCAGCCGACCCTGGTTAAGAGCCGAAGTCTCACTTGATGAATCTGCAGCAGTTGTCGATACCTGAACGGGAAGATTGCCAATGCCAGCAACAGTTCCAGTAACCGCCGTTGTTGTTGCCCCATCTGAGATTGATGATCCACAAGCCGCTACCGATGCAAGCAGTGTCGTGATAACCGCCATGCGGCCGAAGTTTTGGCTGGTTGATTTCATTGAGTCGGACCCTGATCGCGAATCGCTTTGAGTTCATCACGAATTGATGTGAGCAAAACGATATCTGGCGTGGGAGGCGCAACAACTTCAGTGCCGGTGGCTTTGTTATACGCCTTCAGCATGAGGAATAGCACGAATGAAATCGACAGAACGGTGACCACCACTGTCAGGAAGGCACCGAAACGGATTTCGGCATCATTGATATGAAGGATCAATGCATCATCAAAATTCGGCGTTCCAAAAGGAATCGCCACAATGGGCATCACGACTTCTTCAACCAATGACTTCACAAGTCCAGAAAATGCGCCACCGATGACAAAACCAACTGCGATAGCGAGCAGGTTGCCCTTATTGATGAAGTCGCGAAATTCTTTGAAAAGATTGGTTAACCGAAGGCTTTTCATAATGAACGAATAATACCCGCGTAGAACTCAAAGGACCCGAATAGTTGTGTCAAGGGCATTGTCGATCAGGAGATGGTGTCACAGATGTCGGCCATCAGACCTCTTCTTCATCACGATCGGTTTGTAAAAGATCATTGAATTGGCGCGAGCTTACTGCGTCGTTTCGTCGCCGTGACCTTCAAGGTCTTCAAAGCGATCCACTCGGCGCAGGGTCGGGAAAAATACTGAGAATAAAGCCACGACTCCAAGTGTCGCGACTCCTCCACCGACTACTGCAGCCTTTGTACCAAATGCTTGAGCCGCTACTCCACTTTCAAATGCGCCAAGTTCATTGCTTGCCCCAATGAATACGTTCTCCACAGCCATGACGCGTCCGCGTTTGTCATCTGGAGTCACCAGCGGAACCAACGTTCCACGTATATACACACTGACCATGTCTGAGCCAGATAAAAGAACAAGTGCCAAAAAAGCAACGATGTACGACGTTGTTAATCCCAAAGCAACAGTTGCTGCGCCGAACAATCCAACCACGATCAAAAGTGTTCGTCCAACGTGGCGTGTAACTGGGCGTGATGCCATGAAGACTGCCATTACCGCGGCACCGATGCCCGGCGCCGCGCGTAACCAGCCGTACGCAACATCGCCCACTTGCAACTGGTCCTCAGCGATAGCCGGCAATAGTGCTACCGCACCACCGAATAGCACCGCAAAAAGATCTAACGAAATCGCCGCCAGCAAAATCGGGGTGCGGCGAATGAATCGCAAGCCTTCAAGCGCCGTATGCAACGAAACTTTCTCGGCCTTGTCTTTCAATGCTTGTCGTGTCTGCGGACGAACAAACTTAATTGAGAGCAAAAATGACACACCGATTCCGATCAATGCGGCAGAAACAAAATACGCCACGCTGGGATCAACCGCATAAAGAAATCCTCCCGATGCTGGCCCGATGATCGCCGCAATTGTCCATGTTGCTGAATACGTTGCAATGGTTCGTGGCAGTGCCCCATCGGGTGCGACCATCGGTGGAATTGATCGGATTGATGGCCCAGCAAATGCCCGAGCGCAGCCAAAGATAAATGCGATGACAAACAACGGCCACACCGCAGTTGGTTTCGAGAGAGCGTAAATACCCAATGCAAGCGAACTCAAGAGTT
>CALEHE010000334.1 GCA_937876415.1 uncultured Actinomycetes bacterium
CCGCCGACCCAGCCGCATAACTGCGGATCGCATCCGCGGATCTCGCCCTCGATGTAACTGCCATCGATATTGAAGAGACCCCATTTGCCATCGAGCGAAACTTTGATATGCCCAGCTCCATCTTGTTCATACAGGGCTTTGGAAAAAGGATGAATGATTCCGTGCATCATTGATCACCATTGCTCTTGGGGGCTTCTTCGCTCGTAATGTATTCACCGAGTTTCTTGTGGATCCAACGAACTTTTGCCTCTTGATAATTGGCTAACGTGATTCCGGGCTTGCGAGTGGTTTCAAGACCTTCTTGAACGCGAGCCATGTTGAAGACATCTTGCTGGAAAACCTTGGCCAACATCCCAAGTTCTGGAGCATCGGTAAATGGCTGATCGATAGTCAGATCATGGCGCTTGACCGGCTTGGGCTTGTCGCCCTTGTACGGAGACAAGAAGAAAACTTCCATGATTGATGAACGATGATCGTCGCCGTTGGGACGGAAGCGATACACGATGCGGTTGAACGCTCCCCAAGGATGCATATTCGGGAAGATCGTGTAGTCGATGCTGTCCATCATTTCGGCATCGCTCATGGTGTCAACCCGATCGCCGACCATTGGACGCCAGCGCTCGCGAGCAGTGCTTGATGCGATGGCGCGGGCTGAGGCTCCTTCAGGTATCGAGATGGGACTGTCTTGGTCAACGCGTACGTCAAGCATGCCGCGCATCATCTCGTCCTGGCTGACTTCGTACCATAGCAACGGACTCGTTGAAAGTCCTGCGGTGATGACTCGCGAATAGTTTTCCCACACATCAACCTGCGAGTTGGTGTCGGCAAGGTACGGGAGAATTTGCGGGTGAGTTGCGTTGACGTGGTACGCCTCGCTGAATGCTTCTTGAGCGATCTTCCAGTTCGCACCGATGATCTTGGTGACATGGGCTTCAACCCATCGGTCTTCAAGATTCCAAACTTCAAACTGTTCTTTGATTCCACCGAGGAAGTCGCTCAGGGGTTCGCAATTCTTGTCGGGATTGATGAAAACGAATCCGGCCCAAGTATCAACTGCGCACTCGGGCAAACTGAAATCTTGTTCTTGTCGTTCTTCAACATGGGGGAAATCCCACTTTGCTGGAACGTCAGCAAGTTCACCCTCAAGGGCCCACGCGAATCCATGAAATGGGCAACGAATCTCTTCGCAGTGACCGTCGTAGTCCTTAAGCTTGCGACCACGATGTAAACAGGCGTTGGGGTAGGCCTTGATTGAACCATCAGGTTGACGAACCACGATGTACGACTGATTGGTGATGTCGTAGACGATGTAGTCGCCAGCCTCGGGAATGTGATCGGTACGGCAAGCGAACTGCCAAACCCGACTCCAGAGGCGTTCCTTTTCAAGTTCGTGCCATTCACGAGTGATGTAGCGAGTGATTGAAATATCCTCGTCGCCCAAGTACTTGGGGGCCTCAAGGCGCAGCACATCGGGAACTGGATGGGTGTCGGCATCGAGAAGCTCCTGATAGGTAATTCCAGGTGAGCGGGCTTGACGAGGATCTACTGCGGTCAT
>CALEHE010000335.1 GCA_937876415.1 uncultured Actinomycetes bacterium
CAATGACTTCGCCGACATCAACGCCATTCAATTCGGCGTTCTGCTTGGCCAACTCAAGTGCCGGACCAGAAGATTCAACAGTGGTTACTGACGCTGCACCATTCTTGGCAGCAACAATTCCGAACGAACCGGTGTAACCAAACACATTGAGAACACGCAATCCTGGAGCGAGTGAGGCAAGCAACTTTCGTGAATCACGTTGGTCAATATAGAAACCAGTCTTGTGTCCCTCTTCAACATTGACGATGTACTTCTCGTTACCTTCAACGGCGTAAATCTTTGCGGGCAAAACACCAGCAGCAAGTCCGTTGCGGGGTGTGAGTCCTTCGCGTTCACGATCGGCGCCTTCGCTACGCTCATACACACACGTGATTCCTTCAACCTTCATGAGAGTAGAAACCACGGCATCGCGCCAACGTTCAATGCCGACGCTATTGATCTCCATCACTGCAACTTCGCCATAACGATCAACGGTTAAACCCGGCAAGCCATCAGCATCACCAAAGATCAAGCGACATGTATGAGTGAGTTCAGGGTCGGCGTTACGTTGCGCAACTGCTTTGTTGATTGTCTCGGCGATAAAGCCAGCAGTGATTTCGACATTGGGATCAAATGACCATACGCGAGCACGGAGAGCCGAGAACGGACTGTAAGAAGCGGTAGCGAGTTCGGTTCCGTTAGCCGCAATGATGCGAATCGTGTCGCCGGGCTGAGGATCACCATCAATCTTGGCGACGGCGCCACTGAGAATCCACGGGTGACCGCGTTTCAAACTGCGATCGCGATCGGCTTTGAGATGCAGTGAGGCTGAAGGTTCGATTGTCATTGCCTAGAGGGTACGACCTTCACGAGCCTTGACGCGTTCTTGACAATACGGATATTTAGCCGAGCGTGTCTGTGCCGATATCTAAGGCGTCAATCACAGTCGTCAATTGAAAGGAAAAACATGAATATCAACAAAGAAACAATGCAGGCCCGCCGAGATAAGGGATTCACGCTCGTTGAATTACTCATCGTGGTCGTGATCTTGGGAATTCTCGCAACCGTCACCGTGTTCGCTGTTCGCGGCATCACCGATAAGGGCCAAGAGAGCGCCTGTGACACCGACAAGCGGGTCATGGAAACCGCCGTCGAAACCTGGTATGCCGATCAGTCCGCAGGAACCGCTGGTGATCCCACTGAAGCTGGTTTGGTGACTGCTCAGTTCCTCCGTGCCGAATCAACCTTGTACGACGTGGGCACTGCTGGTGCTGTTGAACCGCAAGTCGGTGGAGCTTGCGCCGCCTAGTTCAGTCCCAGACGAGTAAACAAAAGGGCCGGCCCGCAAGGGCTGGCCTTTTCGTTGTTGATAAGTCGATTAGTTGTTAACGAGTTGGGCGCGCTGGGTAGCGATTTGGGTCACAACTTCTTTGGGATACGCACTCTGACTACAGGCATCGGCTTGAGTGATATGGCCGGCAACGACCAACCGCGCCAAATCCATCTCGAGAGTTTGCATTCCTTCGCTCTGCCCAGTGCTAATGACGTTACGCATCTGTCGGGTTTTACCTTCACGCAAGAGATTGCGCACAGCATCATTCACCATCAAAGCCTCGTAGGCAGCGACACGGCCGCCATGTTCGGACGCAATCAGGCGTTGGCTGATGATTCCTTGCAACGAACCCGCAAGTTGAATCTGAATTTGATCACGGCGTTCGGCCGGGAAGACATCGACGATGCGGTCAAGCGCTTGCGAAGCATCGTTGGTGTGCAATGTTGCGAAAACAAGGTGACCAGTTTCGGCAAGCGTGAGGGTGATGGCAATTGATTCGAGATCGCGCATTTCGCCGAGCAAGATCACATCAGGATCTTCGCGTAATGCCGAGCGCAAACCATCTTCAAACGAATTGACATCGGTGCCAACTTCTCGTTGGTTGACTAATGATTTTTTGTGAGTATGGACGAATTCAACCGGATCTTCAATGGTCAAGATATGGCACGCACGATCACGATTGATCTGGTCAATCATGGCGGCCAAAGTTGTGCTCTTGCCCGAACCAGTCGGCCCTACAACTAAAACCAATCCGAACGGGGCGTTCAGTAACTTTGAACAGGCTGCAGGAGCACCGAGCTCTTCAAGCGGGCTGATGCGATGGGGCACCACACGAAGTGCGAGAGCCATACAACCCCGTTGACGAAATGCGTTGGCACGAAAGCGACCGACGCCGTTGATTCCAAAAGAAAAGTCAACCTGGTGGTTGTGGGCAAACTCTTTGGCCTTCCCATCATCAAAGAGACTTCCGATCATGCGATCTAATTCAGTGGCGTTGAGTTCGGTTGTACCTTCAATCGGAATCAGATCTCCACTTTGACGCACCATGGGTGGTCGGCCCAATGTGAGATGTAAGTCAGATGCCGAAGCATTGACAGTTGCTCTCAAGAGTTTGTCGAGTTCTGGGTCAATGGTGAGTTGAGTAAACGATGTCATCGCTAGTGTCCTTTGTTAATGATTTGCGCAAACGGGATCGACATTGCGACGCCGATGTTGTGGGTTGCCCTTGTCATGGGTCTGTTGATCGGCTCGTTCTTGACAGTGGTGATCGATCGTGTGCCTCGTGGCGCATCGGTGGTTCAACCTGGATCGGCATGTGGCTCTTGCGGACTTGAACTTGGTCCACTTGATTTGGTGCCGGTCATGTCTTGGTTGGCATTGCGAGGTAAATGTCGCAAGTGTCGTCAACCCATCGG
>CALEHE010000336.1 GCA_937876415.1 uncultured Actinomycetes bacterium
CTCTTTGGCCACGAGTTGATTGGGCAACGCATCAAGCCACGGACGTCGTGGATCGGGGATTTCTACGAGTGCCCGTGATTCATTCACCATGATGACCAGTGACTCAATATCAATATCTAGGTGTGTGGCTTGAAAGACATACAGTTCATCCGAACCAAGACGCAGGACTGCTCGACCAGGAGTATCTCGTGAAAAGCTCGCCGCCACGTTCGAGCCAACAATCTCGGACGAATCGTGGCTGGATTGAACTCGTAGAGCAAGTCGGATATTGGCATTTGCCAACACATCGGCCGACAATGCCGATCCGGGACGTTGCGTGGCAACAATGAGATGAATTCCTAAACTGCGGCCGCGCTGAGCAATTCCAACGAGGGATCCGATGAAGTTAGGGACATCCTCTTTCAATGCTGCCAATTCATCAACGACAACAACCAAGCGCGATAAGCGCAATTTTGGGTCATTGCGAAGTAGTCGCTCGCGATAGCGCAATTCTGCCTCAAGACTCACTAACACTCTTTCGGCTAAACCCACATCAAGATCGGTAATCACACCAACTACGTGTGGAAGATTCACACATGAATCGAACGCTGCACCGCCCTTGTAATCAATCAAGATAAAAGTTACGTCGTCTGGTGAATATTGCAGAGCAAGCCCGATCACCCATGTTCTGAGGAAGTCACTTTTACCTGAACCAGTAGTCCCCACCACAACTGCATGTGGACCATCGTTGACCAGATCAATGGCGATTGGACCATCGGCTGACTCTCCGAGGATCACGCTCAAACAATCACGGTCTTGTTGTTGCCAATACGTTGCGATTGATTGAGATGAAAGTTGAGAGTTCTTCACCGATGTCGAAAACGGAACTTCTTTCGGCACAAAACTTCCATCGTTGTCGGGATCAATCCACCGCCTGAGAGCCTGCGAAAAATGTCGGGCGGTTGTTTCAGACATCCCATCAATTCCAGATTCATCAGCGTTGAGTGTGTCGCTACACAGAGCCGAAAGATCAAGACGACTTGGAGCCACAACGATCATGGAGACATTTTGGTTGTGAAGAATTCGACGAGCGATTGAAGTTCGGTTGGCAATTGTTTCTTTCTCGTGTACAAGAATCAAGCGATGCTTGTTTTCGTAGCCGTCACTTTCAAGATCAAATCGGTCTAAGGGTGTGCTCCGCACCTGAACGAATTCTTCCAAGTACTTCCACTCGTCATCCGCATCACTAGCAAAAATCAACTGCCAGTCAGCTGGCCCAATTTCAACAGCAAGTCGCGCGATCAATGCGGTCACGCACTGACGAGCCCGCATTCCGTAGACCCCAAGAATTTTGCCGGCGGCGATGTTGACACTCCGCGGATAGTGAGTGATGACAATCGGTTGCTCATCGTCCTTGAGCATCACTTCGCGCGCTTCTACGCCAACACACACCTCATCAAGTTTCCGATACGCCCATAAGCGGGCATCCCCATTTTCAACGCTGACCCGCAACCGACCAATCGATGTGTGGCGGTCGCGACGCCGTTCGACTAACGCTTGCGTAAATTCAATGTTTTGCTGATGAAACTGCTCGGTGGTACACAACACCTTGCGACGCCAACGAATCATTGACCTCCGATAGGAGACGCGACTGACCGCCCAGGTCAACAAAGCGATGAGTCCGGTCGTCATCGCGAAGAGACCAAAAAGCATTTGTTTGGTCACGACTGCCATCACCACGCCTAGCATCGCTCCACTCACGATAGGGACCATCGGCGGCGACATCGGGGCTGATGGTTCGGACTCGAGTTCTGGTCGCTTTGGAGCCATGAGACTCTCTTGATTCTCGGGCAGCACCCGATGGAAAATCGCCGGAGGTCGCTCATCAGATTGTCGAGCCTCGCGAACCTCACACCAAGATTCGCCAATGGCAACAGTCGGCACATGACCACCGTTGTCAACCTGTAACACGCCACCAAGTGCCTGACCGTCAAGATGCGGTGGGTTCCAGTTAAGAATCCCATGATGTGATTCAACCGAAGGATCATCAATCGTGAGTCCCGCCACGTTTGAACGGCCAATGGTCTGACGACCAGGTTGCATAGGCAGAACTGCCCCACTGTCGGGTCCACTCATCACGACAAGTTCGTACGTATTCATGGCGCAGTGATGCCTCGTTGCTCTCACCCACGGTCTCACCACCGGTGTTGATCGGGGTTGTAGTGCGACGGGCAGTGACGGTCCTGGTGCCTAGTGGCGCCATGACACCAACACATATCACTCGAACCGGCCGTATCAGTCTGGCAACCAATCTCGTGGCCGAATGGCAACGAATGGCGCGTCAACCTCACAACATTCGCCGAGCAAACTCCCTGGGCTTACCTGGAGAACCCGTTACTCACCTTCAAGAGATGCTGTTACGAAGCGGACTTGATGACACCACAAATGCCAACCACTTCGATGAATACTTGGCCCGACTTGTTGAGTGTGCCAAGGCTGACGACTTAGCGACTCGGATGGTTTTTCAACGCATCATGCCCGGCCTTATTTCTATGGCCATGCGCCGCGCTCCTTTGACTGTCGGGGGTTTGTCAAGCGCATTTGATCTCATCGCATCGGCGGCTTGGATCGTTATTCGCAGATTCCCCATTGACCGTCGTTCCCGCCGTGTCGCAGCAAACCTGCTCATGGATATTGAATATCAAGCATTTGTTCGCGAACCCCGCCTCAAACGAAATCGCACCGAATTCAATTTCGCACCAGGCGGATTACTGGGAATTGAGTTTGAACGTTTTCGTCGTGGCCAATTTGATGATGATCCGGTGGGTAACGGCGCCTACCTTGACCTGTTGTTTTATGAATTTGAAAAACATGGACTCACCGAGAACGATCTCC
>CALEHE010000337.1 GCA_937876415.1 uncultured Actinomycetes bacterium
GTAGAGACCGATGTCAATAGGCCAAGTCCGTAGGCCTCGTAAGCCCGCGTTGACAACAGCATCATTGCACCGGGCGCAACCCACACCATCGACGCCGCAAGCAATCCCCATGTACGGCCAACAAAGCGCTTGGCGAGCACATACATCAGCACTGCTGCGCCCGACCACCACAACGATGACAACAACTTGAGCGGCACCACATGGGCACCAAAGATCCATACGAATGGCGCAAAGAAGTAACTATCAAGAACCGCTGTGTAACCAGCACCACGGATAACTGTTGGCAAGTCACCTCGCAAGATCGCCAATGATTGCAAGCCCGTGTAGGCCTCATCAGCGTTCAACATTCCTGCTGGAGTACGCAACAAATGCAGGCGCATCAACAGGCCAAAAACTGCAACGACCACGGCGCCAATTATCAGCAGGCGTGACTTAGTCATAGGCCATGCCTTTCAACACTGGTCGCCCATTCACGGCGCGATGCCAACACATCAAGCGGCGCTTGCTGAATGACCTCAAGACCCATACGGCTGAGCCGACGTCGCAACCCCTCAACGAATGGCCGAGGGCTTAAGGCAACAGCAACCCGTTCTCGTGGTTGAGCCGCATCGGCAACACCAGCCTTCTCAATAATCGCAAGCGCTTCGGTGTCAGCAACGGTGTCACCAATCAAGATCAAAGTCCGTGATGCGCACAGATGATCACGAGCCCGAGAATCGTCTTCGCCATGAACCAAACGTTTTGGTTGTGACTGCAAAACTTCAGCCCATTTGGCTTGAAAGATCTTGCGTGAACGTTCAGCCAGCGCCACACGACTTTCAGAAGCAACGGCGTGAGCGTGCACAACTGGCCGATCAACAACTAATCGTGACACCAATCCACGCGCCCTCGCCGTGAACGCCAGATCGGGGTCTTCAAAATATGCCGGTGCATATGCGGGATCAAAGCCACCAAGTTCAAGAAATACCGAGCGACGCATCAACCAACAAGCCGCTGATGCATAGTCGACATCTCGGCTGAACATCATCTGCTCATAGTCGTTTGGCCATTGCGGTCCTCCGATGGCATCACTTCCGCCATCGGCAAACATCACTTGCCCAGCCTCGTCAATTCGACCTTCAGCCGACAACAACGGTGGTGCAGCAACAAAGACCGCATGATCATCAAGAGCCAACAACAACGGTGGCAACCAACCTTCGGTGACGACAACGTCGGGGTTCAAGAGTGCAATGAATCTGCCGGCTGCTTGTTCGATCGCATGATTGTTTGCTGGACCAAACCCAATGTTGGAATCAAGGGCAATCACGCGAACCCACGGAACCCGACGAGAAATCTCTTCAGCCATTGACCCACCATCAGATGGCTGGGTCACAACAGTCATGTCAAAAGTGATGTCACCGGCATGACGTTGCACTGATTCAAGT
>CALEHE010000338.1 GCA_937876415.1 uncultured Actinomycetes bacterium
TGGCTGCGTCGTCGTTACGACGTCTGCATCATCGCTCTGCTCGCCTACATCCCCGTACTGCTTTCCGCGCCAGGAAAACTGCCCGCCGACACCAAGCTCTATTTGTACCTCAATCCCGTCCGTCTTCTCAGTGATGCCGCGTTCACTTGGGACACACGCCAACTAGGCGGTTGGGTACCCCACCAAAATGTCGGCTATCTCTGGCCCACCGGACCATGGTTCGCCTTTTTTGAATGGCTCAATGTTCCCGATTGGATCACACATCGACTATGGCTCGGAACGTTGCTCGTCATCGCCGGCTTGGGGGCACGGTGGCTCGCAAAGATTCTTGACCTCCCCGTGAACTCCGCATTCATTGCCGGTGTCGCTTTTCAACTTTCGCCGTACGTACTGCCGTACATATCGCGCACCTCGGCGCTGTTATTACCCTGGGCGTTATTGCCCTGGATTGTTGGACTCACGCTCAAACTTATTCGCGAACCGAAGTTCTCAACATTGTCCATCTTCGGTCTTGTCATTTTGTCGTCAGGGGGTCTCAATGCCACGGCACTTCTCATGATCGCTCCCGCTCCAGTTATCTGGCTGATTGATGCCTGGACTTCGCGCAAGATCTCTTTTCGACGTGCGTTATCCCTGACCGGACTTCTCGGTCTGATTTCTCTCGTCATGAGCGCATGGTGGGCCGCTGGATTATCGGTGCAAGGAAAATTTGGGGCCGCAGTTTTGTCGTACAGCGAAGCCCTTCAGTCGACGGCAGCAACATCAACATCGACTGAAACACTTCGGGGTCTCGGTTACTGGCTGTTCTACGATCGTAACGAAATTACGGCTCTCACTTCAGCGTCAACGCCGTATCAAAACAATCTGCTGGTCATCACTGTCGGAATATGCCTGGTGATCGCTGGAGTGATCGGCCTTTTCAGTGACCAGAAACTGAAGCGCCCTCTGAGCTTGATGCTCTTGGTCGGCATGGTTTTGTCGGTTGGCGCGTATCCGACCGATTCGCCTTCACCGTTGTGGTCGTACTTTGCTGACAATCCTAAGAGTGCCATCAGTTTGGCATTGCGATCTTCATCTCGAGCCGTCCCATTGATCGCGTTGGCTCTAGCTATCGGACTTGGAATATTTGTCATCAAGGCGACGAACTATTTATCGCAACGCTCACCTCGCCTGGGCTACTTAGCAACTCCTGTGGTGTTCTTATTTATTTGTCTCAATGTGCCCGCCCTGTTTGGTGGTCGCTACATTGATCCCGCCATATCACGACCCGAAAATTTGCCGACCGCCTGGACCCAAGCCGCCGCATTACTTGATCAACGCTTTGACGAGGGCCACACTGGCTCGGTCTTAATACTTCCCGGCATCGAATCCGCGGCCTACCGATGGGGCTATCCGGTTGATCCGATCCTGCCAGGAATCACGAAGAAGCCGTTGATCACTCGTGATTGGTTGCCCTTAGGAAGCGCTCCGTTCATGGACTTGTTGTACGCACTCGATGATTCATTTCAAAATGGAACTGCTGATGCCAACAGCATTGCCCCCATTGCACGTTTACTTGGCGCTGACACCGTCATGGTCGTGAATTCGTATCAGTACGA
>CALEHE010000339.1 GCA_937876415.1 uncultured Actinomycetes bacterium
CACTTGCAAGAAATCACCGGCGGATTTGGAGTTGCCTTAGGTTTTGCGCACGACTGGGCAAATCGCGAGAACACTTTGCGTTCGTGGGATCTTGTTGCCCGTTACGTTGTTCCTGAAATCAATCGCACCACAGTTGGTCAGCGCGCGTCGATGAAGTTCTTGAATGACAATCAAGCAACATTGATGGCTGGTGCCGGTGCGGCAGTGATGCAAAAGATTCTTGGTGACGAACGTGCTTCGGCCGAACTCGGTGTGATGATGAAGCAAATGCAATCAGGAAAAGATGATCGTGGAGCCACTTTCCGTCCCGGTGGCGGAGTCCGTGAAGATCAACTACCAGAAAACAAAAAGGCAGAAAACAAATAATCAGTCGTCTTTTGTTGCAACAGCATTTGGGGTGACGTTCATTTTCGGAACGTATTCAGCAACTTCAACATCACGCGCTTCATTGCCCATTGTTAACTTCAACTGAACCCGACACTCGTCGCATGGTCCGTAAAAACGACCATTGTGCAACTTGTTGCAACGAGGACAAATCGAAGATGTTGCAGCAAGGGTCAAAGGCAGTGCGTCACTCATGTCTCTATCGTGCCACGCTCATGTATGAATGTTGAGTATCAGTTCACCATCAAATGACGTTGATGGCGTTCAGAACTGCTTCAGAGTCTGCATTTCCGTTTTCGAGACGCGTGCTGTCTTTCCAGTCGGCCCGCTTGGTGCCCCATGAAATGAAATCGTGAGCATTACTGATTGCCGATGGCGCATGTGAATCTCGCCCAGCAGTGATGGTCCACAGGTCAGCACCTGGAGCAAGAGTCCACGAACCGCCACCTGGTCCCTCAAAAACCAAATTCACTGTTTGTTTTGGTGCTACCGATAGAGCGGGCTGACACATTTGTGGAATGCCGGCGAGCATCCATTCAAGAGTTGCCGTCAACGCCTGCGGGTCACGCGGTAATGCTGCTGCTTTAACAATTGCATGACCGACGTCGTGACGAAGGTGGCAATAGTGATCAAACACAATTGCATTAGCCAACAGATGCATCGGGTGTGAACCAAGGTTGGCTAACGGAATCACCGTGTCGGCCATTTCGGGCGTATTCATAAACGACAATGCGCCGATGCCTTTTTCGCTCCACTCCATATATTCAGCAATGACCTGATCGCGTGTCCACGACTTACGAGCCTGCACCGGAACTTCAGCGTTCTCTTCGACGTCTTCGCTGGTGCCACCCTCAATAGTGGATGGATCGGCGATTGAGTGAAAGACGCTCGCCATATGGCAGAACACTTCTTGTACTCTCCAACCTGTGCATCCCGACTGGGCATTCCACTCATCGGCACTCAGCGAGTTCATTAACTCGATGGCTAATGCCTGTTCGCTTTTCAAAGCCTCAATTGCTGACATGGTCATGATGTACCCCCAAGTACGTGTGTATGACTATGTCTAGTACCTGCGGCGATCTACTGTGCGAATTGTGCATGTTGATGTGATGACCACCCCAATGCCCCTGCAAAAGACCGGGGCTCACGCTCGCCAAACCCAAGTCGCCGGGTTTTCGGGACTGCTGTTTACAGAGGCGGGCCGAACTGCCTATCTCAATGTCGCTGCGGCGGCGATAGCAGCGCCCGGGATTGATCTGTCGACCGGAGTCGCCGTTGCATTTCCACGTAGCCCTTTCATTACGGCATCGACTGCGTGGGAACTACAAGAAGCAAGTGGTGGTCGTTTTCGTTTAGGTCTTGGAACGCAGGTCAAGACCCATGTTGTTCGTCGGTATGGAGTGGCATTCGATCGTCCAGGCCCACGTCTTCGCGATTATGTGTTGGCAGTCAAAGCCTGTTTCGCCGCGTTTCGTGGCGCACCGCTTGAACACCATGGTGAGTTTTATGAACTCACTTTCATCACACCGCAATGGAGTCCCGGCAAGATTGATGCACCCGATCCCAAAGTTGATATTGCCGCAGTGAATCCGTGGATGCTGCACATGGCCGGCGAAGTTGCCGATGGTGTGCATGTTCATCCCATTGGTGAACCGGGCTATTTGAAACGACATGTCGTTCCGCAGGTTGCCGCTGGTGCTGCCAAAGCTGGTCGTTCGGCAAGTGACATCGATCTGATCATTCCGGTGATGACCATTGTTGGCGACACCGACGAAGAGCGTCATGCCGAACGCGAACATGCTCGCGCCATGCTCAGTTTTTATGGAAGCACTCCCAACTATGCGTTCATCTGGGATGAGGCTGGCTTCGAGGGAACCACGGCGCGCATCCGCGAAAAACAAAAGGCTGGTGACTTTGCGGGGATGGCCGCGCAAATCACCGATGAACACTTGCAGGTCTTTACGGCTGAGGCTTCATGGGATGGGTTGGCTAATGAATTGATCGCTCGATACGGCGACACTGCTTCGCGACTCGTTCTCTATAACGCTGGTCGCAACCTTGACCGCTTCGAGCGTTACGGTCAAGTTGCCCAACAAATCATCCAACGAACCTCCTGAATATCTGCGATACGTCTTCCGAGTGAAATAGTCACTGCGTACATGTTGGGCTCGGGGGTAGCCTGCGGTTGTGGCCGGTGATCTGATCTACGCATTCCGCATTACTCGCCTGCCGTTGCTTGATGCCGGCGGGGCCAACATCGGACGCCTTGATGACATCGTTGTTGTGCCTGGTCATGCTGGAAGTGCACCGCGAGTCGTGGGCTTCACCGCCACTAGTCAGCGTCGCCGGATTTTCGTGAATGCTGGACGTGTGGCCGAACTCGGTATTGACGGCGCTCGTTTACGTTCGTGGGACATCGACCTCAACCCCTTCAAAGTGAAAAAGGGCGAACGACTTCTTGGTCGCGATGTCATCGACCGCAAAGTTGGCGTCGAGTTTGTGAGCGATGTCGCATTGCGCGAACGCAGCGATTCACGATCGGGTGGCTGGGAAGTTGCACAAGTTCGACTCGCTAAGCGCACTGCTCTACGTCGCCGACCAAGTCATCGTTTAGTTGATTGGCGTGAAGTCGCCCATCTATTTGCTGCGACCACCGAGATGGCCGCCGAAGCTGCTCGCCTACACGATATGCACCCCACTGACGTGGCTGCAGTAGTTCGTTCACTTCCGATTGCGCAACGTCGTCAATTGGCAGAAGCCATGGACGACGATCGTTTGGCTGACGTGTTGGAAGAACTTCCCGAGTCAGAACAAGTCGGCCTCATCGAAGGTCTCGACATGGAACGACTTCTTGACGTACTCGACGAAATGGAAGTTGACGACTTAGCAGACTTGCTCGCCGAAATGCCCGGCGAACAACGCACGCGAATTCTTGATGCCATGGATGATGAAGACGCCGCCATGATGCGACGCTTGTTGTCATACGAAGAAGGTACTGCTGGTGGTCTGATGACACCAGAGATCATCATTCTTGGGCCGACCGACACGGTTGCTGAAGCACTCGCACAAATTCGTGACCCCGAGTGGATGGTTTCGATTGCCGCGCAAGTTTTCATTTGTCGCCCGCCTTACAAGTCACCCACCGGCAAGTATTTAGGAGTTGTTCATTTTCAACGGCTACTACGCGAGCCACCCAGCATGGAACTCGGCAACTGTCTCGAAACAGAGCCCACCATTACCCCCGACATCAGTGACCGTGAAGTTGCTGAGAGTCTTGCGTCGTACAACATGCTGGCCATTGGTGTGTGTGACGAAAGTGGCCGCTTACTTGGCGCCATTACGGTTGACGACGTTCTTGACCGCACCCTGCCCGCGGGTTGGCGACAGCGCAGAAGACAGGCCACACCTGTTCGCTAATGCGATCTTCGCAGGCATACTGAAGCCCACATGAACCACCCACCGTAAGTCGTTGTCCCAGAAAGGAGTCGCCATGAAGCGTAAAGAAGACTTGGCTATTCCTCGGCAGCGACGCCGTTTTGGTGTTCACTACGACAACGATGCGTTCGGTCAGTTCTCTGAATCCATTGCCCGTACTCTTGGCACCGCACGATTTTTGGTGTGGCAATCCTTTCTGATCATTGCCTGGATCATTTACAACTTTGTGTTGCCCGAATCGTGGCAGTTCGACCCATGGAGTCGTGGACTCGTATTGCTGACCTTGGTGCTTTCATTGCAAGCCTCGTATGCAGCACCGCTGATCTTGTTGGCTCAGAACCGCCAAGAAGGCCGTGACCGCACGCAAGCCGAAGTCGATCGACGCGTAGCCGAACGCACACAAGCCGACACTGAATTCTTGGCCCGTGAAATAGCCAGTGTTCGAGTTTCATTGACTGACATGGTCACAACACAAGATCTTCGCGATCACCTAGACGCCGAAGAAATCACAGCAGCGCTGACACGTTTGGCTGATGTTGTTGAAAGTCTTTCGTCGCGCCTTGAGCGCATCGAAAAACGTTGACGTTTTCGTGACGTTTATTGGCAATCTTGACAACGACCCATGAGATCAAGTCGGTGGCCAACCAAACTGAAGCCGGCCGCTCCAACAACTCCAGCTAGTCCCGAATCAAGTAGTTCCTCTACTTCATTGGGCACATCAATATCTAGAACAAGGCCACACTGCACGCACACCAAATGATGATGATGCCCTTTTAGTTCTTCTGCTAACTCAAAGGCGGCACGATCACCGTTCGTCAGTACTTTGACTACCACGCCAGCCGACTCAAGTACAGCAAGATTTCGATACACACTGCTTTGGGGAAGATCATCGTCTATGGCGACAATGTCGGTGGCAATTAAGGGGTGGTCTGCATGTTCGAGTGTTTCCACTAAACGCCGGCGACGCGATGAGTAACGCTGCTGAATGGAAGCCAGTTTCTTTTCTGCAATTTCATGAATGTCTTTACCCGACATGATCCACTTACGCTCCCGAACCGATGTATTCAAAAACTGTGATACCACGGCGGATGACATCATCAAGTAGCGCACGATCATTTAATTGACCATCACCAGGAGTGATGACGCCGGAAACAGTTTCATTCAGATGTGCCACTGCCATCGCCGCTGATGCAGCCACTGCACCAGCGATGACTCCGGTTCGCTCTGCCACACCCGCTACTTCGGTGCAACGTTCACCATTGAGTGACCCCCGAATTTCGACTCTCACTCCTCCTATGCGACCTTCGGCGTGCGGTGGAGACATCATGGGAAGTCGGGCCGTTAAACGATCACGACGCGTCGCCGACATCCGAGCACTGATCCGCTTCACCTCTGGAAATGCTCGATGCAACAAAACTGGTTCGGGGAGTTCGGCGCGATAACAATCTTTGCCACCTAACGGTTCAGGAAACCACAAAAGTTCGCGTCCACTTCCACCAGGACGATCTACCCACTCACCGTCATGCCAACTCACTGCGTCTCCTGCAAGTGCACGATGATGTTGTCGAGCGCAACCTGGTCCGCCGGTTCCGTGGAAGGCAACATGAATTTCGTCAATGGTGTCAACCCGTGGTGCTAATTCTGCGACGAGTAAACCGCTCAGCCCAGGGCATGCAGTAGCACCAACAACGAGAACTCGTTTTTCGTCACGTGCGACCTCATCAAGTTCCAGCAACTCACGCGTGTCTTCAACGTCATCACTCGTACACACCACGTGATGGCCAAGTTCTAACAAGATTTTGACCAAGGGAGCCTGTGCACCAGACGTTGCCACCACTACGACCGGCGTGATGGCCGGATCGAGTTTCGTGATATCGCTCAGTTCGTTTGCCCGCAGAGATAACGCCAAAGAATGTTGGGCGCTCGAACGCTCATCGTAAACAAAGACCGAAATTCCGCTCGAGGTCAGTTGCCGCGCCACTCGAGCACCAACAACACCGACACCAATAATCGCCACCGACGTAGGTTGGGACATCACTTTTCCAGTCACGAAGGCGGTCGGGTTAACTCGCGCCAGCCACCGCGTTCAGGCGGGGTTCCTCCACGACCGCGAAGTCGTAGCCCAGCCGCAAAGAGACAGGCAAGAGAAAGTGCCGCAATGGCTCGTCTCAGCATTTTCACCGTGGGGCTAACAAGAATCGAACTTGTGACCTCATCCTTATCAGGGATGCGCTCTAACCGACTGAGCTATAGCCCCCGCAGGGTTACTGCAGTGTCAGAACCCTATCGGCGAGATAGGCCTGCTCTCAACCGTTAGCGCCGATCAACCCGAGATGTTCGAGATTGTTGGGCTCGCTTGACCGGTTTTGGGGACTTTTTCGCCTCAGGTTTGCCTTCGAGGATCGTCACGCGGATGCCCCCCATCAGATCAGTGATCAAATTAAAGGTCGTCACGGCCAAGATCGCGAGGCCAGTCATACCAACGACGGCAAATAATCCTAAAACCCAAGCCTGATGGAAAAGTTCACCGCCTTTGAACTCAAAGGTCTCCCAACCGAAACTCTCCATAAACCGCTCGACATTGTCGACGGTTCCAGTTGCATTGGCAACATTCCATAACAGCACACCGGTCAACAGCAAAGTGAGATACAGAACAAAATGGAAGACCAGTGTCACCCGAAAGACGCTCCACGGGTCAATGTGGCGCAGGATTCGCGTTGTTCGCCTCACCGCTGGTCGTTCAAAGGACACACTTCGCCTAATTGGTTCATTATTCGTTGGCTCGTCGTCGGCCATCTCTGAAGATGCTGTTGGTTGAGGGCGATCTGTTGTCCGAATCGATTGCGTCGGAAGTACTTCCGTACGCGGGGGCGAGTCCGTGTTTGAGCGAGTCACTGGCTCATCGTCAGGGACCACCGCTGGCACAATAAAAAATGGGTCTTTAGATTCGGCCACAGTGTCAGCGTAGAACACTCAACCCCTGAGTTTGTGTCGCTTTGAGGTGTCAAGGTGCGCTACTGGCAGTTGCTTGAGCTTGCACGCCATCAATTTCAATCACCGCTACGGCTATCTCGCCGCCCTGACCAACCGCGTTATAAAAGACCAACGAGATCAAACGAGCTTCATTGAGTTCAGCCAGTTGACGAGCAGTCTTGTCGCCGTCCTCTAGAGCGGCCAAGACCACTGCATCAGCAACTGTTTGCGCCGATAAAGAAGCGGTCAGATTTTGTGTAACTGTTACCAAAGCAAGAATCCACGAAAATGATAACGCCAGCACCCCCATCATGAGGATGCTGGCGTTGCCTCGATCGGCTGATTGCCTCACTCGTCGTCGGTGGAAAGAATTAACGCAACTGACGTCACCGCTTGACCTGGTTCAACCGTCATGACTCGCACACCGGTCGCGGTGCGACCCTGTGACGAGATGTTGCGCACGTCTGTGCGAATGGTGGATCCACCTGAAGTGACTGCCACAATTTCGTCGTCGAGGCCGGCCATAAATGCTGAGACGACCGCTCCCTTCTTTTCACCAACCTGAATTCCGCGCACACCAATACCACCACGGGTCTGGCTTCGGAACTTGTCGAGTTGCGTGCGCTTGCCGTATCCGGCTTCAGTCACCATCAAAATCGCCGCATCATCACGAGCAACGTCGACGCTCACCACCTTGTCACCAGGACGCAGTTTCATTCCTCGAACACCGGCAGCTGCTCGACCCATCGGGCGAACTTCGTCTTCCGAGAAACGAATGGTCATACCTGACTTGCTCACCATGAAGATGTCATCTGAACCACTCGTTTCAATCACACGAACTAGTTCGTCATTGTCGCGCAAGTTCAATGCAATCAAACCGTCGCGACGACCATTGTCGTATTCGTTGAAGGCGGTCTTCTTCACGACACCATCACGAGTTGCGAAGAACAAGAACCGCTCAGCATCAAAGTTACGGGTGTCAATAATTGCCTCGATGGTTTCGCCCATCTGCAACGGCAACAAGTTGACAATCGGAACGCCTTTCGTAGCACGTTCACGCTCGGGTAATTCGTGCGCTCGCAATCGATAGACCCGTCCCCTGTTCGAGAAGAAGAGCAAATACGCATGCGCTCCAGTAAAGATGACGTGCTTCACGATGTCATCGGTCTTGAGTTTTGCACCAGTGACACCCTTGCCACCGCGACCTTGGCTCTTGAAGTTTGAAGCCAAAACGGTCTTGATGTACTGAGCTTCGGTCATCACGACTACAAGTTCCGTGTCATCGACGAGGTCTTCGATGCTCATTTCACCAGAGTCAAAAGTGATGGGGCACACACGCGGTGTTGCGTGCTCTTCTTTGATGGCCAGCATCTCTTCAGAAATCACACCACGCAATTTCGCGTCATCAGCCAAAATTGATTTCAATTCGGCGATGCGTTCGTTGAGTTGACCCATCTCGGCCTCAAGGTCAATTCGCGACAAACGCGTCAGTTGACGCAATTGCATATCGAGGATGTCGATGGCCTGGACTTCAGTGAACTCGTATGGTGCAACCATCAACGCTGCTTTAGCCGCGCCTGCATCATCGCTTTCACGAATCAACTTGATGATCTGATCAATGACGTTGAGCGCCTTCATTCGGCCTTCGAGAAGGTGCAAACGACGTTCGGCTTTATCGAGTCGGAACTCAGTACGACGAGTCAATACTTCGATCTGATGACGGATGTATCCATTGAGTGCATCAGCCAGGGTGAGTTGGCGCGGCACGCCATCAACCAAAGCAACCATATTGACGCCGAAGCTTGTTTGCAGTTGTGTCTGCTTAAATAAATTGTTGAGTACCACGTTGGCGTTGGCATCACGCTTCAACTGGATAGTGAGATACGTCTTGCCGCCCGATGATCCGTCGTTGACATCGGCAATGCCATCTAGTTCGCCATTGTCGACGAGTTCTTGAATACGGCCAGCGATGGCTGAACAACTGGTTTGGTATGGCAACTCGGTGACAACAATTTGCATGCCACCACGCTTAGTTTCTTCAATTGAAGCAGTGGCTCGCATCTTGATGCTGCCGCGACCAGTGCGGTATGCATCCATGATTCCGGAACGACCAAGAATTGCACCGCCGGTTGGGAAGTCAGGACCTTTCACAAAAGCCATGAGGTCTTCGGTGGTTGCGGCCGGGTTCATGAGCAAGTGGATACAGGCATCAATCACTTCGCCCAAGTTGTGCGGCGGAATGTTGGTCGCCATACCTACCGCGATTCCTTGCACGCCGTTCACCAACAAGTTAGGGAAGCGGGCCGGCAATACGACCGGCTCTTCGCGCGATCCGTCGTATGTTGGAATCATGTCAACGGTGTTTTCATCAATGTCGGCCAACAAGTGCATTGCTAATGGATGCAAGCGACATTCGGTGTAACGACTAGCAGCCGGGCCGAAGTCGGGTGAACCGTAGTTTCCGTGGAACGCAATCAACGGGTGACGCAACGAAAATGGCTGAGCCATACGAACGAGTGCGTCGTAAATCGCACTGTCACCATGTGGGTGATACTTGGCCATCGTGTCACCACTCACTCGCGCTGACTTAACAAATGGTCTATCGGGACGGAATCCCTGTTCTTCCATGTCCCAAATGATGCGGCGGTGAACTGGCTTTAATCCGTCGCGCACATCAGGAAGGGCACGCGACATGATGACTGACATTGCATAGTCAAGGAACGAACGTTCCATTTCGTCCTGCAACGAAACTGGCTGAACAGGAATGTTTGGTTCGTCAGGCGTTGCGCCTTCGTCGGGCGTGGAGGGAGGAGTTTTTTTGCTTGCCATCAGATATCGAGGAACCTTACGTCTTTAGCGTTGGTCTGAATGAAGTGCTTACGACTTTCAACGTCGTCACCCATGAGCACGCCCATAACTTCATCGGCCAATGCCGCTTCATCAACTGTTACTTGCAACAAAGTTCGCGTTCCATCCAACATGGTTGTTGAACGCAACTCTTCCCAGTCCATTTCACCAAGACCCTTCAGTCTTTGGAATTCTTTTTTGTGATTGGGATGCTCTTCAAGGAATCGCGTCCTGGCAATCTCGTCTTTGAGATAGATCTTCACCTTGCCAACTTCGGTTGAGAACAACGGTGGCTGAGCAATGTACACAAACCCTGCCTCAACAAGGGGGCGCATTTGACGAAAGAAGAACGTCAACAACAATGTACGAATATGACTGCCATCAACGTCGGCGTCAGCCAAGATAATGATTTTGTGATATCGCGCTTTCTCGGCATCAAACTCATCGCCTACTCCACCGCCAATCGCAGTCACGAGTGCGATGACCTCGTTGTTCTTGAGCATCTTGTCGAGTCGTGCGCGTTCAACATTAAGAATCTTTCCGCGGATCGGCAAGATTGCTTGGGTGCGTGGATCGCGCGCATCAAGTGCGGTGCCGCCTGCGGAGTCACCTTCAACGATGAAGATTTCGCTTTCTGATGGATTGCCACTGCTGCAGTCCTTCAATTTGTCGGGCATACCTGCACCAGCAAGTGCAGTTTTACGACGCACTGCATTTCGAGCGTTCTTCGCAGCAACTCGCGCTTGTGCTGCGGCTTGAGCCTTCTTGACAATCTTGTTGGCTTCGGTTGGGTTTTCATCAAGCCATTCGGCCAACCGTTCGTTCGTTACTTTCTGAACGAACGAACGCATAGATACGTTTCCGAGTTTGGCTTTGGTCTGACCCTCAAATTGCGGTTCGCTCAATTTCACTGAAATGATCGCAGTGATTCCTTCACGGATATCTTCACCCAACAAGTTGTCTTCTTTTTCTTTGAGTAAGCCGCGGTTCTTGGCGTACTTATTGATGACACTGGTGAGGGCAGTTTTGAAACCCTCGACGTGCATACCGCCTTCAATGGTGCTGATCCCGTTGGCGTAGCCGTGAATACCTTCGTGGTATCCAGTGTTCCACTGCATCGCGATGTCAAGCATCTGACCGTCGTCTTCGTCTTCGTAATAAGCAACTTTGCTGAACAAGGCTTCCTTCGAAGTGTTCAGGTGCTTCACGAAGTCGACAATGCCGCCCTTGTATTGGAAAGTCACATCTTGCGTCTTGCCGGTGCGTTCGTCTTTGAACACAATTTCGAGACCACGATTCAAGAAGGCCATTGTTTGTAAGCGCTCAAGAACTGTGCGCGCCACAAATTCGGTTCCTTCGGAAGCAAAGATGGTTTGGTCGGGCCAAAAGGTTACCGACGTACCGTTCTTGCGTCCACGGGCGGGCGTGTCGCCAGTAATGGCGATTTTGCCCTTGGGCTTTCCGCCGTCTTCGAATTCAAGTTCGTAACGCTTGCCGCCACGATCAATTTCAAGTTTGAGTTTGGTTGAGAGTGCGTTCACGACTGACACACCCACGCCGTGCAAACCACCAGAAACTTTGTAACCCTCGCCGCCGAACTTTCCGCCAGCGTGCAAGACGGTCAAAACGACTTCGGCTGCACTTTTTCCTTTATGTGGACCTGATGGGTACGGGTCGACAGGAATACCGCGACCGTTGTCATCAACGCGGCAACCGCCGTTCTCCAACAAGGTCACTCCAATGGTGGTGCAGTGACCAGCCATCGCTTCGTCAACTGCGTTGTCGACGACTTCCCAAATCAAGTGGTGAAGGCCCGCCAAACCGGTTGAGCCGATGTACATGCCGGGTCGCTTGCGAACCGGATCAAGTCCTTCAAGGACTTGAATATCTTTGGCGCCGTAATCGCCTGTGGTGGTAGTGCTTTTGGTGGACACGTATTCCTCTGTGGGTGGTTTTAGAAGGCCGTAACGACTGTGTGCTCGAGATGAAAATCTTGGGCGACACGATGGCTCAACACAACGAAGAAATCCTAGTCGCTCACAGCCTCTCAATCGTGGCAATACGGGGCACATATGCAGGGCAAATACACCGTTTTTCAACGTGTTTTCAGCGGAGAAAAAAGCGGGTTCTACCGCTTTCGTTTCACTCTGATTTCTAGTCGTTCGACGGGCATCGCACCGCCAACATTAAGTCGCTTCAGAAGGTCGGCTTCTAGGAACTTCATCTGCGTCGCCCACGCAGGTTCGTCAACTTCAACAATCAAAGTTCCGGCGTCAAGTTTGAGCGGTTTGACATGACTACACACTGGCTCACCCACAATTTCGGCCCACCGTGAAAAGACGGTCACGGTGGTTTGACGATCTCCGCCCCGTAACGACTTCAACAATCGCTCAATACTGTTTGAAAGGGAGGTTGGTTCAGGATTGATCGGCGACAACGGCGCCCCCTTCAATTCGCAATACCCGATCTGGCCGGGCGGCCTCCGGAAGAGCACTCGCTGTAGTGATGACGACCTGACCTTTGGGTAAGTGGGTCAACAAGGCGGCGCAGCGGTCAGGGTCGAGTTCAGATAACACGTCGTCCAGCACCAGCAGTGGAGTCATGTCGGTCTTTTCGGCGACGAGTTGATGGGCGGCTAGTCGTAACGAAAGGGCAAGCGAGCGCATCTCGCCCTGACTCGCGTGGGTGCGAGCCGGAAGTGAACCTAGGTACAGGTCAATGTCGTCACGATGGGGGCCGACCGTTGACACCCCGCGGCGGACATCATCTTGTCGAGCTGTTGCCAAGGCCATCCCTAAACCAGTTTTACGCCATGCTGGTTCATACTGCAGGGTCACCGCCATCGGATAACCGGCCAAGTGCTGATATGCCTGTTGCACTAACGGTTGAAGTTGGGCGAGTACGGTGGCGCGTTCATGACCGATCTCGTTTCCGACGGAAGCGAGTTTTTCGTCCCACACATCAAGGGTGAAACCGATTTCTTCAGTGAGGCGGCCATTGGCTTGACGTAAAAGGGTGTTGCGTTGTTTCAACACTCGATCAAGTTCTAAACGCAGAGCATCATTACGTAGAGCCAAACTTACGAGAGTTTCATCGACAAATCGGCGGCGTTCAGACGGCGAACCTTTTATCAGTTCGAGGTCGTCTGGTGAAAACACCGTGACACGCAAGACCCCAAGAAGATCGCGCGTGCGTGGAAGTCGTTGCTTATTCACTTGAACAATCGTGCGACCTTGACGTTGAATTTGTACTTCAACTTGCATCTCACGACCATCATTGTGGCGTACTACTGCGCGAATCGTCGCAAACTCTGCACCCTCACGAACCAAAGCAACGGGTGGTACTTGACGAAAACTGTCAAGTGTTGCCAAGAAGGCTATCGCTTCAGCAGCGTTGGTTTTTCCTTGCGCGTTACGACCAATTATTGCAGTCACGCCAGAAGTTAAGTCAAAGGATGCGTTGGTGTAATTGCGAAAATCGACGAGCTCTAACTGCTCGACGATCATGGCGCGATCACGACTTCAGTGGCATCAACAAGTACGTGAACTCATTCTGATCAACACCACGAATAAGAGCCAGCTTGCCTGGTTCGCTGGTTTGAATGGTGATTTCATCAGTCCCGCAAGCCTCAAGTCCAGATGCCAAAAGTTCGTTGTTAAAACGAATTTCAATATCGCTACCCGAAGAGACTGCGTCAATTTGTTCAGTTGCTTCGCCGTTATCTGGTGTCACCATTCTCAACGTCACCGCATCGCCCGCGACCTGCAAACGCAATGGAGTTCCGATCGGATCACGCGCAACCAATTTCACTCGACGAATTGCGTCAATCATTGCTTCGCGTGAGACCTTCAAAGTGTTTGGCAAATTTGGAGGAATTAAACGCTTGTAATCAGCAAAAGCACCCTTGAGTAGTCGAGTGACCAAACGGATGTTGCCAACTTCAAACGTCGCATCATTTTCGGTGATGTTGATGGAAACACGATCAGCGGTTCCCAACAAACGTTGTAGCTCGTTTAAAGCTCGCGCCGGAACAACGAAACTTGCATCATCAGGAATCACGTTCGCTGCAATATCGCGAATAGCCATGCGGTACGAGTCAGTAGCCACGAGGCGAAGTTTTCCTTCCACGCCAGTCATCAAGACACCGGTGTACACACCACGCGCATCATCGTTGCTGGCCGCACGAACAACTTGCTTCAGTGCTTCGGACAAATCTTTCGTGGCCATTGGAACACCTTCGCCAACCGTGCCAGACCATTTCGGAAAGTCGTCTCCGGCGCCGATCGGAACCGTGAAGTTCACGCGGCCCGCAGAAATATCAACTTTGTCCTCACCAAGATCAAACTCGACGGCACCAGAAGGAAGTGAACGAACAACTTCGCTGGTGAGTTTCGCGGGAACCAATACAACGCCGTCTTTATTTCCGGAAACAGTGAGACTGACATCAATTGTTAAATCGCCGTCAGTTCCGGTGACTCGTAAAAGATCACCAGCAAGAACTAACCGCAAACACGACAAGGTTGGATTGGTGGCGCGACCAGTAGACGCACGACTTGCGGCCCCGAATGCCTCAGCAAGGACTTCACGTTCACACCGAAATTTCACGGTTGGGCTCCTTCATTGTTGTCATCACGTCTTGATGAGGATTTAAGATAGTTCTAATAATAAGGGCTGTGGATTGTGGATGAACTCTCGTTCTCCCAGCGTGTGAAGTGAAACGACCCGCGCACACTTGTACACAGCCGTCCACACCTAAATGGTGCTCGTGGGGTGTTGCAGGGGATAACTGTTGGTTGCCCACATGATGATTGTGTTTATACACACGAGATGTACACAGTCTGTTGATCATGTCAGCCCAACTTCAGATTCTTGACAAGCATGGTGACACGATCGTAGGTCTCGCTGCGTTCGGCCATGAGTCTGGTGATCTTGTCGACGGCGTGAATCACGGTGGTGTGGTCGCGACCACCGAAGAGACGAGCGATTGCCGGATACGACAAATCGGTAAGTTCGCGGAATACATACATCGCTTCTTGTCGGGCCATAACGAGCGGCCTTTGGCGACTCTTTCCGCGAAGAGCGTCAACAGCAAAGCCCAGCAAGCCAGCTATTTCGGTGAGGAGCTCTTGATCGGTGCGGTGTTTGGGAGCCGTGCTTGGAAGAAGGTCCTCGAGGAGACGTTCGGCTTGGGGAACCGTCATGTCAACCCGATTGAGACTTGAGTACGCACTGACGCGGATCAAGGCGCCTTCAAGTTCACGAATGTTGCTCGTCACTCGAGAGGCGATGTATTCCAGGACGTCGCCAGGAACCACCGTTCCCTCGCGTTCGGCTTTATTGCGCAAGATTGCTAGGCGGGTTTCAAGGTCGGGGGGTTGAACATCGGTAATGAGTCCCCATCGGAAACGACCAACTAGACGTTCTTCAAGGTTCGGGATGGCGTCAGGGACACGGTCGGATGAAATCACGATTTGTTTATTGGCGCCGTGCAACGAGTTGAACGTATGAAAGAACTCCTCTTGGAGTCCTTCTTTGCCTTCCATGAACTGGATGTCATCAATCAGCAAAACATCGATATCGCGGTATCGGCGTTTGAAATTAGCGATGGTGTTGTTTCGAATTCCGTCGACGTACTCGTTGAGGAAGGTTTCTGTTGAAATGTATCGAACCTGGTAGTGGCTATAATTTTGAAGTACGTAATGGCCAATGGCGTGCAAGAGGTGGGTCTTGCCAAGTCCAGCCGAGCCATAAATGAATAATGGGTTGTACGAACGAGCGGGGGTTTCAGCAACTCGTTGCGCGGCGGCGAGGGCGAAGCTGTTCGAGGCACCCTTCACGAAAGTTTCAAAGGTGTAGCGCGGATTGAGGCCGGCACGGTCGGCCATTTCTTCGGCTTTGTCAGCAGCCTCTGACTCACTGCTTGTTGATTTTGAAACAGGGGTTTTCTCGGCCGACTGGGGAACCGAAGCTTGAACGACCTCGTCGGTGGTGTCATTTGAGACCACCGCAACTTCAAGTTGCGTTGATCCCGCTCCGATTTCAGCGAGGGCATCGAGAACAAGAGGTAAATAGCGGGAGGTGATCTTGTCGCGGACTGTTCCGCTCGGTACCGCCAGTCGCAAGGTTGCGGCGTCACCGGAAAGCGAATGAACGTCATTGAATGTTGAGTACCAGACCGCGTCAGAGACCTGGGCGCGCAGCAGTTGCGATACTGCTGTCCACAAGTCCTCTGTGCGTTCCACCTGCTACTCCTTCAAAAAATCGACCATTCATCCACAGGCGTGTCCACAACTTGTGGACAATATATGAACAATTGTTTTACGGTTCTGACCTGCGCTGACGTCGGCCACCCGAGGGTTTTCACGGTTGTTAATACCTTGGGATTGACGACCTTAGCAGGCTGTGGATAATCCGCAAAACGCGGAGATCCTGGGCTAGGGTTGCCCGCGTCGGTCTTTCGCCCGTAGCCTGCGTGAATGCGCTTGACAAGCGTTATGCGGTTCAGTCCGCATGCAGGTTGTCGAGGCGGCTGACTATTGGCCACTACCTGGTGTTTCTCGCCCGGATGGGGCAGCACCAGGAATCGAGGAGTTTGTAATGAAGCGTACTTATCAACCAAATCAGAAGCGTCGTTCGGCCAAACATGGCTTTCGTGCCCGTATGTCCACCCGCGCCGGGCGAGCAATTTTGAAAGCCCGTCGCTTGAAGGGCCGCAAGAAGCTGTCGGCTTGATTGAACGACTTCACGGTCGAGAGGGTTTTGCGCGATTACGTCGCGAAGGAACTCGTTTTCGCAGTGGAGTGGTTTGGTGTGTCATGGTTTCGGACCCTTCTCTTGACGGGCCCCAGGTGGCCTTTGCTATTGGTCGCACCGCTGGAACAGCGGTGAAGCGCAACCGCGTCCGTCGTCAACTGCGCGAAGTTCTACGGCGGCACTCCCCCGACCTTCGACCTGGTTTGTACTTAGTTGGACTGACCCGCCCCGCAGTGGATATCTCGTACGGCGACGTGTTGCAATCGGTGACCGGTTTGCTCAGCAAATGGTCCGCCGAGAACTGATGTCGTTATGAAATCTTTCCTGCTTAAAGCCATAAATTGGTATCAGATTGCGCGCGAAGGACGTCCTTCACCGTGTCGTTTTTCTCCAAGTTGTTCGGAATACGCCAAAGAAGCGGTTCACATTCATGGCGCTGGCCGCGGGACATGGTTGACGGTGCGTCGACTGGTGCGTTGCCGACCTTTTGGCCCATCAGGTTTTGATCCAGTTCCAGAAGCCAGAACTCATCAACATGATGAGAATTGCGCAAGCCCCACCGGTTCATCGATCACCGGTTCTTCTATCAACCCAGTTCACCCCACCAGAAGGGTTTCCTAACATGTTCCAAGCCGCCGCCTGGCTGATTAGCCAGTTCTACAACCTCACCTCTGACTACTCAGCCGCTATTGCGCTCGTTGCAGTGGTCATCATGATGTTGATCTTTCCGCTGACGCTCAAGAGCACTAAGTCAATGCTCGAGATGCAACGTGTTCAACCCGAAATGAAGCGTTTGCAGAACCAGTACCGCAACGATCGCCAAAAGCTCAATGAAGAAATGATGAAGCTTTATCAGGAGCACAAAGTCAACCCGCTGGCGTCATGTTTGCCGTTGTTGGCGCAAATGCCGATCTTCTTAATCATGTTCCGCGTTCTTCATGGGTTGAGTAACAAAGTCACCGTTGATGGTGTTGAAGTGATTCGGCCTGACTACATCAACGAGTCCAGCAAACTGTTCGAGAGTTTGAATGGCAAGCCAGACATGATGTCTTTAGGCATTGACTTGTCACTGACCCCAATCAAAGCAATGCAAGACAGCCCCGGCAAAGGCGTTATTTATGCCCTGCTGGTTGTGGCCTTGATGGGTATGTATTTCGTGCAACAGCGCATGATCGCCAGCCGAACCGTTTCTCCGACGATGTCGGCCACCCAACAAAAGATCATGCAGTATCTACCCGTCGCGTTTGGTGTTTTTCAGTTCTTCTTCCCGGTTGGCCTCGTGGTGTACTACATCTCGCAAACCCTGGTCCGAATCGCCCAACAGCAGTACATCACACGCCGCTTCTACAAGGGCGAGCACTCACTCGGCCAGCAGGCCCAAGCCGCCAGCGCCAAAGCCCGTGAACTCTCGAAAGAAGAAGGCGCGCCTGGTGGATTCTTTGGGCAGATGAAACATGATCTTGGTAAGGCAAAAGAACAACCTAAGAGTTCCCCGAAAGCGAACCCCACGGTGAGTAAGCGAGTGACCCCTCCGAAGGGTGGCGCAACCCCGGCCAAGGGTAAGCCAACTCCGCCGAACCGCCCGAAGCCGTCTGGTCAGTCCCGTCACCCGAAGCCGCCCCGCGGCTAATTGAACACCTCTCTCACGTCAGATAAGAAAGCAGGAAATCCCATGGAATGGGTAGAAACAACTGGAAAGTCCATCGAAGAAGCCAAAAGCATTGCCCTCGATCAATTAGGAGTGGCCGATGAAGAAGCAGAATTTGAAATTGTCGAAGAGCCCAAAGCTGGTCTTTTTGGTCGCACCCGAGGCGAAGCCCGCGTGCGAGCACGAGTTAAGCCCCGAACCCCACGCGCCAAAAATGATCGTCGCGAACGGCGTCCTCGTCGTGAAGAAGGCGCCAGCACCGGTGAACGCCCAAGTCGTCCGAAGCAACCACGAAAGCAGGAAAAGAACGTGTCTGAAAATAATGACAATGCCGAACGACCCCGTCGCGAGCGCCCCGAAGGTCCTCCCGCCGATCCTGCCCAGGTTGCTGCCGAAGCCGAGAAGTTCTTGGTTGGACTTGCTGCGTCGATTGGCGCAACAGGCGAAACCGTCGTCAATATTCAGGGCGAGGACATTGAAGTCCAGTTGAACGGGAGTGAACTCGGTTTGCTGGTTGGCCCTCGTGGCAGCACCTTGCAGGCAGTTCAAGACATCACCCGCGTGGTGAGCCAGCGTCGTATGGGCGACCATGACACTCGTTTACGTATTGACATCGGTGGTTACCGGGCCAAGCGTAAGGAAGCCTTGAGTCGTTTCGTCACTCAGGTTGCCGATGAAGTCGTGTCGACAGGTTCGGCCCGCGCCCTTGAGGCAATGCCTTCACCCGATCGCAAGATCGTGCATGATGCCTTGACTGGTCGCACCGACATTGTCACGCACTCGGAGGGCGAAGACCCCAACCGCCGCGTGATCATTTCGCCCGCAACACCGGCGGCTTCCGCCGAGTAGTTGTTGGGGCGTAGGGTGGGGCCATGTCAATGGTTCCCACGCTGAGCCCACAAAATCGAGAAAAGTTGTTGGATGCGCTGGGCGATGCCCAGCGCATCGGCATGTTAGGGGACCGATCACTAAACGAGGTGATTGACCATTCGCTGGCCTTCGTGGTCGCGCTTCCTGAAAACATCCGAACCGTGGTCGATCTGGGATCTGGTGGTGGAGACCCCGGACTTGTTATTGCTGCCGCCCGACCCGAGATCATGACCACCTTGGTTGACCGGCGAGCGAAACGAACCGACCTTCTGACTCGCCTGGTGGGACGATTGAGATTTCAGTCCCATGTTGAAGTTCTGGAAATTGACGTCGCTCTTCTCCCCCAACGATTTATTGGACGAACCTGGGATGCGGTGACGTCTCGGGGTTTTGGATCACCGGCGTACACCGCTCAGCACGCAGCACCCCTTTTGGCTCCAGGTGGCCTGTTGATTGTGAGCGAACCACCCGAATCGGACGGGGCTCGGTGGAGGGACCCCGAGGTGGAGGCCATGGGCATCAAGTGGCAGAAAGTTCGGCATGGCGTCGCAATTCTCCAGAAATCCTGAATAACTACCGGCTCCTGAATGTTCCACGTGGAACACTCAACTTCAAAGAGCGCACCTGGAGGGCTCCAAAAAGAACTCCGATCCCAAGAAATGTTCCACGTGGAACATTGAACGACACTGATTTGGGGCTATCCGCCCTGTTGCCATACCCATAGGGTACGATTTCGGTGTTCTTCGGGTTCGGAGAACATTTACCCCACCCTTGTCAACCCCACACCCGTGGTGTTGCCGCTGTAAGGAAATACCCATGACCGATTCCCCTGCGATCCAGCACAACCGGCCCCTGCCTCGCGTTATTGCTGTGGCGAACCAAAAAGGCGGCGTCGGTAAAACCACAACTTCGGTGAACTTGTCGGCGTGTTTGGCAGAACTGGGTTTCCGCACCCTGTTGATCGATCTTGACCCGCAAGGCAACGCCTCGTCAGGCGTCGGAATTGAAACCCGGGGTATTGAAACCTCGATTTATGACGTCCTCTTAAATGATGTAGCAATTGGCGATTGTGTCGAACCGGCCAATGTCAAAAATCTCTTCGTAGTTCCAGCGAACCTTGACTTGGCTGGAGCCGAAATTGAGCTCGTGAATGAAATGGCTCGTGAGCACCGTCTCAAGCGGGCGATCGATCAAGAACTTGATGAGTACGACTTCGTCATTATTGACTGTCCGCCCTCTCTCGGGCTCTTGACCGTGAACGCCCTGGTGGCCGCTCGCGAAGTTCTTGTCCCGATCCAGTGTGAGTATTACGCCCTGGAGGGCCTCGGTCAGTTGCTGCGCAATGTCGACAAGGTCAAAAAGAATCTCAATCCCACACTTGAAGTCAGCACCATCTTGTGTGTGATGTACGACGCTCGAACCCAATTGTCTGCTGAGGTTGTTAAGCAGGTTCGCGAACACTTCGGCGACAAGGTGTGCGCCACGATCATTCCACGAAACGTTCGGTTGTCGGAGGCCCCCAGCCACCACCAGCCGATCAATGTGTACGACCCGTCATCGAAGGGCTCAATCTCCTATCGATTGGTGGCTAAGGAGGTAGCTGGTGGCACGTCGCCCAGGACTCGGTAAAGGACTTGATGCGCTGATCCCCTCAGGGTTCGGTGACTCTGGCTCAGATACAGCGGCTCGAGGAGCCTCATTGGTGGAAATCCCAGTAGGGGATCTTTCACCCAACCCCAATCAACCACGCCTTCATTTTGATGAAGAATCGCTGAGCGACCTATCGGCTTCAATCCGTGAGATCGGTGTTTTACAGCCTTTGATCGTCCGTCAACTGGCTGATGGTTCATATCAGTTGATCGCCGGAGAGCGTCGCTGGCGAGCCGCTCAACGAGCTGGTCTGACAACAGTTCCAGCCGTTGTGAAAACAACCGATGACATGTCGTCGGTTGAACAGGCCTTAGTCGAGAACCTGCATCGTCAAGATTTGGCTCCGCTTGAAGAAGCAGGGGCTTACCAACAACTCATTGATGATTTCAGCCTGACCCACGACGATGTGGCCAAGCGCGTGGGTAAAAGCCGCAGCTCGATCACCAATTCGTTGCGGTTACTGACCCTTCCCGCCGCTATACAAGCCTTCCTTGCCGACGGACGTTTATCGGCCGGACACGCCAAAGCGTTGCTCGGAACTCCCGACCGGGCTTTTCAAGAGCAATTGGCTCGACGAGCGGCCATTGAAGGTTGGTCAGTTCGTTCAATCGAAGAAGCAATTCGTGATCGTGGGGGAGACCCGCCCACCCCGGTTGTCAAGCCAGGTAAAACCGGTGATGACTCCGACACGGGGGGCACCGTCACCAAACTGCCCCCTGCCGGACTGCTTGAACTCGAGAGCCAAATTTCGGAATACTTGTCGACGCGCGTGAATGTCAGAATGAACAGCAACAAAAAGGGAGCGGTCACCATTGAGTTTGCCGGACTTGATGATCTCGAGCGGTTGTATTACTTGATGATGGGTTCCGGCCCCGTCGAGTGACCGGTCTGTGGATAAGCCTCACGCGTGAGTGCAGACATTTTGTGTTTCCAAACCCTCAACTCTGACCCTATAGTCACACCACATAGTTGCACACAAGGTGTGGAAAAGCCTGTGGATAACCTCTTTCTGGGTTGATCTATGGGGCCCACGCATTCAAAGCCAAGAAAACCGCCTCCGCAATTCGTTGGCTCCGTTGAGTCATTAACTCCACTGGACCCAGAGTTAACAACACTGCAGGCATTTTGGTCTCACGCAAAATCGGTAAGCGCATACCGTTCACTGAAATTCGGGGGACCACATCGCGAAGGTGTCTTTCAATCAAATGGGCTAACGATCGGCCACCAGCCGACTCAAAGGCTGGAACTGAGTAGTACGACACGCGCGCTTCATAGTAGGGACTTGACTCAACCCCCACATAAACATCAGCACCGAAAAGGTTGGCGGTACGGCCCTGAGCAGGTACTTCTTCATCAGTGAGTTCAATCAACATTGCGCCATGTTCACGCAATGCCTCACCCAAGGCCTGTCGGAGAGGCTCAAATTCGCCAAACTGACCCACGGCAACGCGACGCCCGATTAGGGGTTGACCGCGTCGAGCCTTTTCGGAATCACGCACGGCCGCAATACCAGGGCCATCGCCAGTCATACGGGAAAGCCGACGTAACACCGCCACAGTGTGATCGTGGCAGACACCATCGACATCCAGACCAGCGTTCAATTGAAAATCACGCAATGATCGATTGAGTTTTTGTCCGAAAATACCGTCGATACGGCCGCAATCAAAGCCCAAGCGCGACAGTAGACGCTGAAGTTCGGCCACGTCATCGCCACGTAAGTTGGGAGAGCGCAACATGAGAGAACGATCCCCCAAACTCCACCAGGCCTCCAGCAGTGCCGTCCACGTATCGTCGTCGCAAACTCCCGAAACAGTCAGACCACGGTCTTCTTGGAACGAGATCACGCCCTGTTGCGTACCAGCGCAGTAGAGATCGGGGGTCACACCGACATCTGGCAAATAACCAGCTGCTCCGAGGCGATGTTGCAGTTGTCGAACCGCCTCACCCGTATCACCGGGTGCGATAGCCATCAGGCGAGAAATTCCTCGAGTTCAGAAAGAAGTTGACCCTTGCCCTTGGCCCCGACCATGGTCTTGACAAGGTTGCCGTCTTTAAAGATCAACAAGGTTGGAATGCTCATGACGCCGAAACGCTGAGCGATATCACCATGGTCATCAACATTCAATTTGGCGATGGTCACCTGACCAGCCTTTTCAGTAGCGATTTCACCCAAGATTGGGGCGATCATCTTGCACGGACCACACCATTCGGCCCAAAAATCAACGACAACAGGCGTTGAGGACGAGTTGATTGTTTCGTCGAATGTTCCAGAAGTAAGAGTGACAATTCCGTCAGCCATAGCGAATCCTTTGCGAGCGTATGTATCAAACGAATGTTACATCGTATGAGTCAGTGCTGTTGCTCTAACCAACGTTCAGTGTCAATGGCTGCCATACAACCCGAACCAGCGGCAGTAATTGCTTGGCGATACACATGATCTTTCACGTCACCACAAGCGAAGACACCTTCGATGTTGGTGTACGTACTATCAGGACGAGTGATCAAGTAGCCACTGTCTTCCATGTCGATGACACCCTTGAACACATCAGTGTTTGGACGGTGACCAATGGCGATGAAGAGACCAGCAACAGCCATGCTGCTTTCTTCGCCGGTCACGGTGTTCTTGAGTGAAATGGATTCCAGTTGATCTTTACCAACGATCTCAGTGACAGCGGTGTTCCACAACATTTCAATCTTTGGATTAGAGAGCGCGCGATCTTGCATAATTTTGCTGGCACGGAAGGAGTCGCGACGGTGAATCAACGTGACTTTTGAGGCGAACTTGGTGAGGAAACTGGCTTCTTCGATTGCCGAGTCTCCACCACCAACAACTGCAATTTCCTTGCCGCGGAAGAAGAAACCGTCGCAGGTTGCACACGTTGACAAGCCGCGTCCGATCAGGCGTTCTTCGGCTTCAAGGCCCAGCATGAGGCTCTGTGCACCGGTCGAAATAATCACTGAATCGGCGGTGAAAATCTCATCGCGCACGTGCACTTTGAGGGGCTTCTCACCGAACTCAACTTTGGTGGCTTTGCCAGTTAAAAACGTGGCGCCAAAGCGTGCCGCTTGATCGCGAAAACGCATCATGAGTTCTGGACCCATGATTCCCTCGGGGAAACCCGGGAAGTTTTCAACGTCGGTGGTAAGCATCAACTGTCCACCTGGTTGATCACTCGTGCTACTTGGTTCGCCTTCAATCACAAACGGAGCGAGGTTGGCGCGAGCGGCGTAGATAGCGGCGGTGAGTCCAGCCGGACCTGATCCGATGATAATGACGCGATGATGAGTAGACATTTAGATGCCTTCCTTACTTTGACGGCGAACCATAAAGATTGCGCCGACAAGGCACAAAAGTGAACCGAGAACAATATGTGAAACCCAAACCGCTGAATCGTGATCAAGGGGCCATTCCAACAAATTGATGAGGCCACGAGAAATACCAACGAGCAGTAAAACGAGAGCCATCAACCCGAGAAAAGTACCGAGTAAGCCGAAGACTAAACCTCGAGCAACCATGACAATGGGCTTCGTGGTGCGATCACGAACCTTGTCAACAGTTTCAATAATCGTTTCGGTGAAATCAGAAGCCCAATTTGGATCGGTGAGCGGATTGCCAGCCATGATCTTGAGGCTAGCCACGAAAGCGAGTTACGGCACGATGCCAATGATCACTGAGCAGTCGCTGACGCGGTACACGAAGACGCCATCTTGAGGGGTGAAGTGAATTTCGGCTGGTTCACCAGCAAAAGTCGCTTCAATATCAATGGCTGGACGCAGTGGGTCGTCACAAAGTTGCTCGGATTTCTGTGGAATAACAAAACCCTCAACCGACCATTGAGACACCAGGTCTTGAAGTTCGTTGGTGTCATTGATGATGAAAGAGGCTTTCGCTCCGGAGAGAGTTGAGTCGGCAGCCATCGGAGCGAAGCTGTCCGCAGCCATCTCGGCTGGTGCTTCGGATGCCATTGGCACTGCCGCCTCTTCCGGCGAAATTTTTGATGCGACGGCCATATCGCTCACAGATTCATCTGATGAACCTGATTGTGTTGTCGCGACGCCAATGATTGCAACGACAGCCGCCGCGGCAGCGAGTGCGCCGATATACACACCGAACTTTCGCGACTTCACTTGACTGACTGCTTGGATTTGGTTATTTCGGAGGGCTTCGTTTATTGCTTCATTTATTGCGCGGTCAATCGTGGAACCATCGGCTTGGGGGAGCGATGTCAACAGTTGCTGACGATTGGTGACAAACCGTGCAGCACGAGACTCAACAACGACGCGTAATTCGGAGGGAATATCAGCAAGGTCTATATCGCGATCAACCAACCGACTTGCCAGCTCATCAATGATGATGTCGTCGTCAGTATTGTTCGTTGGGTCGGTGCTCATGAGTGATTTCCAGTGTCTGGGGTTTGACGTTCGTGAGGTGCTTCTAAGTTCCCCAGAATGTCGGCGAGACGACCCCGCCCGCGAGCGATACGCGATCGAACCGTGCCGATGGGGATGTCGAGGACCTGACTGATCTCGTCATAATCAAGGTCGGCGACGTCACGTAGCACCAGCGCAACGCGGAATTCTTCGGGGATCTGTGCCAACCCCTGTGCCAGATAGTCAGAGGCTTCGATCATCAACTGCTGATCATCAATCTGGGTGTCGGCAACATCAACTTGCTGACCGGCATGGGAAAAAAGCGACAACGGTCGACGCTTGCGACGACGCAATTCATCCAATGCTGCGTTTGTCGCAATCCGATAAGCCCACGTGGAAAATGTTGATCGGCCATCAAACGTTTCATATCCTCGCGCGATTGCGATCATGGCGTTTTGTGTGGCGTCGTCGGCATCAGCGTCGTTGAGCAAAATTCTTCGACAGACCGACCGAATCATTGAGTAGTGCTCTCTCAACAACGAGTCGAGAGATGGTGTCGAGGTCATAAGTAACGCCGGTCAACTAGGGTGCCGGCAGAATTCGAATCTCACTGATGTAACCGCGGTAGGGATTGTTATTACTACAAAATCCGCTTCGACCAATTTGCGTGAGGTACACCAATGCAAATTGTGCCGGAGTCGCGAATGAGGTTGTAATCGTTGGACCACCTTCGGCAGAACCTTCCCAAATAGGCGAACCCCAGGATTCAAGATCACTACCAGCCGAGTTTGATGTGTAGACCTTGGCTTTCCAACTATCGCCCTGAACATCGGCCTGCAGTTGTGCGAGTGCGACTCCACTGAGTTGCATTACTAAACCAACTCCCGATTTGCTACCAAATGTGGGCGACTTGTAACACGATGTTGACCAAGTCGTTGTTGCATCACCATCAGTGACGTTCCGCGCCTGATCTTCGTTTTCGGTTTTATCATCACCCTGAGGATCAAATGATTTGATACCTGTAATTTGCACTGGACCCGTGACAACAGGAGTCGTGACCGCAATAGAAGTTGATGTCGCAAGGACAACCGATGTTGAATCTGATTTGTTGAACTGCGCAAAAATGACACCCGCAATGAGCAGAACCGTCACAATTCCGATCAACATCACTGGAGTTGGTTTGAACGGGTTTTTCGCTTGATTCGGAGCAGTTGAGCGTGTCGATGCAGTTGGACGTGAACTTTGTTGACCGCGTTGGTCATTTTTGCTCACGGGGTCTTTTTTGCTCACGGCGTCATCTGGTTGACGGGTGATCCCTGCTGGGGTGTGTCCTTTCGGACGAATCACTTTTCCAGGAGTCGGCGTGCGATCACCAGTGGGTCGTCTTGTATCAGCAGGTGTTGATGATTTGCGTGTTTCTATGATTCGACGAAGCGCAGTGGCAGCCTGAGCAGCATCGCCGTATCGATCCTTGCGTTCGCGAGCAATAAGCCGGGTGATCAGTTGTGCAACTTCTGGGTCAATATCAGGCCGGTGTTGTGCGATATTAGTTGCATCGCGGTGTAGTCGAGCAAGAGCAGTGTCGGTGTCATTCTTGCCAACAAACGGAACTTTTCCGGCGAGACATTCGTACATCACGAGACCCAAAGAATAAAGATCAGCACGCGCATCAAGACTGTCGCCACGAACCTGTTCGGGCGACAAATACTTTGCTGTTCCCATCATGATGTTTTCGCTCGTCAAGTCTTCTTCACCATCAAGTACTTTTGCGATTCCGAAATCGGTCAACATCACTTTCTTTTTGATATCTATCAAGATGTTGCCGGGTTTGACATCGCGATGGATCAGACCCTGTTTGTGGGCAGCATCAAGGGCTAGGCATACCCAGTACCCAATACTCAAGACGGTTTTGATGCTGAGAGTTTTCTCACGATCAAGTCGCTCTCGCAAAGACTCACCATCAACGAATTCCATGATGACTGCTTGACGACCATCATCCTCGATGGCGTCGTACACCGTGACGATGTTGTCGTGATTGAGATTCGCAGCAGCGATTGCCTCCCGACGAAAACGTTCGGCCAAGGTTGACTCAGCGGCGAGATGTGGCTTCAAAAGTTTGACGGCTACTGGACGGGCCAGTTGCAAATCTGTTGCTTTCCATACATCGGCCATCCCACCATGAGCACGCAAAGAATCAAGGCGATACCGATCAGCAATAATTGATGCTGGTTTCGGAGCAGAGGGATGGGACGACGTTGACATGCTTGAAATTGAACGCTAGTAGTCGTAACCGTGCTGACTGCGGAATACCTCTGTGAACTCGGTTGAGCGAAGAGAAGCGTTTTGTAGCAGTGCGTTGCTTAGTTCTCGAAGAAAGCAACTCCGATTGTTCCGCGACCCGCATGAGCACCGACGACAGCACCAATTTCACCAACCATAATCTCGCCCGAGTAAACAGCTTTCAGTTGGGTAACGAAAGCGTCAACATCTGAACAATCAGCACTTAAGACGGCGAGTTGGCTAATGCCGGGATTGGTCGAAGCCTCTCGCACCTTGTCAACAAGAAAAGCCAGAGCCTTACTACGAGTGCGTTGCTTGCCGCCCTCTTGAACAACACCGTCGCGAACTTCGATGATGGGTTTGATCGAAAGAACTGAAGCCAACATGGCCTTGGCTCCGCCGATACGGCCACCCTTCTTGAGGTTTTCTAGGGTGTCGAGAGCCCCCCAGACCTTGCACCGACGACTGAGGTCGTGAGCAAGGGTCTCAACCTCGTCAATGGTCTTGCCCTCTTGAGCAGCACGGGCACAGGCGACGACAATTGCGCCGAGCCCCATCGTGACTGTGCGGCTATCGACGACGCGTACATCGCACGTGGGTTGCAGAGCCGCCGCAGCGACTTCGGCGCTTTGCATCGTGCCCGAAAGTGCGGCCGATAAGTTGATGATGATCACTCCGGTAGCGCCTTCGCCTTGGAGTTTGCGGACGGCGTCTTCAAACCGACCAGGCGACGGAGCAGCGGTTGATGGAAGTTCGGCTTCAACTGAACATCTTTGCCAAAACTGAGCGGTCGTCAACTGTTCGCGATCAACTAATTCGTCATCGCCAAATCTGATAAATAGCGGAACAACTTCAATTCCGAGAGATTGAACGACCGAATCAGGTAGGTCACACGCACTGTCGGTAATGATACGAACGGCTGAAGTAGTCACGTCTGTAGGTTAGTTCGTCGGGACTATGCGGAACGTTCGCCAGAGGGGTGCCGCTCGGTGGAGTCAAAACTTTCAAATTGACGGCGGCGATGTTCACGTCGTAGGTGATGGATCCACCAGGACAACAACAACAACAAAGCGACTCCGGTGAACAGTTGACCCAGTCCTGCTAAGGCGTTGACCCGAGCCGAGAAGGTGGCAGGGGCCCCAACGGTGACTTCACCATTGGGTGTCAGGAGTTGCAAGGTCACCGGAAAACGGCCGTTACTTTTTGCTGTGACTGGTATTTCGACCAACGTGGTAGTTCCAGCGGGCAGAGTCACTACTTGGTCATCTTGTGGAAGCGTAAGTTTCGAACTGGTCAGATGCACGCGCACCAACAGGTCGGTGTCGTTGTCGTTGCGTAATGACAGGCGAATGGAACTATCGCGGCCACCCAATGTGAAAGTGGTTGAGGTGGGGGTCACGACCGACCCGCCGATCGCTGCAAGTTCAGTGTCAATTGCATTGATATATGCCTTGACCTGCACTTGGTTGAGGCTTCGTGACGGCAAGACGTTGACAACTCGACGCCACTGAATCGGGCGTTCGTCGCCATCGGGCAACATGGCGGAAAATCCGTTCACTCGATCAGCAAATTCATTTAACGAGGCATCGCTGGTGCCCAGATCGTCTTGGACTTGAAGTTCAACCGAAACCGGCAACCCGTCCATGACGCTGACCGTCATGGTGCCTAATAGATCCCTAAGAGAGACAAAATTTATGTCGGGTTGACCAGCAAGGGAGTTAACGAGTGCCGTGATAAGTGCAGTTGATGGCAACACCCCCGAGTCGGTCGACAAAATGACCCCCCGACCGTTCATGGTTTCGTCGCGGTCAATGATTTCGATACGCAACACCTTGAGTTCTGCCAAAATTTGCTGGGCGACGAGGTAGGCCCCACCGTAAGGGTCATTTGATCCACGGGTAAGTGCTTCACCGAGATGAATGTCGGCTAGTGCAGCAGTCATACGATCAGAATTTGACAGTTTCAGTTCAAACATTCGCGTGGGTTCAGCGAAAAGTGAGATTCCGCCGGCAGTTGTTTTTTGCGACTCGCTGAGCAAGACGGCCGTACGAAGTCCCAGATTACGGAGTAATTGCGCACCGCTACTGGATAGTGCAGAACTCTGGAGCCACGAGTAGCGACTGACTGATTTAGTTGGGAAAATTCCGGCCATCGTGTCTTCACCGAGTCGCAGCTGGGCCGTGAAGACCTCAGAATTTTGGCTAGCGACCAATTCGTCGGGTTGTACATCGACATAAGTTGAGGCGAGCAGGTGCAAGGATGTCGCGGCTTGCAATCGGTTCAGGACAGCAATGTCTGCATCAGATGAGTTAGCTAGGGCGTCCATCAGTTCGGGGCGGATCGCCAGCGAGACAGCAGTTTGTGGATTCGTTTCAAGTGTGGTGACGGCATTTGACAAAAGTTCGCGACTGGCCTCGCTGACTAGGGTTGAGCCGTCAGATTGCAAACTGATATCACTAGTTAAAGTTCCAACGAGAGCGAGTCGAAGATTTTCCCTTGGAAGGGGACTGGTGACGTCTTGGGGTAGGCGTTCGACAAAAGTGACGATTTGGCTGGTCACCAATTTACCCTCTTGAAGTCCGATACTGATCGGATAGACGCCAGTGGCCGACATCTGCAACGCATCTTTGGTGCGCCTACCAATTTCAATCGGGACAGCCACATCAACTCGGCCAGTGGCGGGATCTCGAACTTGGCTGACGTCAATAATGACGGTGTCAACTATTGACGGCAACTCACCAGAGGCCGCAGCGCGCACGTCTTGGCGAGTCTGCACTGGCTTATACGACGTGATCACTAATTTTGTTGAAGCAGTTGATGCAGCATCGCGACCACTCAAGGTAACACTAAAACGAATGAGCGAATTTTCGACTCCGGCGACGTATTGGTCTTGACTGATGAGCGACGAAATGATTTCGGGTGTCGCGGCTTTGGCGGCTTGTAGCGGGATGACCGTCGCTGCCATGAGAGTGCCAAGCGCGATGAGTAATCGAGATCTCACGACTCACCTGACTTGCGGAGTGATAATTCCATGACGTGTAAATTTTCAGGCAGCTGTTCAAATCCGAGGCGCTGGTACAACGCTAAGGCGCGTTGATTATCCAGATGGGTATTCACCAAAATGTCAGTGACTCGTCGCCGAGTCAGCCATCCCAAGCCATCTTGTAAGAGAGACGTGGCAACACCTTGACCTTCGTGAGCAGGGTCAACTGCAAGTCGCTGAATAAATCCGGCCGATCCGTTGCGACCCGTGACCATATATCCCGCTGGTTCATCGGTGGCGGTGACAGCTAATCGAATGCGATGAACGGGCGTGGCCCGACAGGCTTCTTCGATGCCATTAACATCAAGTTCCCATCCTGATTCAAACGCCAAATGGTCCAGTCGCGCCGCCACATCAAGTGCTCGTTGCGAGCGGAGTGGGCGCATTTCGTGATGGGGACGTCGACTTGAGTGGTTGGCCAGATGTGAAAAGGGCGTCTTCATACGCATCAGGGCCAACTGTTGAATTTCATGGAATCCACGCAACACAAAAGGCTTCGCGGCATTTTGTGACAAGGCACCGGTACGAATTGACGAGTAACCCTCGGTGCGTAATGAATTTGTCCATTCATCTAATGATGTTACCGATGGAGCAACGGTGTGATCGGTCAGCACCAAATGGGCAATATCGGGACAACTTGGCCATCGGCGAACCCGAGCGCACACGATGCCGTCGTCAAAAAGTCGAGCACTCGCGGCGTGTCGCCGTTGTCGTAACCCAGTGATCACCCCATCGACGGTAGTGCCAAAATGGTAGGGAAAACGCTTTCACTGACACCTATATATTAAGTCTCGACGATTGAACCGGAGGCGAGTCTGCATGAACGAGTCCGAAAACCAGACTCAGCACGGTTCAGCCCGTCTATCCCCAGACATTTATCGCCGTCGTCAAATGCTGGTCGGCTTGGTGGCTGTCTCAATTCTGATGGTGGTGATCCTCACGATTCAGGCACTCGGTTCTGATTCGTCTGGGGTATCTGGAAGTCAAGACCCTGCGCAGATCGAGACAACAACTAACCCACTCACGAATGAGGTTGCATCGGCAACGACAATAACTGCCAGCACCTCAACAATTCTGGTGATCAAAGGTCCGCCTCGGGTGAGTATTTATGGCGACTCGCTCACCGCAGGATTTGGCGGCATTTTGAAATCAACTCTCGACCGAGAGGGCAAGACGACATTCTTGGCAACCAAGGGTTCGTCCGGGTTGAGTCAGCCGAGATTCTTTGATTGGCCCAATCATCTCAATGTATGGGTGCCCCAAGAAAATGCCGATGTTGTGGTGATTGGACTCGGCGCCAATGACGGGCAAGATGTCTATGTCAATGACGTGTCGTATTCAACCAATGATCCCGAGTGGGCCGTTGAATATCAACGCCGAGTTGCCGAAGTCATTACCTTGGTGACGTCACAGGGTCGGTCGTTGGTGTGGGTCGGTACGCCCGACGCGAAAGCAAAAGGTTTCCGCAATAATTTGTCAATTCTGCGAACGGCGACGAAGAATGCAGTTGAGGCCGCGCGGACGTCCGGCGCGGACGTGGCGTACATCGATACATGGAGCCTGTTTCTCGGACTCGACGGGAACTATTCGCAGTATGTCATCGACCCGAGTGATGGTGAACGTAAGAAGTCGCGCGATGGCGACGGATTCCATCTGAGTTTGGCGGGAAACAAAATTTTGGCTGCCGCAATCAACTCCGAAATAGACGCTGCTCTTGAACGTCGCGCTACTCAGTAGTACGGACGCTTCATGCCCTATCGTTTGAACTAATGAGCATTCTCTTTGCCACCCACGAGGCTTACCTCGATCATCTCAATGGTCCTCAACACCAAGAGCGGCCCGAACGTTTAGGTGCGGTGATTGATGGTTCACGCGAGGCCGGAGTTGCTGACGCTTTGATTCCATTGGTACCCGAGCCCGCAACGCGCGAACAAATCTTACGCGTGCATACGTCAGACCATGTTGATCGAATTGAAAGAGTTGTTCAATCGGGTGGGGGCAAACTAGATCCTGACACCCGTGCGTCGGTTGGTTCGTGGAAAGCAGCAATGCTTGCCGCGGGTGCTGGACTGACTGCGATACGTGCTTTGCAAAATGGCGAAGCCGACTCGGCTTTTTGCGCGGTTCGTCCACCAGGCCACCATGCCACCAAAACAGAGACGATGGGTTTCTGCTTGTTCTCTAACGTTGCAGTGGCCGCTGCAGCGTTGGCTGACGCTGGTGAACGAGTGTTGATTGTTGACTTTGACGCGCATCACGGCAACGGAACCCAAGATATTTTCTACGACGATCCGCGGGTACTTTTTGTGTCCCTGCATCAATGGCCGCTGTATCCAGGAACTGGTTGGTACGACGAAAGCGGAAGTGGTGATGGCGTTGGATACACCCTCAACATTCCGTTGCCGCCAAACACAACCGGAGATGTGTACCTTGCGGCCTTTGATCGATTGATTGTGCCCATGAGTGAAAAGTTCGCACCGACGTGGCTCATTGTGTCGGCAGGTTTCGATGCGCATCGCAATGACCCGATTACACAAATGGGACTATCGGCTGGCGATTATCCCTTGATGATGCAGCGCATCTTGCAACTCGTGCCCAATGGTCGACGACTGGTCATGCTGGAAGGTGGATACGACCTCAATGCATTGCGCATGTCAACCGCAAGCACACTTGCGGCGATGCTCGGAGAACAACACAGTGAAGAAAAGCCAACATCGGGCGGTTCATCTGAATCATTTGAACAACTAACCGCGATTGAGTCTTACTGGAAGTAATTAATAATTCGGATTACTTCAGTTCATACCATTGAATTGGTGCTGAACGCAGCGGTCCAAGCAAGACTTCAATTTTTCGACCATTCACCAAATGAATGACGGCCTCAATGTGGCTACTCGGGATAATTGATTTGATCACTAATGAGCCGTGGTCAACGACCAACTTTTGCGCGGCAGATTGACGCCGTTCTAATGATTCATCGAGGGCGACGTTGTCCGCAAAAAGTAATTGGGCTTGTTCATCGGTCCACTGATTGAGAAGTGCCACCAATTGTTCAGACCGTTGTTGCAAAACATCAGAGACAGCAATGTTGTGTTTTGGTATGAGATTGGCGTTGTGCAACATCTTCAGCACGCGATGAGTAAACACCGACATCGGTGCATAGGTGGTATTTGAAACCGCAACGACCCCTATTGTGCGACCAGCTAACCAACGCATGTTGCTGCCGTAGCCCGGAAGGCCACCCGAATGTGAATTGACGACTCCCAGATCGGGATCGTCGCGCATCATGAGTCCGTAGCCATAACCAGTCGGAGCCTTTTCGCCGTCAAGGGCAACGACGCCGGCATAACTATGCATCACCTGCATATCAAGTCGTGATGCGATACTGAGTTGGGCAGTGCACGCCTCAAAGTTGCTATGAGCTTGATTGAGCCATATGACCCACCGCGCGAGATCGTCAACTGTTGTCCACAAACCACCCATTGGCGCGATCTCACCATCATTGAGTGGTTCAAGACCATCAGGGATAATCGCACCATCTTGAACACGAGTAGGTCGTGCCCATTTATGACGGGTAGGCGGATCCCACGTAGTTGATGTCATCTGCAATGGTTGCAGAAAACGTTCGTCAACAAAATCACGCACCCGACGACCGGTAACTCGTTCAACCACTCGACCAATGAGTGCGAAACCCAAATTTGAATATTCAAAATATGTGCCTGGTGCAAAGGCGTACACCGCACCATCTTGATAAAGGGCATTCATTTCATCGGCCGTGGTATCGAGATGTCGATCAGCCCACGGATCATCGGTTGCTAATCCGGATGTCATGGATAACAAGTGACGCAAAGTAATTCGCGTTCCGGAAATTGTGCGACAAAACGTGGTCAATTCTGGAGCATATTCATCAACTGGAATATCAATGGACAAAATGCCTTCATCGCGCAAACTTAAAACTGCGGCAGCCGTGAAACTCTTGGTCATTGACGCAATGCGGTATCGCGTCGACAAGTCGGTAACCGAACCCGTTGCACCACTGGTGAGCAATTGATCTGCGGCGATGAGTCCCCACTGCAGGCTGTCCAAGGTGAACTCGCGCGCGACTTGCACGGCGATTTCTTCAATGAGTGGCTGCGTGGCGCGCAATGCCTCAGGATCTAATTCAGCCATCGGGTCATCCAGTCAACGTACGATTCGGAAGATTAAAGGCTAGGTCGCTTTGCATTGGGGTTCATTGTGAAAATGTCCATCAAAAGAACACCACAAGTGCTCGGCCCACCTCATAGCCTGACGCCCGTGGTGCCCGAACGTTTTACCCCTGTGCTCGCCGAGTTGTCAGATGTCAGCGCCCTTTTTCGGGCTGCTGGCAAACGGCTGTACCTCGTCGGCGGAACTGTTCGTGATCTGTTGGGTGGCCATGCCAGCGGCGAAATTGACTTCGATGCGACGACCAACGCTCGCCCAGATGAGACCAAACGTTTATTGAGTGGGTGGGCCGACGCCGTCTGGACCCAGGGCGAGAAGTTCGGAACGATCGGGGCCCGTAAAGGTGACAGGGTTTATGAAATCACTACGCACCGTGCCGAGGCTTATCACCCCGACACTCGCAAGCCCGATGTTGAGTACGCCGACGAAATCAACATTGATTTGTCGCGACGCGACTTCACGATCAACGCCATGGCGCTCGAACTCACGAGCGACACACCTACCTTGGTTGACCCGTTCAATGGCGCCATCGACTTGATGACGCGGACGCTCCGTACACCGCTTGATCCCGATATCAGTTTTAGTGATGACCCGCTGCGGATGATTCGGGCCGCGCGCTTTATTGCGCGGTTTGACATGACGCCAGTTCCTGAACTTGTTGCAGCAGTTCAGCAATTCAAAGACCGCCTGGAAATTGTTTCTGCCGAACGCGTTCGAGATGAATTGAACAAACTCATCGTTGTTGATTCGCCGACGGCTGGTTTGTGGTTCTTGGTTGAGACCGGCCTTGCCGAAAAGTTCTTGCCTGAACTTCCAGCGATGCGTTTGGAAAACGATCCGATTCACAGGCACAAAGACGTGCTCACACACACGCTTGCGGTGATTGAGAATGTGCGACCTGATGCACATGACGATTTCGACTTCCGTATCACGCGCTTGTCGGCCTTGTTTCACGATGTGGGCAAACCAGCGACACGAGGATTTCAAGAGGGTAAAGGAACAACGTTTCACATGCATGATGTGAAAGGCGCGAAAATGACGAAAAAGCGCCTGATTGCCTTGCGGTTTCCCAACGAGGACGTCGAAGCTATTACCGAACTAGTTCGTTTGCATTTACGTTTTCACACATATGAAATGGGTTGGACTGATTCAGCCGTTCGTCGTTATGTCAATGATGCTGGTCCGTTGCTGACGGAGCTCAATGTGTTAACTCGATGCGACTGCACGACGCGCAATGAACGTAAAGCGGCACGACTGGCCCGTCGCATGGATGAGCTTGAAGAGCGCATCACCGAACTCGCTACCAAAGAAGAACTCAAAGCGATTCGCCCCGAACTTGACGGTGTTGAGGTCATGAGGCAACTTGATGTTCCAGCCGGACCGATTGTTGGTCGCGCCCTGAAATTCTTGCTAGAGATTCGCCTTGAAGAGGGACTGATTGGCGAAGACGAAATTCGTCGCCGGCTTGATTCATGGTGGGCAACACAATCGCAGTTGAGTTAGTTCACGACCGAACATTCACGGGGTAACCTTCAACCAATGTCGACTTCTCGCGAATCCTTCGGAACAGGATCATTGCGCGGTGTGTCGTCGCTGCGATCTGGGCTGGTTGATCACCGTATGGCTCGGCGCCACCTCATTAACGAATATCACCGAGGTCGTTTAGGTCGCGAGGAAGTGTGCGACGCCCACCCAGAATTGATGCGGGCGGCTCGGGGCATCGGTAAGCAGACCGAAACTAAATGTCCGATTTGTGCAGTGAGCAATGTGGTTTTGGTGACCTACTTATTCGGTCCGCGCCTACAAGCCCATGGCAAAGTCATCGCCGACAATAAAGAGTTGGCCGAATTTCATCGCCGCCCTGATGAGTTCACGGCTTATGTCGTCGAAGCATGTTGTGGTTGTAAGTGGCATCATTTAGTGCGGGTGGTTCCCATCGGTGGGCAACGCAGTGATCGGAGAGTGGGTTAAAACCATGATGAAACTCGGATCGGGATCGCGTAAGAAGTCGCGGCGCAGCAGTTGGTTGCCCTACGAAGCTAGTCGGCGTTTGCAACGCGACGCCATGACCGGTTTGGCCTTGGTGTTGATCAGTTGTTTAGGACTCTTGTTGTTTGGGTCGATGACTGACGACTTTTCGGTGAAGTTTGTGGACGGACTTCCACAACTGAGCGATGGTACTCCGTGTCAGCTGTTGCAGGTTTTCCCGTATGACAACCCGACTGCACCCACTCGCGCCATGGTTGACTGCGGTGACCAACCCGGAATCGGCCTACCCGGCGTCATGCAACACCTGTTTATTGCGTTGGCGGCGGTGGGGGTATTGCTGTTGCTGAGCGCAGTCTTTGCCCTGGTATTGGCCTCGCGAATGCCGCGAGAAACCCTCGCCCTACCAGTCTGTGTGGCCACCATGATTATCGGTGTGATTTCGGTGTGGTGGGGCCTGAAAGGTGGTGCTCCGGGTCTGGCATTCCAGGGATTTCGACCCGCGGCGGTCACGGGTTACCTGCGTGAGGGCGGTTCGGTGTCAACCCGCGACGGTGCAGTGTCATGGGGGGTCGGTCTATTGGCTGCCTCATTTGTGCGACTCACTCGCCCCTGAACGAACCCGGGGCGAACATTTCAGTCGACTGTGCGACACCCCTTTGACATAGTCGTCCCTGTGAGGTTCTGCTTTTACCCCGATACACTTTCCGAGTCAGTACATACCCTGCCCCAAGCAGGGGCCCCGATGTCGGATAGGCCGACACCGTGACCGAAGGGAGTTACACGCTTATGATGCGTGCTTACGAATTAATGATCATTATCGACGGCTCGCTGGACGATGTCGTTGCCCAGCAGTGGATTGCCAATGTCTCAAAGGGCATTGCTGACGCTGGTGGAACCGTTCACGGGAAAGTTGATTTCTGGGGCAAGCGCCGTTTGGCCTACCCGATCAACAAAAAAGAAGAGGGCTACTACGCCATCCTCAACGTTGTCGCTCCCGGCGGCGCACTTGACGAACTCGAGCGATCAATGCGTATCGCTGACGACGTCCTTCGGCACAAGTTGATGCGTCTCCCCGACGATGAGGCCGCTCGTCGCGGACTCGTCGCAGCTTGAGCCTTCGTCCTCGGACCTATCCACTCTCAGCAACCACTGGAGGAAACCTATGGCTTCTAACACCATCACCGTCGTCGGCAATCTCACCCGAGATCCCGAACTTCGTTACACCCAATCAGGCAAGGCCACGGTCACCGTGGGTATTGCGGTCAATCGTCGTTACCAAGTCAACGGCGAATGGCAAGAAGCAACGACATATATGAATGTTGTTGCTTGGGATCAACTCGCCGAAAACGTCGCGGCTTCGCTGACCAAAGGCACGCGTGTCTTGGTGACTGGTCGTCTCGATGTTCGCGAATACGAAGCTCGTGAAGGTGGCAAGCGCACGTCAGTAGATATCGCCGCCGACGAAATTGGGCCGACCTTGCGTTGGGCCACGGTCACCGTTGAACGAACACCACCGAAAGGCGGCGGCGAAGGCGGCGGTTCAGCACCGCGCCAAGCTCCACGCTCAGGTGGCGCACCCTCTTCAGCGCCAGCCAACGACGGTTACTACGCCGACGAAGAACCATTCTGATCAGCGACTAGTTCGCAAACTTCATTATCCATCTGTAATTCACGTATCGACTTAAGGAAAAGTTCATGGGAAATAGCACTTCAAAGAAGCCAGTTCGGGGCCGTGCTCCGAAAGACAATGGTCGCAAGATCAAAAAGAAGGCCAATGTATTGGCTGCCGAAAAAATCGAGTACATCGATTACAAGGACATCAACTTGTTGAATCGTTTCATGTCCGACCGCTCAAAGATCCGCGGTCAGCGTTTGAACGGTGCAACGGTGCAGCAGCAACGTGAAGTGGCAACCGCCATTAAGAACGCTCGTGAAATGGCTTTGTTGCCGTACACCAAGCGCGTTGCTTCGGTTGGTCGTGGTCCTCGCGGACCGCGTGGTCCTCGTGGTTCTGAAGGAGCCGTTGACCAGGTTGAAAACAAGAACATTGACGCCGTGATCGATGATGTCGATACCGGTATCGAGTTCGAGGCAGCAGACGACATCGAAACCACTGAGGAGGGCTGATCATGAAGATCATTTTGCGTTCCGACATCAATGGATTAGGCAAGCGCGGTGACATCGTTGAAGTCACGAAGGGCCACGGCCGCAACTACTTGTTGCCTCGCGGACTCGGCATCAACGCCTCCGACGGTGCAGTTTCTCAGGCAGCTTCAATGCGCCGTCGTCGCGACCTACGCGATGCCGCTGATCGTGATTCTGCGCAGACCATTGCCTCGACTTTGGTTGCTAAGGTCATCGAGATCAAGGCCAAGGCTGCCGGAACCGAAGGTCGTTTGTTCGGTTCAGTAACCGCCTCTGATGTTGTGTCAGCGGTTTTGGCTCAGACCGGTATTGAACTTGATCGCAAGAAATTGTCGGTTCCCGACCACATCAAGACCGTGGGCGAATACAGCGTCACCGCCAAATTGCACAACGATGTGCAGTTCGGTATCAATATCAACGTCATTGCTAAGTGATGATCGCGGACTTGGTCCGCACCACAACATCGAACAATTCAAGATGTGAGCAGGACCCGGGCCAACTGGTCCGGGTCCTGTTTCATTTCGGGACGGGGTTTATCCCCAGAATCCAAAAGTTGTCCACAAGTAATTCACAGGTTTGTACCCCTAGCGATCAACAGGGTGCATAGGTCAAGGTAGGGGTAATGACAAATTTTTCATCGGGTAATTCAGGCGGCGGTTCTAGTTGGGGCAACAAGAACCAGCGTGACAACGCGCCTCGACCGGCGATGAACCGAGTTCCTCCGCACAACCTCAGTGCCGAAGAGTCGTTGCTTGGCGCAATGTTGTTATCGCGCGATGCGGTGAACACCGTGTCTGAAGCAGGCGTTCACGTTGAACATTTTTACAAACCAGGACACCAACATATTTTTGACGCGATGCGTTCGCTGTTGGCTGGCGGTGACCCGATCGACCCCGTCACCGTCGCCGACGAACTACGTCGCATTGGCTTGCTCGAAGAAATTGGTGGCCTCGACTTTTTGCTGCAATTGCAAAACTCAACGCCGGTTATTGGCAACGTTGGTCGCTACTCAAAGATCGTCATGGATACGGCGGCCTTACGCCGACTCATTGGTGTCGCCAGTGAAATCGCCGAGATTGCGTACACCGAACCAGATGACGTCACCAAGGCGCTTGACGAAGCCGAGTCGCGCGTTTTCGCAGTTGCCGAAGAACGCGTGATTGATTCGACGCGACAGATCAACGGTCTGTTGAGCCTGGCAACTGAAGAACTTGAGAAGCGTTTTGAGAGCAAAGTGTCATTGACGGGTGTTCCGACCGGATTCACTGATCTCGACGAAATCATTCTTGGTCTTCAACCGGCATCACTGGTCATTATCGGTGCTCGCCCCGCAATGGGTAAGACGGCCTTTGCGCTCAACGTCGCCAGCAATGTGGCACAAACATCCAATTTGCCGGTGTTGGTTTTCTCACTCGAAATGAGCCACACCGAATTAACGATGCGCTTTTTGTCAAGTGAAGCCGAAGTTGATTCAAAGCGTTTGCGAACGGGAAATATCAGCGAACCCGAATGGAGCAAAATCAACCTCGCCGTTGGTCGACTCGATAATCGTTTGTTGTTCCTTGATGACAACGCCAGCGTGACCGTGATGGAAATTCGCGCGAAAGCACGGAGACTCAAAGCGAAGTACAACGGCTTAGGTCTGATCGTCATTGACTATTTGCAATTGATGAGCGGCAATACAAGTGAAAGTCGTCAACTCGAAGTGAGTGAGATCAGCCGTAACCTCAAAATTTTGGCGCGTGAACTTGATGTGCCCGTGATTGCACTCAGTCAGCTCAGTCGTCGGCTCGAAGAACGAAGTGATAAGCGGCCACAGCTGTCTGACTTGCGTGAATCTGGTTCGCTCGAACAGGACGCCGACATCGTGATGTTCTTGCACCGACCCGAGATGTATCGCAATGAAAAGGGCGAGAGTTCAGAAAACGCCGAAAAGGGTGTGGCCGAAGTAATCATCGGTAAGCATCGCTCGGGCCCAACTGGTCTTGTGAAATTGGCCTTCTTTGGCGAGTTCACCAAGTTCCGCAATATGGCGAAAAACTTCCAGGCTGATGCGCCTTACAGCGAAAACGACTAGAAATTTGCGTCGTGGTCAGCCAGCCGGGATAACGAGTGCGTCACCTTCAGGTTGCCAAATCTTTGCGCCGAACTGCTTTTCCATTGGCGGATTTGGATCAAGCAAAAGTTCCATTGCGTGGAGCTTTTCTTCTTCGGTGAACTCGCGCAAGTTCAAGCAGAATTCAACTGTGTTGCCTTCGGGATCACGAATGTAAATCGATCGGCAAAATTCGTGATCGACTTCAAGAACGGTATGCCCATGAGCGCGCCAATTTTCGCGACGTTCCTCGAGGTGTTCGGCGTTGGGTGAATCAAAGGCGAAGTGATTAGCCCACCACGGTAAGCCAGCGGCTTTGTTGAGATTGGTTTCGAATCCTTCGAGGCTTTCTACGTGAATATTCCAGAAGGCAATCATGCCTTGCTCGCCGGCTTCGTTCTTGCCAGTCGAGTAGAAGAAGTGTTTGCTGAAACCACCTTCGGGGGTGGGGGCCGTGACGGTCTTGACTAATTCAAAGCCCATGACCTTGGTGTAGAAGTCGTAATTGGCTTGGACATCGTGAATGGCCATAGCAACGTGGTGAAATCCCATAGGTTCAGTATGACGCATTCGTGAGGTCGGCGAAAGACCTGAACTGCCAGGTGGTGCCCTCGTCAGCGAGAATTTGGCGAATCACAATTTCGAGCTGATCAAGATCGTGGCGAACGGTGCTTTCCAAAGTGGCGAAATCGATTCCGAAGTAGTCATGAGCAATGCGGTTTCTGAATGCAACTGATTGGACTAGCGGAAAGTCTTTGTATAAGCGAGCAATTGACACATCGACCTGCTTGAGGTTCTCGCCGATAACGAGCAGTCGCATACAGACTGCGTCATAGGTGAGGGCTTCGCTTAAAGGCATTAATTGCAGATGATTTTGAATCGCAGCGATTGAATCAAGCGCTTGATTGAGAGCAATGCGGTTACTTGGTTTCATAGTGATAGTTGATCCTTTGCAACAGATGGTTGGACATGTGGTTTGAGAGACTTGGGATCGCCGAGATCAATAGGGAAATGAAGAAGCTTGCTGAGGGATTCCTGTAAGGCGACAATCGAAAAGAGGCCAGTGTTTGGTCCAAAGTCGACCAGAATGTCAATGTCGCTATCGGGACGGGCTTCGCCACGGGCCACGCTGCCGAAGATGCGGACGTTACTGGCGTGATATTGGGCAACGAGGTCAAGAATTTGCTGACGATGTTTGACGAGGGCCCGGGTTTGCGCGGAGTCGGGAAGCGTGGGGTGTTGGTAGTTGGTGATGGGAACACGAATGATGAAGTCGAGACCGGCGGCTTCGATGAGCATCAAAAATGTTTCTGCCCCAGGTTCGCGGCGTCCTCGCTCGTAGGCACTGATCACCGATTGGGTGACCCCTGATCGGGTGGACAGTTGGGCTTGAGTGAGGCCCCCGAGTTGGCGAGCATCCCGGAGCACTTCGGCAAAGTTCATAGGTTGAATATAGCGGATACGCTATATTCAACAACATTGATTGAACAGATTCTTTGCGGGCACCTGCTGGCACAATAGAGACATGTTCTTCGGAGATGCCAAAACATTGATGGGTTGGCTGGTCTTGGCCCTGGGCGGAGCGCTTTTCGCCGGCAACATTTTGGCCATCGTCAAACCGCCGCCAGCCCCCAAGGAAGGCGACCTTCCACGAGCGCCCTTAAGTCGCAGCATCTTCATGGGCGCGCTTGGTTTCATTGCCTCCATCTGGGCTCTAGCCACACTTCTGTCGTAAGGATCTGTCTTGAGCGAGCAACGACTCCAACAACAACTGAACTTCTTGATGGAGATTGATCAACTGAAACAAGTTGAACGGCAAACGGCAATCACCGGTGGTTCACGTCGTGAGAACACGGCCGAACACTCGTGGCATTTAGCGATGTATGCCCTCGTGTTACAAGAGTGGAGCAATGTTGATGTCAACATCGCACATGTGTTGTCGCTGTGTCTCGTGCACGACATTGTTGAAATTGATGCGGGCGATACGTTCGCATACGACACCACTGGTTATGCCGACAAAGATGAGCGCGAACAAAAAGCCGCCGATCGACTTTTCGGTTTATTGCCAGACGATCAACGTGATCGCCTTCGTTCATTGTGGAATGAATACGAAGCTCAAGAAACTCCCGAGAGCCAATTCGCTAATGCGGTTGATCGCATGCAGCCAGCAATGCTGAATCATCACGCCGGCGACGAATCACCTTGGAAGCGTCATGGAGTGTCGTATCCGCAAGCCATGAAACGACTTGCTCCCATTGGTGATGGATCTTCGGCTTTGTGGAGTCATACCGAGATGCTCATTAATCAAGCTCGTGAACGTGGCCACCTCATTGAAGGCTGATTACTAAATATCAAAGCCTTCAATCGCGATAATTGCCCCACTAACAATAGTGAGCAACATTGGACTACCAGTAACGATGGCCGACAAATCGGTATTCGGAATTTGCAACTCAGCAGTATTGCTTTGTGCCAATTCAAAATACTTAGCCACAGATATTGCTGAATTCGCTTGACCTGAAGTTGAAAGTGAAACAAAGAGAACTGATTCAAGAAAAGCGGGGTAGAGGCGTAGGCCTTCATTTTCTGGTGTGACGTCATCAGGCGAATCACGAATATCAAAAATGAAACCCTGTTCATTCTCATCAAGTGCATTCATGAGGTAGCCGACGTACATTCCGTCGGCAAGATCACCGGCGATGTATTCACCTTCGAGGGCGGCGGAACCAACAGTAGAAAATTCCTGAGGTAGTTGCGGTGGTTCAACACCAGTCCAGTCATCAATCACTTGATCAACTTCAAGATCACCAAGAGTGTCGCTATAAACAGTGACTGGATTTCCAAGGTTGCTGGGATCGGTAGCCGAAGGAACAGTAGCGATTGCATCAGTGTTGATGGGCCCTGTGCTGAGGTCAAAACCTGGAGGGGGTGTGGTGTTGTCAAGAGCGATAGGTGTGGTGGTCGAACTGGGTCCGTCATTTACTTGGGCGATGAGCAGAACACCAGTAACGACAAACGCGAAGATCAGGAAAATCGCCGGAACTCGCGCTTTATTTGATGTTGATTTTTGCACCTTCTTCTTACGGCGCTTCTTGGCTCTTGATCGTGCGGTTACCATAGCTCAATTGTGGCAGGTTTAGAGTTTGCGTAGGCGCACTTCAGAGACTCTGTGGTCTTCGCCTTTGCGCAAAATGAGCGAAGCGCGATCGCGAGTGGGCTCAATGTTTTCCTTGAGGTTGAGTCCGTTGATGCCCTTCCAAATCGTGCGGGCAGTAGCAGTCGCATCTTCGCGAGATAATTGAGCGAAGTGCTGGAAGAAACTATTCGGGTCTTGGAAGACCGAATCGCACAAACTCAAGAAGCGATTGACATACCAGTTCTCGATATCGGCTTCGAGGGCATCAATGTAAATAGAGAAGTCGAAGTAGTCGCTCACGAATTCGGTGGCCTCGTTGCCAGGCGCACCAACTTGTAAAACGTTGAGGCCCTCAAGAATCAAAATGTCAGGCTGACAGACAGTGACGCTTTCACCTTCAACGATGTCGTAGACAACGTGGCTATAGACAGGCGCATCAAGAGTTGGCTGACCACTCTTCAAATCACGCAAGAATTTCAAAAGCGCACGGGTGTCATAGCTTTCGGGGAAACCTTTGCGGTTCATGATGCCGCGTTCTTCAAGCACATGGTTCGGGTGCAGAAAGCCGTCCGTTGTGATGAGGTCAACTTTGGGGTGATCTGGCCAACGGGCGAGAAGTGCTTGCAAGATACGAGCGAAGGTGCTCTTGCCAACAGCGACCGAACCAGCAACGCCAATGACATACGGAACCTTCGGTGAGAGAGTTCCTAAAAATGTTGCGCTCACTTTGTGCAGATTCTGTGTTGCCGAGACATACAGGTTCAGCAAACGGGTGAGTGGTAAGTACACCGCGGCGACTTCATCAAGATCAATGCGTTCGTTGATGCCGCGGAGATCATCAAGATCGGCTTCCCGAAGGGTCATCGGAGTCGCCGCACGAAGGTCGGCCCACTGCTGTCGATCAAAATTGACGTAGCGTTCGCCCACGGGTCAACACGCTACGGGCTTGATGAGGTGTTTAACGACTTGGGCTGGAGTATGTCTAGGACGGTTTGCGTGGGGAGACAGCCTTGTCGCCGCCAGTGAGCACTTCGCAACCGGTCTCAGTGACCAAGATGGTGTGTTCGAACTGTGCGGTGCGTTTGCCGTCGGCAGTGACTGCGGTCCAATCGTCGTCCCACATATGAAACTGATAAGTGCCAAGCGTGATCATGGGCTCAATGGTGAAGACCATGCCGGGCTTCATGAGCATGTTGTTGCGCGAATCGAAGTAGTGCAGAACTTGAATGTCGGTGTGAAATTGCTCGCCGATTCCGTGACCGATGAAAGCGCGAACAACACCCATGCGATGAATCTTGGCGTGATCTTCAATTGCTTTGCCAATATCGCTGAGCGGACGATCGGGCTTCACGGCTTCAATGCCCAGCCACAAACATTCTTCGGTGACTTTGACAAGTTTGCGATCAATCTCGCTGACGTTGCCAACAAGGAAAGTTGCGTTGGTGTCACCGTGAACTCCGTTGACATAACACGTGACGTCAAGGTTGAGGATGTCGCTGTCTTCGATCACGGTGTCGTCAGGAATTCCGTGACAGATCACTTCATTGAGTGATGTGCAGACGCTCTTGGGATAGCGGTGATAGTTGAGCGGACTTGGGTATGCGCCGCGTTCAACGGTGAGATCGTGGACGAAGATGTCAATGTCGTTGGTGGTCATGCCTGGCTGAACGTATTCGCCGGCAAGACGCAAGATGTCGGTGGCCATGTCGCACGCATAACGCATGCGTTCGATGATGTCGGGAGTCTTGACGCGAGGTTCGTTCCAGCGAG
>CALEHE010000340.1 GCA_937876415.1 uncultured Actinomycetes bacterium
GCTTTGATGCCAGCATCAATGGGCGCACCGACGGCGGCGACAGGGTCAGCGATTTGGTCGGGACGACTTGCGCCAATAATTGGCGACGTGATCGTTGGGTTGGCGAGTACCCACTGCACGGCCAAAGTCGCCATAGAAACTCCGGCTTCTTCGGCGATCGGACGTAACTGATCAACCGTGTCAAACATGCGGTCATGCCAGTACCTGTCTTGATAACGACCGGCGGCAAAACCAAGGGTGAAGCGTCCACCTTCGGTCGGTGCGCCACGCATGTGCTTGCCACTTAAGAATCCACCAGCAAGAGGGTTGTAAGGAATGACCGCAATGTTTTCCTCTGCGCAGAACGGAAAAAGTTCGCGTTCATTTTCGCGGAACAACATGTTGTATCGCGGTTGAACACACTCAAAGCCGCTGACGCCCAACACTTCGGCACGGCCAACCGACCGAGCGAGTTGGTACGACAAGAAGTTTGAGCAACCGACGTAACGAACCTTGCCTGATTTCACGAGATCGTCCATCGCAGTCAAAGTTTCATCGACGCGAGTTTCAGCATCCCAGGAATGAACTTGGTAGAGATCGATGTAATCGCTACCAAGGCGCTTGAGTGATATATCTACTGAGCGCATGATGTTGTGACGGGAGTTGCCAGACTCCCAAGCCTTTCGGCCAGTCGGGAAGAAGCATTTTGTCGCAACGATGAATTCTTCGCGACGACCTTTCAACCACTTGCCAACGATTTCTTCAGTGCGGCCAAAGAGATCTGGGGGAGCGCCAAGCGGATACATGTCGGCGGTATCAATGAAGTCAATGCCAGCCTCGGCCGCTGCGTCCATAATCGCAAACGATGTGTCTTCGTCACATTGATAGCCAAAGGTCATGGTGCCGAGGCAAAGGCGTGAAACTTTGAGGCCAGTGCGACCAAAACGAACATGATGCATGCTTGTACCTTAGGTGACTCAGGCCAGTTGGGGTGAAACAAAAGGTCACCACATGGCTCATCTTGAGCAGGGTTGCGTGCTATCCATCTCATGTGGAGATTTTGCTTGCCGCCGCTGCAGCACTTGTTTATGGAGTCGGCGACTATTGCGGTGGCCGAGCATCCCGAAAGATTGACAGTTTGGTCGTGACTTGTGCTGGTCAAGTATTTAGCTTGATGCTGTTGGGTATTTTTCTAGTAGTTCTTGGAGATCCGACGCCGGGACTTCATGACTGGCTGTGGGGTGCTGCTGGCGGCATTGGCGGGTTTGTTGGTCTGACGCTTTTCTATTACGCGTTAGCAAATGGATCGATGACAGTTGTTGCTCCACTTGCTGCGGTCGTGAGTGCATCTCTTCCCGTAGGCGCTGGTTTGTTCCTCGGTGATCGTCCATCATTCATCGCCTATGTCGGAATTGTGATTGCGATTGTAGGTATCGCTTTAGTGACAGGCGCATTAGGAACCGCACATGCACCAACCAAGATGAAGATCGTTGGAGTCGCAGTGATGGCTGGTTGCGGATTTGGTTGGATGTTTGTGTGTCTTGATCGCACGTCCTCAGATTCGGGCATGTGGCCGTTACTTGCTGCTCGAATCGCATCAATCTCGATTGCGGCAAGCATTATTTTCGTTCGACAACTCTCTCGTGACCGTTCCGACCGACCAGCAATTCGTGTCACCGCAATTGCTCTATGGGCTGGACTCTTTGACATGGGCGCCAATATTCTTTTCGTTTTCGCTAATCGACAAGGTCTGCTGTCGTTGGTCGCGGTGATCACTGCTCTGTACCCAGTCAGCACCATCATTTTGGCTTTACGACTCGATCATGAAAAGGTGAATCGGTCGCAGTATGTGGGAATGGTCTGCGCCGGCTTGGCTCTGGCTTTTGTGAGCCTCGGACGCTAGTCCCCGCCGTTGAATTGATTGGTGACTAGTTGCCTTGCCGGTGCCGGTGGGGGCTAAGGTTGACAAGTACAATACAAGTGTCAAAACCTGTGGTCGCCGAGCGATCACCGCACCCGGAGGCGCCCCATGGCCAAAATCAAGGTTGATAATCCAGTCGTTGAACTCGATGGCGACGAAATGACTCGCATCATTTGGCAGTTCATTAAGGACCGCCTCATCCTCCCATATCTCGACATCAAACTTGAGTACTACGACCTCGGTATGGAGTATCGCGATGCCACTGATGACCAAGTCACCATTGATTCAGCGAATGCAATTTTGAAGCACGGTGTTGGTGTGAAGTGCGCAACCATTACCCCTGACGAGGCTCGCGTTGAAGAATTCGGTTTGAAGAAAATGTGGAAGTCGCCTAATGGCACCATCCGCAACATTCTTGGCGGCGTGGTTTTCCGCGAACCCATTATCTGCAGCAACATTCCGCGACTTGTTCCGGGTTGGACGAAGCCCATCGTGATCGGACGTCACGCTCACGGCGACCAGTACAAAGCAACTGACTTCAAGGTGCCCGGTGCTGGCACCGTCACGATGACCTTCACTCCTGAAGATGGCAGCAAGCCCATGGAATTCCAGGTTGCCAACTACGGTCCCGATGGTGGCGTTGCCATGGGTATGTACAACTACAACGAGAGCATTCGTGACTTCGCTCGTGCGTCGATGCGTTATGGCCTGAGCCGTAACTACCCGGTATACCTCAGCACCAAGAACACGATTCTCAAGGCTTACGACGGACAGTTCAAAGACTTGTTCCAAGAAGTTTTCGACAATGAGTTCAAGGCTGATTTCGATAAGGCTGGTCTGACTTACGAACACCGTTTGATTGACGACATGGTTGCATGCGCTATGAAGTGGGAAGGCGGCTACGTGTGGGCCTGCAAGAACTACGACGGCGATGTACAAAGTGACACTGTTGCTCAGGGTTATGGCTCACTTGGTTTGATGACATCAGTTTTGATGACACCAGACGGAAAGACAGTTGAAGCCGAAGCTGCCCACGGAACTGTGACGCGTCACTACCGTGAACACCAAAAGGGCAACAAGACATCGACTAACCCCGTTGCGTCGGTGTACGCCTGGACTGGTGGCCTCAAGCACCGTGGCAAGCTTGATAACAACCCCAAGCTCATCGAGTTCGCGGAGAACCTCGAAAAGGTCTGTGTTGAGAGTATCGAAGCTGGCGAAATGACCAAGGACTTGTCAATCTTGATTTCGAAGGATCAGCCATGGTTGACAACCGAAGATTACTTGGCAGCGCTTGATCGTCGCCTTCAGCAAAAGATGGCCTGAGTCAGATCTTGCTCATGCGAGCTGTTGTATTGCGGTCGCACGGCGGACCGGAGGTCCTTACATTTGAGGATGCTCCGGTTCCTATGCCCGGACCAGATGAAGTGCAAGTTCAGATTCGGGCGACTGCGCTCAATCGTGCCGACATTTTGCAACGCATGGGCGGATATCCCGATCCGCGCGGCGCAGGCTTCTTAGAGATCCCCGGCCTTGAGTACTCAGGAGTCGTGAGCGCTGTCGGTGAACGCGTGAAGATGTGGAAGATCGGCGAACGCGTGATGGCGATTGAATCGGGAGGCGCGTACGCCGAGTACATCTGCACCCACGAACGCCAACTGCTTGCAGTTCCAAGCAGTATTTCACTTGCTGACGCGGCTGCGATTCCTGAAGTATTTCTGACTGCGTGGGATGCCTTAGTTCTGCAAGGTGGACTCACATCGGGTCGTTGGGCTTTAGTTCATGCTGGAGCCTCTGGAGTGGGCACGGCAGCAATTCAAATTGCCAAGGCCATTGGAGCGCGCATTGCTGTGACTTGTTCGGCCGGTAAAGCAAAAGCCTGTCGTGATCTTGGTGCCGATCTCGTTGTCGAGCGTTCGCCACACGATTGGTTGAGCGAACTGCAAACTGCAGTTCCGCAGGGTTTCGACGTTGTGCTTGACGTCATCGGTGGTGACGAAGTTGATCGCAACCTGAAAACTGTTGCCAACAAAGGAACCATCGTTCAAGTTGGCTTAATGGGCGGAGGCTCAACGCAAGTCAACGTCGGCTTGTTGTTGATGAAACGAGCACATTGGATCGGCACCACACTTCGGGCACGACCGCTTGAAGAGAAGGCCGCTGTGACACGCAAGTTCGCAACAGAGATGTTGCCACTGTTTGATTCAGGTCAACTGAAACCGATTATCGATAGCCGTTATCCGTTTGAACAAATCGCCGATGCGCATATCGCAATGGGTGAAAATGCCAACACTGGCAAAATATTGATTGATATCTCTTCCGCCGGTGACTGAAGAAACTCAACAACAAGTATCACTCGCACATCATCGCGGGTTGGACGGACTTCGAGGTGTTGCCGTCATCTTGGTGATCATTTTCCATTCAGGCCTTAGCTGGTTGCCTGGTGGCTTTTTGGGAGTGTCCGTCTTCTTTACGCTCTCGGGCTTCTTGATCACTTCGTTGTTGATCAATGAGTGTGAAAACACTGGACGAATTGATCTCAAATCTTTTTGGGGACGCCGACTGCGTCGATTGGCGCCGGCTTCGCTGGTTGTCATTGCGGGCGTCATCGGATTAGCCAGTCGGCTCAGTACAAGTATTGAAGCGAGTCGCATTAAGGGTGACGCAATTTCAGCGACTCTGTATTTCAGTAATTGGCAGTTCATTTATTCGGGTCATTCGTACGGCGAACTTTTCGCCGCACCGAGTCCGTTGCAACATCTTTGGTCATTGTCAATTGAAGAGCAGTTGTACGTCATCGTTCCCGTTGTGATTGCTGGATTGTTTGCTTTGGGATTGCGGCGACGGGCTACTGGCTATGTGTTTCTGGTTGCCGTTGCCGCTTCAACGATCGCGACGATGTTTACGAATAGTCACGAACTGATTTACTACGGGACGCATACTCGAGCCGCTGAACTTTTGCTTGGCGCAGCGTTGGCTTGTTTGTTTGGACAACGAATTGAGAAATTGGCGGTTAATCAGGCCAAGTCATTGTCAACTTTGTACATCGTGCCAATAGTGGGCGTTGTTGTCCTGTCGCGCTTTTCTTCGGTTGATTCGCCATGGGTGTATTCCGGAGCTTTGACAGCCTTTGCAGGCTTGTCGGTGATTTGTCTGATCGCAGCGATACAAGCAGGGCCAGTGAGATCGTTTTTGTCGTGGTCTCCGCTGGTGCGAGTGGGCGAGGTGAGTTACGGCCTGTATCTCATTCATTGGCCAGTGATCGTATGGTTGAATTCAGAACGAGTTGATCTACAACCCACGGCTTTGTTCGGAGTGCAAGTCATTGTCATGGTGATTTTGACTGTGGCAAGCTATTGGCTCATCGAACAACCAATTCGCCGGCGCAAAGTATTGCTATCGGTGCGATGGGCGGCAAGCACTTTTGTTGCGGCAGTCGTGGGCGTATTGTTTTTGGCGAGTGCAATTCTGGCGTCAGCATCGACGCAAGTTGATACGGCGTCAGAGGTACTAGCTACCGTTGCTCCAACGACATCGGTCGTTGATCCATCAAACGTAAACTCAACGACAATTGCGAGCAGTTCGGTAAAGCCAGCCCGCGTTGATCGTACGGGACCGCTTTCGGTTCTGGTGATTGGCGACTCAACGGCAGAAAACATCGCCACTGCATTAGCCCAAGCATCAGACGGAAGTCTTGGGGTGATTTCGGGGGGAGTTCTTGGGTGCCCCTTGCTCAAAGTCGCTCAGGTTCGTGATCGCAAAGACTCGCAGCAAGATGTCTCGTATTGCCCAAACAACGAGCAAATTGTACGCGAGCATGTTTCAGAAGTTGATGCCGTCGTTGTCATTGCTGGTGTTGCGAATCAATGGGCTTTTCAATATGCGGGATCGGACGTTTGGGTTGAACCCGCTTCAGATCAATACAAAGCCGACCTCAATGGATTCTTAGAAAATATTGAAGCGATTGTCGCTCCGCGAGGTCTACCAGTTCTGGTTTTTGAAACCCCGCCCGTTCGCGATAACCCGAAAATTCTCGGAGACGACATTGCCGCACTTGTGCGGTGGGCTGATGTGATTCAACAATGGGATGCAGACTGGCATTCAGTAAAGACGATTCCATATGCCGATGCGTTGAGCGACCCTAACTCTGATGAAGGAAAAGCTGAGCGACCAGACGGCGTTCATCTTGCGGAGGACTTCGGCAAAGAACTTGCGCGTGTCATTTTGATTCCGCGATTGCGCGACAAATACTTTGATGCTTTAGATGAGATGAATCAAACACAATGTCGATCAGTGGTTGAAATGACCCTTGATTTAGATCTGTGTCGAGTGAGTCAGTAGCAGCAAAGGTTTAGGCGACTTCAACTTTGCGGGTGTGCCAGCCCGTGGCTCCGTCGGGGGCCACGCTCGTCACTACGTCGGTTTGGGTGTATCCACTCTTGTCAGTTGCACGAACCTGAATGGTGTGCTTGCCACTTGTTGCCATCCAGTCATAAGTCCAGAGTCGCCACGCATCATCGGTGAGGTCATCTGATAATTCGGTGGTGTTCCACTCGCCGTCGTCAATGCGTACCTCTACTTTTTCGATCCCGGTATGTTGCGCCCAGGCGACCCCAGCGATCTTGTTGAGGCCTGCTTGTAGTTCTTGCTTCTTGCGGGGCACGTCAATGCGTGACTGGGTCTTAATGGGAGCATCGCGAGCCCAACCCAGAGGGATCCAATAGCCCATCGCGTCGGACCACTTATTGATGGCAATCTCTTTGAGCCATTTCGTCGCCGACACATAGCCATAAATTCCTGGCACAATCAGGCGGGCCGGAAATCCATGTTCGAGGGGGAGTGGTTCGCCATTCATGCCGATTGCCAACATTGCGTCTCGTCCGTCAAGGGCGACACCGATCGGGAACCCACTGGTCCAACCATCAATACTGCGACTGAATAACTGTTCGGCATCGCTGTGAACACCTGCTTGATCTAGTAGATCTTTGAGAAGCACTCCTTGCCACACTGCATTACCGATGTACGGCCCACCAATTTCGTTGGAGACACAGCAAATGGTGATCGTGCGTTCAATCTGTGGCATGTCCAGGATGTCTTGATACGACAACACAATTTCGCTGTCAACCATGCCATGAATGCGGAGCTGCCAGGAATCAAGATTGACATTTGGAAAAGATAACGCAGTGTCGATGCGGTAGAAGTCGTCGTTAGGTGTGATGTATGAAAGTTCGCCCGAGACCGATGCATTGTCGTAGTTATTTGAGGATTCAACGGTGCCGGGTAGCGAGTCGGGAATTTGTGCTTCGATACGGTCAATGCGTTGTTGTTCTCCATTGTGAGCCAAGGCTCCTAGAACAACTGCGCCCACACTTGCTGTAGAAGCCGAGCGAATAAAGCGTCGACGATCCCAGCCAAGCGGTACTTGTGATTCGCGGGGGAAATGTTTGAGTAGCCACTGATTGTTGATCTGTCGTAACAAGATCAGGGCGATGGTGATGCCAACGATTGAGCCAACACACGGAGCGGCGATGGATACCCAAGTAGATCCGCTACGTTCGGACGCACTGAGCGCACCAAGAAAACTGAAGATGACGATTGCTGATATCAATGGACTTGGAGACTTGTTACTCAATGATCCGCTTACCAGTGAGACAAGTATGAGAACGATGACAATCCCGATTCGGAGGGCGGTCTTGTCATTGGTTCCGAACCAGTCGATAGCTAATTCTTTGAGCCAACGGGGAGTTCGGTCAATAAATGAACTGCCGACAGCATCAATTGGTGATGCAACGCTTCCGAGTGCTGCGACCATCATTCCGGTGGTGACGGCGAGAGCGCCAGAAATCATTCCAACAAGACTGGAGATCTTTCGGCTTGGCGTGAGATGTAAGGTAGTGACGACCTGGGGCGCGCTTGGGTCAATTTCGCGATCTGTTGAATCGGGAGAAATGCTGTCGCTCATACCGTCACAGTATGTAACCACCAAGTCCGAATATGTCGGATCGAGGCGGTCTTATTGTTGCAACTGATGTTTCATTCAGCGGGCGGTGATTGGAGAATAATCGCGGGCTTCGACGCCCGTGTACCACTGGCGGGGGCGGCTGATCTTTTGGTCCTTGTCGCCCAGAAGTTCTTGCCAGTGAGCCAACCAGCCGACGGTACGCGGAATAGCAAACAAGACGGTGAACATCGAAACCGGGAAACCCATGGCCTGGTAGATCAGGCCTGAGTAGAAGTCGACATTTGGATACAACTTGCGATCGGCAAAATATGGATCACTGAGCGCGGTTTCCTCAAGTTTGAGAGCAATGTCAAGAAGCGGGTTCTTGCCGGTGACTTCAAAGACGTCGTAGGCGGTCTTTTTGATGATGGTCGCTCGCGGGTCGTAGTTCTTATAGACGCGGTGACCAAATCCCATCAAGCGACTGCCCTTGCCGCTCTTGACCTCGTCGATGAAGGCAGGAACATTTTCGATGGATCCGATGTCTTCAAGCATGCGGACCACTGCCTCGTTGGCTCCACCATGAAGCGGACCATACAGGGCCGACGCAGCGGCGGCAGCGGAGGTGTACGGATCAGCGTGGCTTGAACCAACCACGCGCATTGCTGTGGTGCCACAGTTCTGCTCATGGTCGGCGTGCAGAATGAACAGCACGTCCATGGCTCGCTCGAGGCGCGGATCGATGTGGTAATCGCCGACCTTCCACATCATGTTGAGGAAGTTGCCAGAGAATGACAGATCGTTATCGGGGTAGACGAAGGGGAGACCAGCCGAGAATCGGTAGGCCATGGCTGCAAGTGTCGGGGTCTTGGCGACCATCCGCATGATCTGCTTGTCACGGCTGGATTTGTCTTCAATTTCTTTGGCGTCGTTGTAGAAGGTGCCAAGCGCGGCTAACGAACTCACAAACATTCCCATGGGGTGGGCGTCGTAATGGAAGCCATCAACGAAACGCTTACGCATATTTTCGTGAATGTACGTGTGGTGAGTCACTTCGCCCGTCCACTTGGCGAGTTCTTCCGAGGTGGGAAGTTCGCCATTCAAAAGAAGATACGCAACTTCGAGATAGGTGCTCTTTTCGGCGAGCTGCTCGATGGGGTAGCCGCGGTAGCGCAGGATTCCATTTTCCCCATCAAGAAAGGTGATGGCACTTTTACAGGCAGCAGTCTGCATGTAGGCCGGATCGTAGATGTACAGCGATGGATCTAATTCGCGTACTGCTGAAGCGGGGAAAACCCCGTCGGTGATCGGGACAGTGATTTGCTTGCCCGTGCGGTCGTCAATAATCGTGATGGTCTCGGACACCGAGATCGTCCCCTTGTATGTAGGACCCGTTGTTCGGGTCGGTCGTCGTTTGGAGGCTTGCTCCTCCGTTAAGCAGGATAATCAGTCGTGGGGGTAAACCCCGTACTCACAGCGCCAACTCCGGGAATATTCGCACAGGGAGGATTTGCTGCGTGAATATTCGTATCGCCGAGAGATCGGAGGTGCTTTAGAGGGGAGTGTTGTCGTGCTTTTTGCCTCGCAAGACTTCACGCTTGTCAACGAGGGCATCAAGGGCCGCACAAATGGCTGATCGAGTGTGGGCTGGCTCGATCACGCCATCAACATAACCGCGTTCGGCAGCCACGTAGGGGTTCAGAAGTCGTTCGGTGTAGTCGGCCTCGAAAGCTGCTTTTTCTTCAGGAGTCGCGCGGCGTTGCAAAATTGCCGCGGCTTGTCCAGCGCCCATGACTGCTAACTCTGCCCAAGGCCATGCCAAACAGAGGTCGTTGCCCATCTTCTTAGAGTCCATCACGATGTAGGCGCCACCGTAACTTTTGCGCAAGATGATGCAAATACGCGGAACAGTGGCGCGCCCGTAAGCAAATACCAACTGTGCGCCGTGACGAATCATGCCGCGCCATTCAAGATCTTTGCCGGGATAAAAACCAGGAGTGTCGACAAGGGTGATGATTGCAATGTTGAACGCATCACAAAACGCCACAAATCGGGCACCTTTTTGTGAGGCTGGGATATCGAGTGTTCCGGCGAGAGCTACTGGCTGATTGGCAACAATTCCGACCGGTCGACCGCCAAATGTGGCAAAGCCGGTGACGAGATTGGCCGCCCATCGCGGTCTGAGTTCTAAAAATTCACCATCATCAGCAAGCGCACGAATCACGTTTCGTACGTCATAACTTCCGGTCGATGAAGCGGGGATAACTTCGCCGGCCTCTGGTGTTGAACGATTGTTGTCATCGTCGGTCTCCCAAAGTGGAGGCTCTTCATCAAGATGATTCGGGAAGTATGCGATCATGTTTTCGGCGAATGCGATAGCGGCATCACGATCAGTCACGACAGCAGCGGCAGCGCCAGTGAACTTTTCGTGAGCCGCAGCACCGCCGAGTTCGGCAGTGTCAATTGGTACGCCCGTAAATTCAGTGACCATTGAAGGTCCAGAGACAAACGCGTAAGCCTGTTCGGTCATGATGACATGATCAGCGATTCCGAGTAACAGGGCGGGGCCAGAAACTGCGGGTCCATCGACGATGATGATGGTCGGCACGATTCCTGAGCAGTCGGTGAGTGCTTTTGCGGCAAGTCCCCAACTATGTAAAGCAGAGAAACCCTCGCGAAGGTCGGCTCCTGATGACGCCATCACCGCTATCAGCGGTAGGCGAGCATCAACTGCGGCGCGAGCGGCGGTAGCGATCATGAGTGATGCGTCAGATGACAAGGCGCCGCGATGATCATCGGCGGTGACTTCAAGCCAGACCACTTGTCGACCGTTGAGACTTCGAATATCGGCTTGGGCTACGCCAGGCACCTTCGATCTCAACGCCACTGGATTCACAACTTGTACAGTACGCCCTATGGAGCCTTGAGCGGGAATGCGTCGGTGCCTACATGGAGTCCGGGTTGTCGTCCGCCGCGTTGGTTGATGAGTTCGCGAGCAATGTTGAGTGCTTCACGCGTTGGTGGGCCAGGGCGTGGGCGTTTGCGTTGTACCCAACCGACCACTCGTCGCGGCAGTCCGGGAACCGTGATGCGTGAAAAATCTCCGGTTAACCAATTAGGAATGGCCGTGGCAGGAACGATTGCAGCCCCAAAGCCCTCAAAGGCCAGTGAAGTCATGAGCCGTACTCCGTCGATCTCGGCTTTAACGGTCAACGAAACGCCGTGGGTGTCAGCGGCTCGGCTGATGATGCGTCGCAACGTGGCCGAACGAGGAGGTAGCAGTAACGGATGATCGCCTAGGGCTGACATCGGCAAACTTGGCAGTCCGTGCCATGGATGTTTGCTGTGAACGAGCAACACCAGATCCTCGGCAAACAATGGTTCGACGAACAGTTCAGTGTTCTCAACAGGTAGGTGGACAATCGCAGCGTCAATTTGCCCCGCCAATAAGCGGGGGATGAGGCTCGATGTGCCGCCTTCAGAGATGGTTGGGCGCACCCCAGGATGAGCCTGTTGTAACCGAGTTAAGAACTGTGGCATCAACCAACGACCCGTGGTGCCGATGACGCCCAGGCGGGTGTCGCCCGTGACGACATCATCAAGGGCGGCAATATCGGCCGAGATATCGTCGAATTCACGCAAAATACGACGGCCCCTCTCAACCACAAGGTTGCCCTCGTCAGTGATGTGTCCTGTTGCTCGATCGATCACGATGATGCCCAATTCTTTTTCAAGGCGGGCGATATGGGCCGACACATTGGACTGCACGGTGAACAGGGCTTTGGCGGCTGCCGAAAATGATCCATGATCGGCGATTGCGACAAGAGTTGAGATCTGGCGGAGGTCCATCTCAAAAAATGATAGTGGATATCTGCTCTATCTACTTGAGTTGTAGGTGCTGATAGGGCATACTTTTCTTGTTATTCGCTGAGCGTTTCCCCCCAAACGCTCACGAAAGATCCTCTAGCGAATCCCCCCATTCGCAGGGAATCAGGTTGAGAAGCCTCGCATCCCCCATGCGAGGCTTTTCCCGTTCTTGGGACATGTTCGCTCGCCCCGCTCGGGCAGTTACCGTACGAGTCATGACCAAGGTCAACATGGGCGCGGCATTTTTTGATCTGGATCGAACTTTGTTGACCGGAGCCTCGGGAGCGGTTTTTTCTCACGCGATGCGCGACGCTGGATTGTTGACGCGCTCGGTCCCTGGCGAAGCAGCGCTCTACGAACTTTTCAATCGCATTGGTGAAACATTGCCGTCGATGGCGTTGGCACGTCAAGCAGCAACTTTGGCGAAGGGTCAAAGACAAAGCGATATTCAACGGGTCGCTGCACATGCCGCGCAAGAACTTTTTGATCTAGTTCCACCGTACGCGTTGTCGGTGATTGCGCATCATCGTGCTGAGGGTCGCAAATTAGTGATGGCAACAACAACGCCGTACGACTTAGTAAAACCATTGGCAGATTTGTTGAAGTTTGATGATGTCCTCGCAACGCGTTATGGATTGAACTCAGACGGAACTTATAACGGTCGCATTGATGGCCCGTTTGTGTGGAATCACGGAAAGCTTTCGGCCGTTCGCACATGGTCTGAAGCACAAGGAATTGACTTATCCGATTGTTACGCCTATTCCGACAGCGTTTTTGATACTCCGTTGTTGGCTGCTGTTGGCAGTCCTGTCGCGGTCAATCCTGATCCGCGCATGATCTTGATGGCCGCGGCGCGACGCTGGCCGGTCATGCACTTTGATGTTCCCTTAGGTGTTGCGAAGATTCCGGTGATCAATCTTGAACTGCAACGTTTGCTCTTGCAGTTGGCACGACCCGCTTTTATTCCGTTTGCTCAATTTGATATTGACGGAACCGAGAACATTCCCTCTGCGGGAGGAGCAATTCTGTGTGGCAACCACCGCTCGTATTTCGATGTGATGGCGATTGCAGTCGCAGTTGCAAAGACTGGTCGACCCGTGCGCTTCTTAGGAAAGAAAGAAGTTTTTGATGCACCACTCATTGGTCAACTAGCAACAGCATTGGGTGGAATTCGCGTTGATCGTGGAACAGGAAGCGATGAGCCATTGTTGGCGGCCTCGCAAGCACTCTCTGCGGGCGAACTTGTGGCCATCATGCCGGAGGGAACAATTCCTCGCGGGCCGGCATTTTTTGATCCAGTGCTGAAGGGACGTTGGGGAGCAGCGCGTTTAGCCAAAGAAGCCAAAGTGCCAATCATTCCGCTTGGTTTATGGGGAACCGAAAACGTGTGGCCCCGTTCGTCGCGTTTACCGAATCTCTTGAATGTGACAAGTCCGCCTCAGATCACGATTCGCGTGGGCGAAGCATTGACGATGACAGCAAAGTCGCCAGATCCCGACACCAAGCGCATCATGTTGGCGATTAGTGCCCTGTTGCCTGAAGAGGGTCGGTTGAAGCGAGCACCAACTGAAGAAGAATTACGGCGCTCGTATCCGTCAAGTTACAAAGGTGAACCTGCGAACGAATCAAAGCGTCGTCCCGGCACTGACTAGCCGGCATCGTTTAGATCGTAAACGGTGAGCCGTTGAACGCGTCAATGGTTGTGAACTTGTCGACCGCGTGACGTTTGAGTTTGGTTGTTTGTTTGATCGGATGGCCAAGAAAGATGGTCGCGGCAAGTGCCCAGTTTTGCGGTAGTCCGAGTAATGGTCCAGTAGTTGGCTCAACGCGTGAAGCAAAAGTTGTGATGACGCCGCCTAGCCCGCGAGAACGAGCAGCAAGAACAACGCTCCAACAAAACGGGTAGATCGATGCGCCACCAGTGATGGTTGCACGGTCGAGATCTTTGTCCATCATTGCTATCGAGCCGAGATCGGCGGCTACTGCTAGTACAACTGGAATATTTCCGATGTTGTCTAAAAGGTCGTTGGGAACATTTCCTGGCGTTACCGATGCAAGTTGATAAGCCGATGCATCGACAACTGTGAATGGAGTTTTCCCGGTCGCAGATATTGCAACGTATTCATCCCAAACTGGTTTCATGGACTCGCCAAGTTGGTGACGCAACGTTGGATCTTTGACGACAACTACTCGCCACGGCTGGCGATTGCCGCCACTCGGTGCAAATCTCGCATCGTCAAGAATGTCATGTACGACTTGATCGTCAACAACTTGGTCGGTGAAACCACGAATGGCACCCGTGGTTCGGATGCCATCGCGAAGTTCCATATTGATGATCTCAGGTCAAGCAGCGACGGCTCAGTTGCCGCTGGCGACTTTGGCCCGCACGATGTTGAGTGCCGAACCTGCCTTGAACCATTCGACTTGTTCGGGGCTGAAAGTTTGGACTCCTTCAAAGTCAATGATGGTGCCATCGGGCTTGACGATCTGACACTTCACATTTTGACCAGGAACCGGAGGAAGGTTGAGCACGTTGATGCGATCATCCTCGCCGATGAGGTCGTAGGTGTTTGGATCAGCAAATGTCAACGGGACCAAACCCTGCTTCTTGAGATTGGTCTCGTGGATGCGAGCGAATGAACGAGCGAAAATCACAACGCCACCACGGAAGCGCGGTTCCATTGCAGCGTGTTCGCGTGATGAGCCTTCGCCATAGTTGCGGTCGCCAATTGCGCACCAGCGAATACCAGCATTGCTGTAGTTCTTGGCGATATCGGGGTAGAGGCGGGTGGCTCCATCGGTGATGTCTTTACCTTCACCAACTGCATCGTCGTATGCATTGACAGCACCGATGAACAAGTTCCCCGAAATGTTTTCGAGGTGACCGCGATAGGTGAGCCATTTACCAGCGGCCGAAATATGGTCGGTGGTGCACTTGCCTTTGGCCTTCATGAGCACGGGCAGACCAAGATAATCCTTGCCGTCCCATGCGGGGAATGGTTCAAGCAATTGCAAGCGTGTACTCGTTGGGCTGACGGCAACAGAGACTCCACTTCCGTCTGCAGGAGGAGCAGTAAATGTATTTGAGCCCGGGTCGTAACCATCGCTTGGCAATACCTCGCCGATTGGTGCAATCAGGCGCACTTCGGTTCCATCAGGGGCAGTGATGGTGTCGGTCGTGGGATCAAAGTCGAGTCGACCAGATAGAGCGATTGCCATCACAGTGTCGGGCGAAGTGACGAAGCTCAAAGTGTTCGCCGAACCGTCAGCACGCTTGGGGAAGTTGCGGTTGAACGAGTTGACGATGCTGTTCGGCTTGTCAGTTGCTTCTTTTGATCGTTCCCATTGACCAATGCACGGACCACATGCGTTCGCAAGAACGGTTGCGCCGACCGCTTCAAGATCGGCGAGTAAACCATCTCGTTCGATGGTGGCACGAATTTGTTCTGAGCCTGGGCTGATGAGTAGTTCACACTTGGCCTTGAGTCCAGCCGCGACGGCTTGACGAGCAATTGATGCAGCACGAGTGATGTCTTCGTATGACGAGTTAGTGCATGAGCCAATGAGCGCTGCCGAAACTTCAATGGGCCAATTGTTTTCACGAGCAGCGTCACCAACTGCTTTGCCAGTTCGGTGGGCGCGATCTGGAGAGTGAGGTCCGTTGATGAGCGGCTTGAGATCGTCGAGGTTGATCTCGATCATCTGGTCGTACTGTGCGCCTTCGTCGGGACGAAGATCGGCAGCGACTGCATCGGCGGCTGCGGCGATGGCAGCACGATTAGTGGCCTTTAAGTAGTCCGACATGTTTGAGTCGTAAGCAAATACCGAACACGTTGCGCCGATTTCGGCTCCCATGTTGCAGACTGTTGCTTTTCCGGTTGCAGAGATGCTGTCGGCGCCGGGTCCGAAATATTCGACGATTGCTCCGGTGCCACCTTCGACCGTAAGAACACGAGCAACTTCAAGAATGACGTCTTTGGGTGATGACCAACCGCTGAGTGTTCCGGTCAGTTTGACGCCGATCACTTTGGGCCATTTCACGTTGAAGGGGAAACCAGTCATCACGTCAACTGCGTCGGCTCCACCGACACCAATGGCAACCATTCCGAGTCCACCAGCATTCGGTGTGTGGCTGTCGGTGCCGATCATCATGCCGCCGGGGAACGCATAGTTCTCGAGCACAACTTGGTGAATGATTCCGCTACCGGGACCCCAAAAACCAATGCCGTATTTAGCCGACACGGTCTTCAAGAAGTCGTACACCTCGTGGTTGTCTTCAATGGCAACACCGAGGTCGATCTTGGCGCCAACTTTGGCCAAGATGAGGTGATCGCAGTGAACAGTCGATGGCACTGCGGTGGTTGGGAGACCGGCTGTCATGAACTGCAGCAAAGCCATTTGTGCCGTGGCATCTTGCATGGCCACGCGATCGGGATTGAAGTCGGCGTAACTTCCGCCACGCACCATTTCTTGAGTGGTGGGATCAACGAGGTGGTTGATCAAAATCTTTTCGGCCAATGTGAGTGGGCGCCCAAGACGTTGGCGACCTAGCGCGGAACGCTCGGTGAGCGTGGAATACACGTTGTTGACTAGTTCGACGGGGGTGCCTGCGGAAACGGAGCTCATCAGACAAGTATAATACAAGTGTGCGTCAGATCAGGTACAGAGTCATAGCCGATGAGTTGCGCACGCGCGTGCAAGACGGCACTTATGGCGCCGGTCGTTTATTGCCGTCTGAATCAGAATTGGGCTCGGAGTTTGCGGCGAGTCGAGTGACGATTCGTCGAGCACTTGAAACTCTGCGCGATCAGGGACTTGTTGATGCTCGTCAAGGTTTTGGGTGGTTTGTTGCGGCGGCTCCGCTGCAACAAAGTTTGGGTCAGTTGGCGACGATCGAAGCGCAGCTGTCCGACGGCGGCATTAAACCAGAGCGGCGAATTTTGGAGTTTGCCTTTGAAAAGGCCTCGATACAGGTCGCCAAGATTTTGGGAGCCGATCAAGTGTTGCGCGTGAAACGACTGAATTTGGCCGACGGTGAGCCATTCGCATTAGTGACGGTGTGGTGTCGCTCCGACCTGGGCCAGCATTTGTCGAGGGCTGATGTTGAGCGGTCTCCGTTTTATGAACTGTTAGATGTGCCGCTCAAAGGGGCAACTCAGACCATTGGGGCTGACGCCGCTTCGGCAGAGAATGCCCAATTATTGGGAATACCCGTCGGCTCGCCCGTGCTTCGTTGTACCCGAACCACAACCGACACCGATGGCCGAGCCGTTTTGTTATCAGAACATGTCTTTCCGGCGCACCGCACCGAGTTTGTCGTTGAATTACCCCACGCCGAACGATCAATGGCGCCGACGGGGTTGCGTTTAGTCGAGTAGCCCTCAGCCGTTGACTATCAACAACTAACCTTGCCTCGGCATGTCGGACGAACCTCGCATTGAAACGCGTCTTGGGCATTTGCCTGCATTAGACGGTGTTCGCGGTCTTGCGGTCATCATTGTTTTGCTCTATCACCACAGCATCACGTGGATGACCGGCGGTGAGCTGACCGTTTCCATGTTCTTCACGCTTTCTGGATTTTTGATTACGCGATTGATTGTGGCCGAGTGGGATAAGTCGGGAACGATTTCGCTACGCACGTTCTATGAAAGACGAGCGCGACGACTGTTTCCAGCATCGTTTGTCGTGCTCTTGGCGGTCGTCGTTATTTGGACATTGTTTCCAGGTTCTGGTCGTCGACTCGCGCCATGGGAATGGTTCGCCGGCCTGTCGTACTTTGAGAACATCTATTTGCAATCAGCGGGTAAGAGTTACGGCGGATTATTTGGTCTTGGTAACCCGCTTCAACACCTGTGGAGTCTTTCGTTAGAAGAACAGGTGTATTTGGTTTTTCCAGTTTTGTGTCTGTTTCTCTTACGTAAGAAAATGACGCGACGCACCGTGTGGAAACTATTTGTTGTTCTCACAACGCTTGCCACCGGCGCAATTGCACTTGGTGCGTACTATCGCACGAATTCGCCGTTGTGGAGTCAGTTGCCAGTCTTGAACGCTCAATGTTCAGATTCGTCGTGCGCTTATTACGCAACTGAAGTGCGTGTTGGCGAGTTTTTGATGGGCGCAGCGTTTGCTGTTTTGTGGTCGGTTTGGCGTTATGTTCCGCGCATCATTGACACGTTGCGCAAACCATTGTTTGTTGCCTTGTCATGGCCGCTGATTGTTGGGGCATTCATTGTTTGGTTCAAGATCGGTTGGCAAAACCAATGGAGTGATGTTTTCTTCCCCTGGGCAGTGTTCTTTAACGGATTGATCACCTTGTTGATCATTGCGTATGCGGCGAGCGGAAGCGGCATGTGCAGTTTCTTATCGTGGCAACCTCTTGCCTGGATGGGTCAAGTGACATACACGATTTACTTGGTCCATTGGCCAATGTTCTTATTATGGGAATCACTACGACTTAATCCGAACTTGCCGCGAATTCGTGTGCCAGGAACCGATTGGGTCACGGTTGATCATTTCTGGATGTTCGTTGCGAAAGCCGCAAGCACCATGTTGGTGGTGTGTTTGATCTATTATTTGCTTGAGAATCCAGTACGTCAACGCAAGATGTGGCAGGGCAAGAAACTTTTCATCTATCTGGCGTTGATGGCATTCGTGGGCACTGTTATTGCATTTGCCGGTAATGCTCATCGGAGTCGTGCTGATGATGTGATGTCAACTTTGAGTGAAGAAGCGCTCGCACTGCAGCAACAGGCCCTTGCAGATTTGCCTGACCTACCAGCGAATGCACCAATCGTTTCACCAGTTGACGAAGAGTTGCCCGCTCGCATCATGATGGTGGGTGACTCACAAAGTTGGGTTTTGGCGTCTGGACTTGATGATTGGGAAGAAACCAATCAAGTCACCGTTCAGCCAAGTCCAGGAGTTGGTTGTGGAATTGGTAAAAATACGCCGATCAATTATCTCGGAGTCGAACAAGATTTTCGTCCAGGTTGTACCGAGTGGCGTGATTCGCTGGGACCGATTGTGCAGAAGTTTCGCGCGAATTTGGTGATCATTGTTGGAGGTACAGCCGATCTTTCCGATCGAAAGATTCCGGGTGTGGATGGTTGGTCGCACATTGGTCAAACTAAATATGACGCATGGCTACTTGAACAGTTCACGAGTTTCATTGATGTGATGTCATCGGCGGGTTCGCAGATTGTGTGGCTTTCAACACCGAATGTTGATCCTCCCTACATCGTCGGCGAAACTGGGGTGCCCCCGTTTGTTGAGGCAGATCCCAGTCGTTCGGCCCGATACAACGAACTCATTGAACGATTCGCCGAGAATGATGATCGCGTCGTCTACGCCGATTTTGCGAGTGCGGTGAAAGCCCATCCGGGCGGAGAGTTTGAACCAAAGATGCGTCCAGACGGTGCACATATTGATTTGAAGTACGCCCCAGATTTGGTGATCTGGCTTGATCAGATGATTCGAGATGTGTATGTCGCTCCGTAGTGAAGAATCTAAAGTTTTAATAGTGGCAAAAATGGTGCGTGAATCTGGGCCACGAGCAGCCCTGATTTGGTTCGCGGTTTATGTCTTTGTTTGCCTGACTGGTCAGAAATTCAATACTGACTATCTCAATTACGGTTGGCAGCTCATTCCGTGGGACATCTTGTCGACCGATCCATTGCGCAGCGTTTTCTATCTGCATATTCAGCCACCGTTATGGAACTTGTTGTTGGGCACCGCTGCTTGGGTGTCGCCGTTTTCTGATCGGCTCACACTGCAAGCACTCATGGCGATGATTGGTATTGCAGTCGCATGGCTCGCAGCGGTGTTAGCCCGACGATTGGGTATGTCGCGAAATACCGCGGTTATCGTGGCGTTGATTGCGACTTTGCACCCAGAAGTTTTCAAAGGTGCGTTCGAACCAACGTACGAATTGGCAACTGCCGGGCTGCTGCTGGTGGTTTTGATTGCCATCGCCGATTTGTCGCGGAGAGTGAACGTGCGGCGCTCGTTAATCATTTTGGCAAGTGCGGTCACCGTTACTGCGCTCACACGTAGTTTGTTTCATCCGGTCTGGGCCATCTTGATCGTGCTATTCGGATTGTGGTTGATGCGACATCGCATTAACTGGAAATCGGCGATCTTGGTGTTGTCAATCCCTGTGATTTTCATGGGCGGCTGGATGGCCAAGAACCAAGTTGTGTTTGGTCATGCGACGTTGTCGAGTTGGTTCGGTATGAATATGCAACGCGCGGTCATCCCAGTTCTTCCTAAGGATGATCTCGATGAAATGTATGCGAAGGGTCAAATCTCCGACATCGCGATGATTGGTCCATTTGGAAATTATGAGCTCTATCAAGATGTTGTTGAACCATGTGTGCCTGAGCACAATTTCAGGTCGCTGACAGAAGTCACTCGCACAACCGATCAATGGAGTCCGAACTTTAACGCCGAGTGTTTCTTGCCGATCTTTGATCAAGCCGGCAAGGACGCCATCGCAGTCATTAAAGAGCACCCCGAAGCGTGGCTTGAGGGTCGAATGTGGTCTTTGCGAACAACGATTGCCGTTTCGCCGATTCCGTCAGAGAGTCCTTCTGTGGTTGTGCGAAGTCTTGATCAATTGTTCTCAGTTGCCCGACTTGATTTTGGGGGAATACTGTCCACAGAAGGTTGGGGCACGCCGATTTATGGGCAACTCGAAGCTCGTGCCGATTTCGGCTTGATGTTGATTCCGATGTACGTGGTGGTTGGTCTGTTGGGACTGTGGCTCATCATTCAAAGATTGCGCAGAAAAGTTTTGAGTTCAACGGCACCGATTTATCTTGTCGGATCTTTCACCGTGGCATTTACTGTGATCGTTGGGGCAATAGCCGAACTTGGAGAGCAATCGCGGTTTCGCACGATGGTTGATCCGATTGTGACAGTGCTGTTCTTGGCGATTGTTGTGCCAGTCGTCCAGCGCCGATATCGGCAGATTCGCAAGTCAGATAATCAATCACACGAAGTAGCAGTAGGGAAGTAGACAGTTGCCGAGTCAGTTGCCTCGACTGTTAACCGGTCAGCCTCAACTTCCTGGGTGAGCAACTCGTTGTTTGCGCCCGAAAAAGTGAAATCGTTACTCAGGACGACAACACCGTTGTGTCGCAGTAGCGCGCATGGAAGTTCTGCATACAAAGTTGCGACATCTTGAGCCTCTCCGGTCAGTGCTTTGACCGGAAGTGGCGCATACGCAGATGGCAGGCCGGTATCCCAATGGACTCCGTCGGCATCATTCGTGATGATGATTGCGGCACCCGATTGAAGCGCGGCAATTGAATACGGCTTAAGTTCAGAACTATCGCTGAAACTTTCCGTGATATTCCAAGGTCGAACCGCTAACACTGCGAAAAGAATGAGGGCCGCCATCGCGAGTGAAAAGCTTTGAGTGCGACGTGATCCATTTTGTTTGCTCACGAATTCGTGCACTGACCAAACGATTGCCGCGAGAGTGAGAATGCCAGTTGGCAACATCAAGCGGTTATCGGCAATCACTAATGCATCAAATCCCATCATTCCCGCAACTAATCCTGCCGAGATAATGGCTGAAGCTGCCAGTGCGAACTCGGCTGTTGCTGTCAGAAAATGACGTCGGCGCACGATGCTGTAGAGCGCAACGATGACCACTACTAGCCATGCGGTTGCGACAAACCATGACCACCATGAGGGGCCTTCATTCGTGAAATACGTCCGGCGTAGGTCGCCCTGTTTGGCGTCGAACCATCCGCCGATTGAGCGGACGAAGACTTCAATATCGAGTCGTCCGAGCCCGCGCCATCCAGCGTTATGTCCACCACCTGCAGAGGACGCCCACAGAATATTGGAGGCGGCTGGGATCATCATCGCGATTGTCCACATCAAAGATGACAGTTTGCGCCCAGTCTTTTGATAGCGCTCCCATCCAGCGAGAATTGCGAGAGGCGCCCCGATAAAGCGCAATAGGCCAGCAGTAATTGACAGGGCTACGACGGGGGCCCATTTTCCGCCACTGCGGAATTTTGCGAGTGCAATGACGAGCCACAGTGCAATCGCGCAAAACAATGGTTCAGATAATGCACCTTGGGTGACGAGTCGGGTTGCGGGTGACATCGTGATCAAGATTCCCGTTGCGCCGAGCAATAAAGGGGCGATTTTGGATTCTGTTGATTTCTTGGCGCCAGAAATGAATGCCATCGCAATTGCAATGAGAGCGACGATGCAGAAAAGTTCCATCGCATGACGTGTACCGATAACGACTCCGAGTATCCCAGCAACGAGTGGATACCCAACGGGGAAGTCGACGAACGGCAATCGGCCAGAACGCTCGAGAAACTCGATCGCCGAGAAGTTTGAAAACGACGGAGCGAGGTTGGTTGTGAACGGGTGTCCGTTGCTGGTGGCCTCGGCTCCGCTCCAATAGGTCACAGTGTCGAGTAGGTGGACGATTCCGTGGCGAAATTGCAGGATGCCGACGGTTAGTGCACCCAAAGAGGCAAGGCCGTACGCCGCTAAAACCCAAGGCCCCTGGCCAGTCAGCTGGCTGAGGGAGAGTCGTTCTTTAAACCGAGTCACAAGTTGAGTCTGGCAGGCTACGACACCCGAACTGTTGACCTGTCAAGATGTACACATGGCTGTTGAAGATCGCGTCTCAGTAACTATTAGCAACGGAATTGCCGATGTGCGCATGAACCGTCCCGATAAGCGCAATGCCCTGGACAATGAAATGTTCTTGGCTTTGGCGGCTACCGGAGAAAAACTCAAGTCTGATAAGTCGGTCCGCGTCGTGGTGTTATCCGGTGAGGGTTCGTCCTTTTGTGCAGGGCTCGACTTCGGTTCCTTCCAGCAAATGGCCGGTGGCACGAAAGCCGAAAATGCCGGTGAAGGTAATCCGGGAACCATGGCTGCTGGTCGCATCACCCACCTTGGCCAGCAGGTGTCGTGGGTTTGGCAAGAGATTGCTGTACCGGTGATTGCCGCTGTCCACGGACACGCTCTTGGCGGCGGAATTCAGATTTGCCTTGGTGCTGATATTCGCATCGTGCACCCCGATACTCAGATGTCGGTTCGTGAAACTCACTGGGGTCTCGTGCCCGATATGAGTGGAACTCAGGTTCTGTCAAATTTGGTACGTCCCGATGTCGCTAAAGAACTGACGTTCACGGCGCGAGTGTTTAGCGGCCGTGAAGCCTTTGATTTGGGGCTGGCGACTCGTTTGTCAGATACACCTCGCGAAGATGCAATGGTGATGGCCGCCGAAATCGCTGGTCGCAGCCCCGACGCAATTCGCGGCTCTAAGGAACTGTTTAACCGAGTGTTTTCGGCTGGAGCGGCCGAGCAGTTCGCTGAAGAGCGTCGGGTGATCGGCTCATTGATTGGTCGCCCCAATCAGGTTGAGGCCGTGATGTCGAACTTCGAAAAGCGCCCCGCCAACTTCATCGACCCGAGCTGAAAACTGCAAGGTCTCCACTCTTCGGAAAATAGGCGAAAAGACACAATCTCGCTCAGTCACCACGATCTTCGTTGATGACTGTTTCTGTTTTTATCTGGGACTTGCGTCGCGGAAGGTTGCCCAGTTTGGCCATTCTTAATGGTGGCCTGATCGTCTGATCAAAGTCAGATTTTGGAATTATTGCGGAATCGGCATCAGCCTTATTCTGCTCTGACTTTTGGGTCCGAAGTTCTGTGGGCAGCTTGTTCTTCGCAGTTTGAAATTAGTCGGTGTCACTTTTTTCACAAAGCGATATTCGGTAATGAGAAACAAGCGGGCTTAATTGGTTGGCTGGAAGCCGAGGCAGACCATAGAGTGGAGTTTGTCGATCGGGCCAGCGTCGTCCCGGGAGCCACAACCCATTTAGTTCGTGGAACCTAGAGAGATGACGATGTACCCGCAGATCAATCCTTCTGGCCTGCCGACCGCGCATGGCTTATATGACCCTCGCTTTGAGCATGATGCCTGTGGTGTCTCGTTTGTCGCCGACATCAAGGGTCGCGCCTCGCACGACATCGTCATGCGCGGGCTCGGTGCACTGTGCAACATGGAACATCGTGGCGCCACTGGTGCCGAGGCTGACACTGGTGACGGTGCTGGTGTGTTGTTGCAGATTCCCGATCGTTTCTTGCGAGGTGTCGTCAACTTTGAATTGCCAGTCGCTGGTTCGTACGTCGTTGGTATGGCTTTCTTGCCATCGGATGTTTCGGTTGCCGCCAAAGCTCAGAGTGCAATTGAAGCCATCGCTCGCGAAGAAGGTCTCACTGTTTTGGGCTGGCGTGATGTTCCGACTGACCCGACGACTCTTGGTGCGGGTGCACGAGCAGTCATGCCAACATTTCGCCAGTTGTTCTTGAGCGATCCTCAAGGTGCTTCAGGCATTGATCTTGATCGCAGAGTGTTTGTGACTCGTAAGCGAGTCGAACATGATCTTCCGGCCGAACAAGAGACGTATTTCCCTTCTTTGAGTTGCCGCACGATTATTTACAAGGGCATGTTCACGACTCCGCAACTTGGAGCGTTCTATCCCGATCTTGCCGATGAGCGAGTCGAGAGTGCTTTGGCTTTGGTGCACAGCCGCTTCTCAACCAATACTTTCCCGTCGTGGCCGTTGGCTCACCCATATCGATTCATCGCTCACAACGGTGAAATCAACACGGTGCAAGGCAATCGCAACTGGATGCGTACGCGTGAGGCACTGTTGCAGTCCGATCTCATTCCTGGTCTTGAACGAGCATTCCCGATTTGCACCGTTGGCGGTAGTGACTCGGCAAGTTTTGACGAAGTACTTGAGCTCTTGCACTTTGGTGGACGTTCATTGCCGCATGCCGTACTCATGATGATTCCTGAAGCTTGGGAGAATCATGAAACGATGGACGCCAAGAAGCGGGCTTTCTATCGCTTCCATTCATCATTGATGGAACCTTGGGATGGACCAGCCTGTGTGGCGTTCACTGACGGAACTGTGATTGGTGCAGTACTCGACCGTAACGGACTACGCCCGAGTCGTTTTTGGGTGACCGACGATGACATGGTCGTGCTGGCCTCAGAAGTCGGTGTTCTGGATATAGATCAAAGCAAAGTTGTGCGAAAGGGACGTTTGCAGCCTGGCCGTATGTTTTTGATTGATACTGCAGAAGGTCGCATTGTTGAAGACGAAGAGATCAAGCAATCATTGGCCGCTGCCGAACCGTATGAAGAATGGTTGTCGGACGGATTGATCGAACTCGCCGACCTTCCCGAACGCGAACACATGGTCTACAGCCACGACAGCGTGATGCGCCGCCAGCAGATGTTTGGGTATACGCACGAAGAACTCAAGGTCATCCTTGCACCAACTTCGAAAACCGGGACTGAACCGATTGGTTCAATGGGAAACGACACACCAATTGCGGTGTTGTCCGATCGTCCGCGACTGTTGTTTGATTACTTCCAGCAGTTGTTTGCTCAAGTAACCAACCCGCCCCTTGACGCGATTCGTGAAGAAGTCGTGACGAGCGTTGGTTCAACCATTGGTCCCGAAAGCAACTTGCTGAATCCGGGTCCAGAGAGTTGTCGCCAATTGGTATTGCCTTTTCCGATCATTGACAACGATGAACTCGCCAAGATCGTTCATGCCGATGACGACGGTTCATTTCCAGAACTTCATGCGCACGTTGTCTCGGGCTTGTACCGCGTCGGCGGTGGTGGGGCGGCCCTGAAGGGAGCGCTTGATGACATCAGGGCAGGAGTTTCTGCAGCAATCGAATCTGGTGCTCGGGTCATTGTTTTATCTGATCGCAATAGCGATGAAGTATTGGCTCCGATTCCGTCGTTGTTGTTGACTGCGGCAGTTCACCACCATCTCATTCGTGAAAAAACTCGTACACAAGTTGGTCTGATTGTTGAGTCGGGCGATGCTCGCGAAGTGCATCACATGGCTCTCTTGGTTGGCTTCGGTGCTGGAGCGATCAACCCGTACCTCGCCTTTGAATCAATCGAAGATATGATTCGGGAAGATGTTCATGGTCTGGGTGGCGTTGATGCCGAATATGCACTGAAGAAGTACATCAAGGCCTCTGGCAAGGGCATCTTGAAAGTGATGTCGAAGATGGGCGTGAGTACTGTCGCTTCGTACACCGGAGCACAGATCTTTGAAGCCATTGGTCTCGGTACCGAACTGATCGATGAGTATTTCACTGGAACCGTCAGTCGCCTCGGCGGAATCGGACTTGATGAGATCGCCTCAGAAGTTGCATCGCGTCATGCCGTTGCCTACCCGAAGAACCCTGAGCGTCGCGCGCACCGCAAACTTGAACTTGGTGGTGAATACCAGTGGCGTCGTGAAGGCGAGTTTCACGTATTCAACCCCGAGACGGTATTTAAGTTGCAGCATGCAACTCGCGCCAAGCGTTACGACATTTTTCGACAGTACACCCAGTTGGTGAATGATCAGTCAAGGCACCTCGCTACTTTGCGTGGCCTTTTTGAATTCAACGGAGAAGGTCGTACGCCTATTTCAATTGACGAAGTTGAATCGGTGTCAAACATTGTGAAGCGATTCTCAACGGGTGCAATGAGTTATGGATCAATTTCGGCCGAGGCTCATGAAACTCTTGCAGTTGCGATGAACTCAATTGGCGGCAAGAGCAATACCGGTGAAGGCGGCGAAGATCCAGAGCGCCTCCATGACCCGACGCTTCGTTCGTCAATCAAGCAAGTGGCATCTGGTCGATTTGGCGTGACGAGCGAATACCTCGTGAATGCTGATGATTTGCAGATCAAGATGGCTCAAGGCGCCAAGCCGGGCGAAGGCGGACAATTGCCTGGGTACAAGGTGTACCCATGGATAGCGAAGACTCGTTACTCGACGCCAGGCGTTGGACTCATTAGTCCGCCGCCTCACCACGACATCTATTCGATTGAAGATCTCAAGCAACTCATTCACGACCTCAAGAACTCAAACCCGTTAGCGCGTGTACATGTGAAGTTAGTTGCGGAAGTTGGAGTTGGAACAGTTGCTGCTGGTGTGAGCAAGGCCAAAGCAGACGTCGTTCTGATTTCTGGCCACGATGGTGGAACAGGAGCATCACCGTTGACATCGCTGAAACATGCAGGTGGCCCTTGGGAACTCGGTTTAGCCGAAGCGCAGCAGACGTTGATGCTGAATGGTTTACGCGACCGCATTGTTGTGCAGGCAGATGGACAGATGAAGACCGGACGTGACGTCGTTGTGGCAGCGCTTCTCGGAGCAGAAGAGTTTGGTTTCGCGACGGCTCCGCTTGTTGTGAGCGGTTGCGTCATGATGCGTGCATGTCACCTTGACACTTGCCCAGTTGGTGTTGCCACCCAGAACCCAGTTCTGCGAGCACGCTTTAGTGGCAAGCCTGAGTTCGTCGTGAACTTTTTTGAATTCATTGCCGAAGAGGTTCGCGAGATCATGGCTGAACTTGGATTCCGTACGATTGAAGAGATGGTGGGGCGTAGCGAATTGCTGAACACCAAAAATGCCATCGATCACTGGAAAGCCAAGGGCCTTGATATTTCGCCGATTCTTGCGGTGGCTCAAAACCCGTACGAGCAGACGATGTACAACTCGGTCGCCCAAGATCATGGGTTGAGTGGAGCGCTTGACAACGAACTCATGGCTCGTGCCGCCAAGAGCATAGAAACTGGCGAGAAGATTCGTTTCTCATCCCCGATTAAGAACGTCAACCGTACGGTCGGAACGATGCTGGGTAATGCAGTAACTCGTCGTTGGGCTGGCGCTGGTCTGCCCGATGACACCATCAGCATCGACTTCAGCGGATCCGCAGGCCAGAGTTTTGGCGCCTTCGTACCAAAGGGAATCACCTTGCGTCTTGCTGGAGACGCCAACGACTATGTCGGTAAAGGTTTGTCGGGTGGTCGCATTATGGTACGACCCGATAGCGCGACTTCATTTGTCGCCGAAGACAATGTCATTGCTGGCAACGTTATTGGTTATGGCGCAACCAGCGGCGAAATTTACTTGCGTGGCATGGTCGGCGAACGTTTCTGTGTGCGTAACTCGGGAGCAACAGCAGTCGTCGAAGGTGTTGGCGACCACGGTTGTGAATACATGACCGGTGGTCGAGTCGTAGTGCTTGGCCCGACTGGTCGCAACTTTGCGGCTGGTATGTCTGGTGGTATCGCTTATGTCTACGACCCTCAATCGGTATTTGGGGCCAAGGTCAACTACGAGTTGGTCGAGCTTGAATCACTGACAAGTGCAGATCTTGAAGAGTTGAAGGTAATCCTGACGGTGCATCTCACCGAAACCGATAGTGCCGTTGCCGCGAAGGTTTTGGGTAGTTGGGCAACTGAGTCAGCCAACTTCCGCAAAGTCATGCCTCGTGACTACAAGCGGGTTCTTGAAGTCATGGCTGACGCCAAATCAAATGGACTCAACGAAGAAGAAACATTGAATCGCGTGATGGAGGTGGCTCGTGGGTGAGACAACCGGATTTTTGAAATGGGAGCGCCAAAGCCCGAGCCATCGGCCCGTGTCGGTGCGCTTGCGTGACTGGAAAGAGGTGTACGAATCTTTTGATGCTGACGAACTCAATCGTCAAGCAGGTCGCTGTATGGATTGTGGTATTCCATTCTGTAATAACGGCTGCCCGCTTGGCAACTTGATTCCCGACTGGAACGATCTTGTCTATCGCAATCACTGGAAAGATGCGATTGAACGTTTGCATGCCACGAACAACTTCCCGGAATTCACTGGTCGACTGTGCCCCGCCCCGTGCGAATCGGCATGTGTCGTTGGCATTAACTCCAACCCAGTGGCTATTAAGCAAGTTGAAGTCGAAATCATTGATCGCGCATGGGACGAGGGTTGGGTTATTCCGCAAATGCCCAGTGTGAAAACTGGTAAGCGTGTTGCAGTTATTGGATCGGGTCCAGCAGGGCTGGCAGTTGCACAACAACTCACTCGCGCTGGACATGAAGTGGTTGTGCTTGAGCGCGCCGACCGCATTGGTGGCTTGCTTCGTTATGGCATTCCCGAATTCAAGATGGAGAAGCGCCACGTTGATCGTCGTGTCGCGCAAATGGAGGCAGAAGGTACCGAGTTCAGGACCAATGCAATCGTCGGTCAAAATATTGACATTGACGTATTGATGGCAACGTACGACTCGGTGGTCTTGGCGTGCGGCGCAACTGCTTGGCGCGATCTTCCGGTGCCTGGTCGCGAACTTGCGGGCATTTATCAAGCCATGGAGTACTTGCCATTGGCGAACAAAGTGCAGCACGGCGACATGGAAACTTCACCCATCAATGTTGCGGGCAAGCATGTCGTCATCATCGGTGGTGGTGACACTGGTGCCGACTGTCTGGGAACTTCGCATCGTCAGGGCGCGGCGTCGGTAACACAACTTGAAATCATGCCGCAACCACCCGAGAAGCGCGGCGGAGCGAATCCTTGGCCACAATTCGCCATGGTGTACAAAGTGACATCGGCTCATGAAGAGGGTGGCGAGCGCCTGTACAGCGTGAATACTGAACGCTTTATTGATGATGGTTCGGGCAACGTGCGCGCCTTGTTGATCCACGAAGTTGAAATGAAAGACGGCAAGTTCGTCAAGGTCGAAGGCAGCGATCGTGAATTGCCCGCTGACTACGTCTTCTTGGCCATGGGGTTCGTCGGCCCCGAAAAGGGTTCATGGCTCGACAAGTTGGGTGTTGAACTCGATGAGCGGGGCAATGTCCAACGAAATGATGTGTACATGTCGAATGTGCCAGGCGTCTTTGTGGCTGGCGACATGGGACGTGGACAAAGCCTCATCGTGTGGGCAATCGCCGAAGGTCGAGCCTGTGCAGCGGGTGTGGACGCTTATTTGATGGGCGAAACCACCTTGCCGGCACCAGTCTTGCCGTCAGCTCGACCACTCGTTTAATGCACCCTGCCATGTTCGGGGTATCGAGGCGATCTAGATTGAAGGGCGTGTTACGTCTTCAAATGATCCTTTTGTCTGCTGGCTTTGGAGCAATGGCTCTGTTGAGTTCTTGCGGTAGTGACCCTGGGTCATCGGTGACGACATTGCGTCCACTCACATCGACGAACTACGCAACAACGCCACCGTCAGTTGTCACCACAGTTGACCCCGCGAACACACTTCCGCCAGCAATTAGCTACACGATTGTGGCTGGAGATTCGGTGTACGGAATTGCGGGCAAATTTGGAATCGCTCCTGACAAGTTGGCGAGCTATAACAACTGGCCCGAAGGCGTCATGCACCCGCTGACTATTGGTAAGAATATTTTGATTCCACCATCGGCCACTCAGACCACAACTTTGCCGGGTTTGCCGATTCCCACCGAGACGACGACGCCTGGACCTGATCCTGGTCAAGGTAAATACACCGTTGTCGAGGGCGACTGCTGTTTGTCTCGTATCGCTGACAAATGGGGCGTTGAAGTGTCGGCGTTGATGGCAGCCAATGGCTGGGTTGATGCCTCAGTGGTGATTTTGCCGGGCGATGAAATCAACATCCCCGCACAGACCAAAACACCCAAGCCCTAATCCTTGTGATTCTGGTGTGTTTTAGTTTGGTATTACCAAGTCAAATGACACCAGAATCACAATGAAAATGCGGTTCTAGTTTCCGATGTCGGGCCAGCGGCGCTTTTGACGGCGACGTAGTCCAGCGGTTCCCATTTCACGGCGTTCTGATAACGCCCACTGACGACGCCAACCTGTGTACTCAGGCCCAGTCAATTTCGTGCTTTCGTTGCGGGCCGAACGTTGACGTGCCGTCCAAAAATCAGTGAGTGATTCATCGCCGAGTTCGGCGACTTCCGCTTCAATGCGGGCTGAGAACCGGCGGGTGTTCTCGTCTTCAAGGGCACGCATAGGCGCACCGAAAACAACTTTCGTTGTTCCGATCTTGGGACGCTTCATACCCTTGCCAAAGAGAGCGCCGGTTCCGTCAATAAAGACGGGGACAACAGCTGCGCCAGTGCGAGCAGACAAATACGCGGCACCGCCCTTGAAATCTTGACCCCAACCGTCGGGCGAGCGGCCGCCTTCGGGATAGATCATCAAACTCCAGCCGTCATCGATGAGTTCTTTGATCATGTCTGAAGATTTACGACCAGTAACTTCGCGATCAATCGGGATTGCGTTGAGCGCCAAGGCCGCCATGGTTGCTTTCCAGCGCTTGTCAAAAAAATAGTCAGCAGCTGCCGCGACAACCAGTTTTGAACGCCACGGTTCAGGAACTGCGACTGCCATGACTGCCGTATCAAGATGTGAATGGTGATTCGGCGTAAAGATCAAGGGTGGGGGATCTTTGAGTTGTGCGAGATCGTGCAAGCGGTCGACGCCGTACACCTTGGGACTAGCTAATCCTCGAACAGCAAGACGAATGGGTCCATTAACGAGACCCTTACGTACAAACTTGGCCGATGAGCGACGCGCCCAATCAGTGTCGTAGTCAGCGCCAAGCGTTGGCTTGTCTTCTGGTACTTCTACACCGAGCGGAATCGTCGGGGGTAAGTACGGAAAGCCTTTGCGGTAGGTGCGCTTGGCGATGGGGTGAGTGATGCGTTCAACTAACTCGCCAATGCGCGCGGCTTTGGCGAGGTTGCTTGGTTTCCAGGGTGCGTCGTCGCGGGCCATTACAAATTCCGAATCACGAAACATCGGCCACCATCAAAGGCGGCGCATGAAGGTGAGTAATGGTTGGTGCACGACCAACGACGTCGCTGGCAATTTCTAAGGCGTCGTCCATTGTTGAAGCAGGAACAAAACCGAGGCGGCGAACAGTCTTGGGGTCGCCACCAACAATGATGATGCGACTGCAATGTTGCAATGCGTGACTGCCCCAGTACCACATGTAGAAGGGGTGAACTCCGTGATAGGCGTAGGTGGTGCGGTAGAGATGCTTGTACCACTCGTCTTCGGCGTACTGCTTTTCCCACTTCTGTGACATCACATGCGGATCGGTTGTGTCGGCAAGGACTTGTTCAAAGAAATCGATGTACGAAGGATGATGAACTGGGTGGAAATCGGGTTGTGTTGGGTGAGTCATGATGATGACTCCACCTTCACGGACAAGCGGCATTCCCTTGTACATGTTGAAGTAGTAACCAAGGCCCATGCACATCACCAAGATGGGGTTCAGAATTGAGTGCACGTTGTACGGGCTGATGTAGGGGATGCCCAACGTCAAAATGTCGGTTTGACCCTTCACTTCAACGAGTTGTTGTTTGTACACATGCTCGGTGGTGATGCGGTGAACCGCTTCAACATCGCCGGCCTGAACGCTGGTCATCTGGTGCGGGGCTTCAATTGAATGGAAGATTTTGCGGGCCAAACGAGTTGGTGTTCGATTCAATGCTTTCGTTGAAGCCAAGAAAGTCATGCGATCTGAAGGCTTCCATTCCCATTCGCGCTTGGCCAAGAAGCCAAACGGTGACGGGAAAGTGTCGGTATTGAGAGTGGTCTCAATCTGGAAAACCTTGACGCCACTGTCAAGAAGCACCTTGCCCATGCGCCAGTTGCTCTTATGCAATTCACTGCGATGTTGATCCATGAAACTGCGGGAATGAATCATGGTCTCAGGATTGTGGTGGTGACGTAACGACTTGTAAGACGACAAGCCAGTAGCCGTGCTCTTCCAACCACCGTCCATGGCCACGAGGTTGATGTTGACATACACAAGCAAGTCGCTTTCGGCGGCCCGCTTATTGATCTCGACATCTTCGCCGTGAGGAGTCGTGCCGAGGTACGACAAGTTGTCGGGATCTTCGGCGTCATGTTGGTACAGCGTTCCGCGAGGTGCGAATGCGTCATACACGCGGTCGCCAACGGCATGGCGTAATTCGGCTTCGGTCATGCGGCGGTGAAGTGCAAGCGCAGAAATGATGTGCACATCATCAACGCCGGCTTCTGCAGCCATGTCAAGTACTGCCTCTATAACTCGTTGACGAATGTCGGGACGCTGCATTTTCGGAAGCGGCAAACTGACATCGTCAAAGGCGATAGTGAGCTTCATTCCCGGGAACAATTGCTCGGGCAACGGATCTTGCTCGATGGGGTTGAGTAATGCATGACGAATCGCACCATCAACATCTTCAATTGCAGGCAATGGTTCTGGCGCGTAGATCACGCGACTGCGACCAGCGGGGAGCTTCTCTAATGAGAAGTTTTCGCCACGCCAAAAAAGAATGGGGGGAGTCGACTTATCGACTTCAAGGACAAATCCGGGACGGGGCATTAGTTTGTCTCCTTCTTGTTACGAGCGTCAGACGCACGTAAGTCGAACACGATCTTGACTGCACCACGACGACCGGCACCGGCGGCGTGGGCAAGGGCATTTTGATAATCGTCTAAGCGATACGTCGCCGAGACAAGGCGGTTGAGTTGGCAATCGGCAGCAGTTTCAATCGCGAGATCGAAAGTGTGACGCTTGGTTCCATCAGGCATTGATTCGGTTCCGTAGGTGTATGCGCCAATGAGGGCGGTCTCGCGATGCCACAATCCGGTGAGGTCGAGCGAAACAACCGCTGGCATACCAAGCAAAACAACGCGACCACGAGGACGTGTGAACTTCAGACAATCCATGATGCTGTCTGATGAACCAACTGCGTCAATGGTCGCATGACATCCGCCCGACAAATAGTCGCCAACAATGTGGCCGCCCGATTCGCGTCGTACTGCACGTGCTAGTTCGGCGGCCGGAACAACCACATCGGCTCCGAGTGAGCGAGCGAATGCTTGTTGATGGGGATAGCGAGCCCCAACAATGATGCGTACTTGTGGAACGTAACGACGCAGGCCAGCAATAGCGCATAGTCCCATAGAACCTGCACCGAGTACAGCAACGATTGGTGTTTCACCCCGTTGAATTGCTGCTTGCACAGCGGGCCACGTCGCAAGTGCCGCGTGAATTCCGCCAGCTGCTGGTTCGACGAGTACTGCTTGCTCATCGGACATGCTGTCGGGTACTTCATGAAGTTGGCTGTCGTGAGCGATGAGTTCGGTTGCCCAACCTCCGCCAGTTGATGAACAAAATCCAGTTTGAATGCCGGGTTCAAGGTGTCCGCCAACAAGATGGGCGTAGTCATCGCCGTCGCCAGGTGCTGCGCCTTCGAAAGGTAACGGTAAACCTCGACAGGCATGACCGAGTACGGGTTCAAGAACAACACGTCGGCCGTCATCGCAATCGGCGACAACTTCGTGACCCGGAACGAACGGGAAAGACACCCAGTCATCGAAGTATGTCGAGGCATGACCTTCAACTAATGAAAGGTCACTCCCACAAATACCGGTGAGTCGCGGCTGAATGCGGTGCCAACCTTCGGCGTTGGGCATCGTCGGTGCAGATTCGTTGACCAATGACAATGGTCCAAACTTGGCGGCACCGATCGTGCTCACTGGACTCATCAAACGAGCAACCGCAAACTTGGCGGTCTTGCGGGAAATCTTGAGTGCTTTCATTTGAACGACCAAATCATTGGAACGACCGATACGAACTGCGTCCATTACGAACCGAGAAACGTTTTTGTTCACGTTCAGACATCATGGGACCAAGTGGAAGTCGGGGACGAGGTCCACCTGGCGACTTTTCCCAGTTCTCAACGAGCCACCCGCGTTTGCGAGCGATGGCTGCAAGCCGTGTTTCTGGGTTCACAGCAACCGGGAACCCCACTGCTTCAAGCATCGGAAGGTCGCTACTTGAGTCGGCATAGGCAATTGACTCTTCGAGTCTGAGCCCTTCGGCAGCGCAATAGTCGGCCAACACTTGGGAGCGTGTTTCGCCTGTAGGCGGAACTTTGGCGAGTTCGCCTGAATACGTTCCATCGGGGCGAATCGTCATTTCGGCGGCGACGATTTCATCGAAGAGTGGTCGCAGACCTTCGACGGCGAAGCTCATGGCGCCGGTAATCAAGATTGTGCGGTGACCAAGTGCGCGGTGCTCGCGAACACGACGAAGGCCGGCTGGGAAACTCTTGGTCATGATGAGTTGTGCGAGAAGTTCGCGTGAGTCTTCTTCGATTTGTTCAACCGGAGCATCTTCGTAACGGCGATAGAAGTAACGCAAGAAGTCAGATCGATCTTTGCGATCCATCGACAACAAGTTGGGTGCTTCCCTCATTGTGCGCAAGACATAACGCACCCGTTCGGGCGAATTGAGTCGACGTGTCGCAAGCCATGAATAGCTCTCAACCACGTTGCTTGAGATCAGCGTGTTCTCAAGGTCGAAGGCAGCGACGTGGCGTTTGGGATCAAGGATCTGCTTGCGCAGGCGATCACTGCGGTCAAGTGTGCTCTTGCCTGGTGTTGTCTTGACTCGGCTATGCAAGACAATCGACGGAAGGTGAATGGTCGAGATGTAGGTGGGCCAATGAACAACTCGAGGATCAAGGCAAAAAGTCGCGCGATCATGCGCATCAAGTTGATCATTGATTGCGAGAAGATTGTCGACTGAATAAATGGCCTCGCACTCGGTGTACAGGCCGTACAGTTCAACGTATTCAAGTGCTCTTTCGATCTCACTGCGCTTATCTTCGAGTTTGGCTGACCAATTCGCTTGGGTGCCGCGCAACGGCAGTGCCTGTAAAACCTTTTCACTCTTGGTGATTAACGACTGAGCGCGGTTGAGTTGCTTCTCGACTTTTCCACGACCCGGGAATTTCCAGTCGGCAACAACGATGGGTTGACCTTCAGAGTCGTAGATGGGGTGTTCAGTGAACCAATCGCGAACATTGTCAACGAGAGTTCGGTACTTCAGCGGATTAGTTGAACCGCTGGCGACTTGAGTGATGTGCGGTGCATCTTTTGGACCAAGGGCTGCCACCGCAATGATTGCAGCAACCACAATGTCAACCGGAATAACGTCAACAGTTCCTTCTGGTACTCCAGGGAATTGATCAAGTAAGCCACGGGCATACGAGATGATGACCGGTTCGGCCATACGGAAACCACGAATCCAACCCGGTGATGGTTCGGCCAATGCAGATTCAATAATTGAAGGTCGCACAATGCTGACGGGCACAGAACCTTTGGTTTCGTGAAGTGCTTGTTCGCCTAATGCCTTGGTGAACGCATAGGCGTCGGGCCAGCCGACACTTGCGGCGCGTGAACGACCCGCTTCAACGAGTTGGTCTTTTACCCATCGTTCACGGTTTTGCTCAGTCTTTTCGGCGAGAGCGGGTGCACCGGCGGCACCAAGTTCTGACCGCGCAGCAACACGAAATTTCTGCAATTGATCGGGCATACGACTGGCTGCTTCGGCGTCGCCATGTAAACGACGTGCTGCACTGACTTCGGTTTTCCAGTTGAGCCCAATATCAAATGGTCCAGCACTTACTAGTTGTTCTGGTGCAGTGCCGCGCCGGTTGCCAGCGACGTAACACGTACTCACTGCAACGAGGTGCGGAAAAGTTCCATCTGTTCGCGGACCAACACGATTGACTAATTCAGCGATTCGCATCGGTCCGAGCAAGTTGACTTCGACAGCGCTGTCGAGCGGAGAGTCAAATGAAACACTTGCAGCCGAGTGGATAATGGTGTCGCATGAGGCAAACGTTTTGGCATCTTCTTCTGACAATCCAAGTCCGTCAGTTCCGACGTCGCCAGCGACAACGCTGACACGACGTTTCATCGTGGCATCGAATTCGGGTCCAAGAGCAGCACGCAGGCGATCAAATGCATCATTCTTGAAAATCTCTCGTCGCACGCGCTCGGCCGCGGCAGTACGGCGACCGTTACGAACCAGTAGCACGACTTCGCAATCAGGAACACTGAACAGCAAACGCTCAACGAGAGCGGTGCCCACAAAACCGGTCGCCCCGGTGACTGCGATGCGTTTGCCGCGAAGATTTTCGGAAATCACAGTTCAGTTATAACACGGTTCTCTACCAATTGGTAGAGAAATCTGAGAAAATCGGGATTCTTGGTCGAATGGGCTGGTAGGAATAGGGAATGGCCAGTCGCCCAGTGAGCCCAAATCGACGCGGAGATACCCGTGAACGCATCCTCGAGAGCGCCACGATTCTGTTCGGGACCAGGGGTTTTGATGCAGTCAGCCTCGATCACATTGCATCTGAAGTCGGGGTTGCTAAACAAACTTTGTTGTACTGGTTCGCTTCGAAAGATGAGCTCATGCAGGCAGTTCTCGCCAATATGGCGGGTGAGTTAACCGTTGTCGTTGAGGCGGCAATGCGGGCGGCACCTGATGATCCTCTTGATCGCCTCGAAGCCGTCGTCCACGCTGTCTTTCGGTCCGCGGTCCGTCGACCGGCTTTGCTGGGGTTATTGCGTGAGTTGAGTCGGCTACCCGATGGCGCAACTGGTTACATGACCGATCATTTACATCCGCTGGTTGATCGAGCGGTGAGTTGGATGCAATCAGAAATGGATCGAGGTCGACTCCGTCAAGGTAATCCGGCCATCATCGTGGCGATGGTGTACGCGACCGTGACCGGAATCGCGACCGAACCAGAAGCATTGCGCGTCGTGGGCTGGCAACAAGACATTGCTGGATTGCGCAATCTGCGCCATGAGATGACGCTCTTCTTGCGCGCGGCTTTAACGCCCAACTCGTAACTTCAGTGAACGGTATTGCGACGCCGACGGCTGTGGCGTTCGCGAGCGAGATCAACGAGACGATCAATGAGATCTGAGTAGTTCAATCCCGAGGCCATCCAGAGTTTCGGGTACATCGAGATCGGTGTAAATCCGGGCATGGTGTTCACTTCGTTGCATAAGAAACCACGGCCATTTTCTTCAAAGAAGAAATCAACACGAGCGAGACCTTCGCCACGAAGTGCTTGAAAAACTTCAATGGCGAGTTGACGTACTTGCGAACTTTGATCCTCGGTCAGTGGCGCTGGAATCATCAGTTGTGCACCATCGCTGAGGTACTTGTCTTCGTAGTCGTAGAACTCGTGTCCGGGAACAATTTCGCCAGCAACACTTGCCTGCGGTCGATGACTACCAAGAACAGCAACTTCAATCTCGCGACCGACAATGGCTTCCTCAAACACGATCCATTCGTCGTAGGTCATGGCAAAATTGGCGGCGCCTTGCAGTTCAGCAACGTCCTGGGCCTTGCTCACGCCAACCGAAGACCCCATATTCGCAGGCTTGACAAAGATGGGGTAGTGAAGTTCGGCGGCGATTTGTTCAAGTCGTGATGGAGAAATGTCGCTATCGCGCACGGCGACATAACGCGGTTGTGCAATGCCGTGTCGGGCCAACACATCTTTTGATAGGGCTTTATCCATACCAACTGCTGACGCCAAGACTCCTGCTCCGACATACGGGACATCAAGCAGTTCAAGAAGTCCTTGCACTGTGCCGTCTTCGCCCAGAGGTCCGTGCAGTAGTGGCATGACGACGGTTGCGCCACTAGCCGATGCGGCACTCAGCGCAAGGGCTGACGACACTGATCGACCAGAAGCCTCGAGTTGAGCAGGGATAGCGTCGGGGCCCTGATCGAGCGCAGCCATGGCTGACTCGGCCAGATGCCATTGTCCAGTTCGGTCAATACCAAGAGCAGTGACGGTGTAGCGATCAGGATTGACGGCTTTCATGACATGGGCAGCTGTTGAACAACTCACATCGTGTTCGGCCGATTGGCCTCCGAAGATAATGACGAGATTGATGCGGTCGGTCCCGCTGCTCTCATTTTGGCCCACGGTTAGACGATAGTGCGCTAGGACCATCCATAAAGGCAGGCAATAGGTAAGTCACCAACGAACCTGACGCACTAGATTTGACGGCGTATGGCACGGTCACAGTCAAATAGTTCAGATCCCAAGTTTCTCACCCATCACGCTTTGCGAATTAAGGGCTTCTCCAAGAGCGACACCTTGTCCGAAATCGTGGCTCTTGATGTCGATGTCGTCGAGAAGCATTTACAGGATCTGCAGGCTGAAGAGATGGCGATGTTCCGGGAGGCTCGTTCCTTGTGGCAGCTAACTCCCGCTGGTCGGGCTGCTCACCCCGAAGCCTTAGCCAAAGATGTTGCTGGTCTCGATCTCGCTGCATTGAAGCCGCACTACCACAACTTCCTCGAAATCAATGACACGTTTAAGCATCTGTGTGGCGACTGGCAATTGCGCGATGGAGCGCCCAACGATCACTCTGATGACAAGTACGACCAAGAGATCATCAAGCGACTAGTAACTCTTCATACGGCTGCCGCGCCGGTGGTCTCGTCGATGGCAACAATCATCCCTCGCTTGTCGCCGTACGTGCCCCGACTTGATTCAACCTGCAAGTTGGTTGTGGGTGGCGCGAACAACATGTTTACGGGAGTCATGTGTGGGTCATTCCACGATGTTTGGATGGAGCTTCACGAAGATCTCATTTTGTCCCAAGGCATCGATCGTGCCGCTGAGGGTTCCTTCTAATGGCCCGCTTCGGACGGGTGATCACTGCAATGGTGACGCCATTTGATGCAAGTGGTGCACTCGATCTTGATGGAGCACGTCGGTTAGCCCGTTGGCTTCAAGACAACGGCAACGACGCCTTGGTTATCGCTGGCACAACTGGCGAAGCACCGGTGCTCACTGACGATGAGCGATTGAGTTTGTTTGCTGCAGTCACCGAAGCAGTCACGATTCCAGTCATCGCCGGAACTGGCACTAACGACACACTGCATTCGATTCATATGACAAAAGAAGCCACCAAGTTGGGTGTTGCCGGTCTGTTGGTCGTGGCTCCTTATTACAACCGTCCACCGCAGTCGGGTATTGAGGCTCATGTACGCGCCGTTGCCGCCGCTTCTGATTTACCAGTTGTTGTCTATGACATCCCTGCGCGCACTGGTCGCAAAATCAGCACGTCAACCTTGTTGAAGTTGGCCCATGATGTAAAGAATGTCGTTGCGCTCAAAGACGCTGCAGGTAATCCTGCCGAAACGGCCAATGTCATCGCGAATGCGCCAACTGGTTTTGAGGTGTACAGCGGAGACGATGGATTGACTCTGCCATTGATGGCGGTAGGTGCAGTTGGCGTGATTGGTGTGGCAACACACTGGGCCGCTCAAGATCATCAACGCATGTTTGATTGTTGGGAAGTCGGCGACACCGCTGGGGCAATCGCCATTAACCAGACGTTGCTCGAAAGTTTCGCGTTCGAGACTGGCGATGAATCACCTAACCCGATTCCGAGCAAGGTGATGATGAATCTGCTCGGACTGAATGTGGGTCAATGTCGTTTACCGATGGGTCCGCCAGCAGACTTTGTTGCTGAGAAAGCCAAGACAGTCTTGGCTAATTTGCAAGCTTCCCGTCAGCGAGTTTCCTGATGGCCGCCCCGGTCCGCGTGGCCTTTTTAGGAGGCCTTGGCGAGATCGGTCGCAACTGTATGGTCATCGAACAAGATGACAAGTTGTTACTCATTGACTGCGGTTTGATGTTCCCTGATGCCGACATGCATGGCATTGATTTGGTTCTTCCCGACTTCACCTGGCTTCGTGAAAACGCTGATCGAGTTGTTGCATGTGTGGCGACGCATGGTCATGAGGATCATGTTGGAGGACTGCAGTATTTGCTACGCGATCTCAGCTTTCCGGTCTATGGCTCAGACGTCACCCTCGGGCTTGCGAAGAATCGCATTGAGGAAGCTGGTCTTCTGGGCAAAACCGAACTCATCGTTGTGCGCGATGGCGAGCGACGAATGATTGGCCCGTTTGATGTTGAGTTCATTCCGGTCACGCACTCGGTGCCGCATGCGTTTGCAATTGCCGTTCATACGCCGCAAGGAGTCATCCTGCACTCTGGCGATTTCAAATTAGACCTGACACCAGTCGATGGTCGCCGAACCGACTTGGCTCGCATTGGCTCAATTGCAACAAACGAAGGTATTCGTTTGTTGCTGTGCGATTCAACGAACGCTGAAGAACATGGTCATGCGCCGAGCGAAACGTCAATTAGTGGCGTGTTGTGGTCGCTGTTTCACGAACATCGCGATCGGCGAATCATCACCGCAAGTTTTGCGAGCCACATTCATCGCATCCAGCAGATCATTGATGCCGCAGTTGAAACCGGTCGCAAAGTTGCGACGATGGGTCGTTCAATGCAAAAGAATGTTCGTATGGCGCGCGATCTAGGGGTCTTGCGAGTTCCTGATGACACCTTGATTGATATTGAACAAGCAGATGATTATCCGCCCCACAAGGTGTGCATTATCTCGACCGGCAGTCAAGGTGAACCGATGTCAGCGTTGTCTTTGATGGCGCGTGGTGACAGCAAGTGGCTCAAGGTCGGCGAACGTGATGCAGTGATTTTGTCAAGTCACGCAATTCCAGGAAACGAAACCAATGTCACCCGAGTGATTGATGGTTTGTTGCGGCTTGGCGCAGAAGTCGTACACTCCGGAATCGCTGATGTTCACGCAACGGGTCACGCTCAGGCCGATGAACTAAAAACGTACTTGTCAATTGTGAAACCCGAGTTCTTTGTTCCGGTCCATGGTGAATATCGCCATCTCGTCGCCCATGCCAAACTCGGTATTTTGATGGGCGTTGCGAAAGACAATGTCTTGCTTTGTGAAGACGGCGATGTTGTTGAGTTATCGGATGAGGGACTCGAACACGCCAACCGAATTCCGGCCGGATATTTGTATGTTGACGGAATTGTGGGCGATGTCGGTCAAGGAGTTTTGCGTGATCGCAAGGTCTTGGCCGAAGAAGGCGTTGTTGTCGTAGTTGTGACTGTCGATGTTGGTTCGGGCAAGGTGCTCACTGGCCCCGAAATCATCACGCGTGGTTGGGTGTATGCGCCCGAAGCCGAAGATCTACTTGATGAAGCCTGCGATGTTGTTGCGGCCGCAGTTGAGAAAGCACTTGCCGAAGGAGTGCGTAGTCCGGAAGCACTTGAAAAAGATGTGCGTCGCGCAGCAGGTCGGTTTGTGAACGAACGTACGAAGCGACGACCGATGATCGTGCCAGTTGTCATGGAGGCGTAATTGTTGCGTCGGTTGATTGTTGCTGTGTCAAGTGTGTTGCTCGTCGTTTCATCTTGTGGAAACGACTCAACGGCGCCCACTACTGCTGGTTTGCGCCTGGATCAGATTGAGGATGCTCTTGACGCGGTTGAAGAAGTAGCGGGACCAAACCTGAACTTGTTTGAAGTTAACGCGACAACTGAATTGGTCAATATCTTTGTGGCGACTGATCTTGATGGTGTGCCAAACGACGATGGACTTCCCGACGCGGTTCAGCGTTTCGTCTTTACCGAAAGAGATGGCCTCGAAATTGATCCTGAGTTAGTTGGGGCAAATGGACCAACTTTTCAACGATCGGTTCTTGATTACGACCCGACAACGATTTTGAACAAGGTGTTAGCAGAACTACCAAATTCAACGCCCCAGATGTTTGTCATCACGGCTGCGGGTACCGCCGAGGCTTCCTCGGGGATGGTTCAGTACCGGTTGTTGATGCTGTCCACGCAGGGTGGCCAAATGTCGGTCGTTCTCACGAACGCTGGTGAAATTGTGGGAACCGACGCCGAATAATCGCCTCGGTCGTGAATTGTGTGCTTTTTGATGTGAGTAATTCGGGGGTATGCCCGAACGCATGTGCGCCTCATTGCTAGCGTTCAATGTGATGGCCGCCAAGAAACCTGCAGCAAAAAAGCCTGCATCACGTACAAAATCTGCTTCAGAATCTGAAGTCAGCAAGCCAACGAAGCGTGAACCGCGTCAAAGCGAAGTGCGGCAGGCTATTGATGGTCGTCAGAGTGAGTTTTCTGCTATTGCGTTCATGTTGCTCGGCATCATCGTGGGTCTCGCGGTGTATCTGCGTTTGGCCGGACCAGTGGGTCGGGGAGCAGACACCGCCTTAGGAAGCCTGCTTGGGCTCGGTCGGTACCTTTTGCCACCGATATTTGTGGCCGTTGGTGTCACTCACCTTCGTGGTGATGAGAAACCGAACCGCATGAAACTCGTTCTTGGTTGGGGCGGGGTGGTTTTGTCGGCTTTAGGAATTTTGCACGTCGTCAAGGGGCCAGACGCTTTTACGGGTGTGGACGAACTTGGTGGAGCAGGCGGTTGGTTGGGAGCACTGCTTGGTCAGACGCTCGGATCGGCAGTTGGGGCGGTTGCGGCGGTCCTCATTTTGGTGGCCGCGGCCCTCGGATGCAGTTTGTTGATTACATCACTCAGCCTGAAAGACGCCGCGACCAAAATCAGCGAGATCTTCGCCAAACTTTTTGGTAAAGCCTCATCACGTGTGCGTGCGGCTGCACAAGATTTGAGCACATTGTCTGGCGATCAACAAGTTGATGAAAATGAAGAAACTGAATATGAAAATGGGGCTGATCCAACGCCGCCAATGTTCATTGTTGAACCAGAAGATCGTCGTGCTCCCGAGGTTGTCGAAGAAGAACCCGAAGCCCCCAAACCAGAACGTAAAAAGCCGGCCCCAGAAGTTGTCGTTGACGAACCTCACACTCAAGGTCAACTAGATACGGGGCCATCACCCAAAAAGGGTTCGTGGAAATTGCCCCCTGCTTCATTTCTTGTGCGTAGTGGCAAGCAAGCCATCGATCAGGCCGAGGTTGACCAGCGTGGAAAAGATCTAGAAGAAGCGTTGCAGGCACATGGTGTCGACGTTCGCTTGGTTGACAAGACAGTTGGTCCAACGGTCACACGTTTCGAACTAGAACTCGGATCAGGCGTCAAAGTTGCTCGAGTAACCAGTCTGCAAAAGGACATTGCGTACGCGATGGCCGCTACCGATGTGCGAATCTTGGCGCCGATTCCTGGTAAGTCGGCAATTGGTATTGAGGTTCCGAATAAAACTCGTCAGTTGGTTTCGCTGGGTGACCTCATGGCATCAAACGAGTCAAAAGTTGCCAATCATCCGCTTGACGTAGCAATGGGTAAGGACATTGCGGGGCGTTCGGTTTTCTTGAACTTGGCAACGACACCGCACTTGCTCATTGCCGGAGCAACTGGTGCTGGCAAGTCAAGTGGTATTAACTGCATCATCACGTCAATTTTGATGCGGGCAACTCCCGATCAAGTGAAACTGATTTTGATCGACCCCAAACAAGTTGAAATGGGTCAGTACGCGCGTTTGCCACATTTGCTCACGCAGCCAGTGACGAACCCCAAGAAGGCCGCAAATGCTTTGGCGTGGGCTGTGAAGGAAATGGAAAAGCGTTACGACTTGCTTTTCGAAATGGGCTATCGCGACATCACTGGTTTTAATGCGGCGTTTGACCGGGGCGAGATAAAGGTCGAGATCGGCTCTGAGCGCGAGTTTGAGCGCATGCACTACATCGTTGTTGTGGTTGACGAATTAAACGACCTGATGATGGTGGCGGCGCGCGATGTTGAAGAAAGCATCACGCGTATCGCTCAGAAAGCTCGTGCAGTTGGTATTCACCTCATCGTTGCGACGCAGCGACCGTCGGTCAACGTGATCACGGGTGTTATCAAGGCGAACGTTCCAGCGCGTGCAGCGTTTGCGGTGTCGTCGCAGATGGACAGTCGAGTCATCCTTGATCAGATCGGTGCCGAGAAATTGGTCGGTAAGGGTGACATGTTGTTGTTGCCCGGTAACTCGTCCGTGGCTCAACGTATTCAGGGTTGCTGGGTCGACGAAGAAGAGGTGCGCAAGGTCGTCGCCTTCTGGCGTCAGCAGGCGCCATCCGTGCAGTACGTCAGCGGTGTTGAAGGCGAAGAAGCCCCGTCAGGCGGTAGCGGTGGTCAATCCATCACCGATGGTGTGGGTAGCGACGACAGCGATGAAGCATTATTGAAACGAGCAATGGAACTTGTTGTACGTAGTCAAATGGGCTCAACTTCAATGTTGCAACGCAAGCTTGGCGTCGGGTTCGCTCGAGCGGGTCGATTGATGGATCTGCTTGAACAGAACGGCATTGTCGGACCAAGCGTGGGTAGCAAGGCCCGTGAAGTGTTGATGACCGTTGAAGAGTTTGAGGCCCTGTAAGTTCAGCGTGTTGTAACTTCCGAGTCATTGGCCTCTCGGCCAGGTGATTAACATGACTTCCTGTAGGCCCAAGTTGGCCATGAACGGGGGAGTGCCATGGAACTCATTGAAGTCGCATCTGGTTTGAAGTTTCCAGAAGGTCCGATCGCAATGCGCGACGGCAGTGTGATCTTGGTTGAAATGTTTGGTCCGCGAATTACGCGCGTGCGTCCCGATGGATCTAAAGAAACGATCGCCGAAATCACGGGTGGGCCTAATGGCGCTGCGATTGGTCCAGACGGCGCCTTGTACTTGTGCAACAACGGTGGGTGTTTCACTGAAATTGATTTTGGTGGTTTGTGTTTTCCTGGGCCGTTTGATAAGACGAAGTACAGTAACGGTCGTATTCAGCGCGTTGACATTGCCACTGGCGCAGTCACCGATTTGTATACCGAGTGCGATGGTCGTCCATTGCGTGCACCAAACGACTTGGTGTTTGACACCGTTGGAGGTTTTTACTTCACCGATCACGGTATTCGCGATCTTGAAGCACGTACCGCCGACTTCACGGCGATCTATTACGCCAAGGCTGATGGTTCATCGATTCGCGAGATTGAGTTCCCGGTTGAAGGTCCGAACGGAATTGGTTTGTCGCCCGACGGTAAGAAGGTCTATTGGGCTGAAACTCACACGGGTCGCGTATTTCAGCGAGACATCGTTGAACCAGGTGTGCTTGCACCAACAATGCCTGGCGATTCAAGCGTTGTATTGCACGGCCTTTCCGGTTACCAACTGCTCGACTCTCTCGGTGTCGATGGTTCGGGCAATGTCTGTGTGGCAACTTTGGTGAATGGTGGCATCACGGTCATCTCGCCTTCGGGTGAGATTCTCGAACATGTTGCGACTGGCGATATGTTGACGACCAATATCTGCTTCGCCGCAGACGGAAGCGATACGGCGTACATCACCTTGTCAGGAACAGGTCGATTAATGAAGACTAAGTGGACCTACGGTGGCTTGAAGTTGGCATATTCGGCTTGACGAGAACCTGAGCAGGTAGCCTCGGAGATCGTGACCAATCAAGCAAAGCGCTTCTACGTTGAAACCCTTGGTTGTCCCAAAAATCAGGTTGATTCCGACAAATTGATCGGCACTTTGTTGGCCGATGGCATGCTGGCAACCGACTCGGCTGAAGACGCCGACTTGGTCGTGGTGAACACCTGTGCATTCATTGACGAGGCTCGACGAGAATCAATTGACACGATTCTGAGCCTTGATGAACAACGCAAGAAGTCGTCACGGTTAGTGGTGACTGGTTGTATGGCCGAACGTTACGGACAAGAACTCGCTGATGAATTGCCCGAGGTTGACTTGGTTGCTGGCTTTGGAGTTCCGGTACACACACCTGCGCCGAAGAAACTGATTCCTGTCGGATCGGCGCCAGTTCCATCGCTTGATTTGTTGAACTTGCCACGCCCCAAGAGCTCATCACCGTGGGCGTATGTGAAAATCGCCGAAGGTTGTGACCGTACCTGTGGGTTCTGCGCCATTCCTTCATTCCGCGGACCGCAACGCAGCCGTGACGTTCACTCGATCATCACTGAAGTTGAGCAATTGCAGGCTCGTGAAATTGTGTTGATCGCTCAAGACTTGGCGAGTTACGGAAAAGATCGCCCTGACGAACTAGGGGCCGGCAGCATTGTTTCGCTGGTGCGCCAAGTTTCATCAATGGTTGACCGAACGCGTTTGTTGTATCTGTATCCGAGCGACTTAAGTGATGGACTCATTGACGCCATCTGCGAGTCGGGTGTGCCGTATTTCGACCTTTCGTTGCAACATGTCAGCAAGCCGCTTTTACGTCGCATGCGTCGTTGGGGAGATGGTCAACGATTCTTAGATCGCATCGCCGATATTCGCAAACGCGAACCCGATGCCGCCTTCCGTAGCAATTTCATTGTCGGGTACCCAGGTGAAACCGAAGAAGACCACGATCAATTGCTTGATTTCGTTGAAAAAGCCGAACTTGACTGGTGTGGCTTCTTTGCCTATTCAGCCGAAGACGGTACCTATGCCAAAGACCTTGACGGTCAAGTGCCCGAAGGTCTGATGCGTGAGCGTCTATCTGAGCTGAGCGAAATGCAGGACAACATCACGTTTAGTCGTCGCGATGATTTGGTTGGCCGCACCGTCAATGTGTTGGTCGACGAGCCAGGCGTTGCTCGCAGCCATCGTGAAGCCCCAGAAATTGATGGAATTATTGAAGTTCCGTCGTCGCTTGAAGTCGGTCAGTTTTTTGACGTCACGGTGACGTCGGCCATGGGTCCCGATCTCGTCGCCGAATAGTCACACAAACGAAATATCGTTGAGCGAGGGCTCGGTGTGGCAGGCTTACAGGGTGCCGGTTGACCCTAATGCCATTGCTACTTGGGCAAATGCAGTAACCGTCGGGCGTATTCTTGTGTCGCCTTTGATGTTCGTGGTGATTCCTGATTATCCGGGTGGCTCGTGGGTTGCGTTCGTCTTGTGGTTCGTGCTGTGCTCGAGCGACGGAATAGATGGTTACTTGGCGAGGCGTCACGGCGCAACGCGTTCTGGGGCATTCCTTGATCCGCTGGCCGACAAAGTTTTGGTGTTAGGTGCGATGTTCACGTTGGTGAGTCGTGACGTGTATTGGGCATTGCCGGTGTTGATCATCGCCGCTCGTGAAGTGGCAATCAGCATGTATCGCGTCATGGTTGGTGCAAAAGGAATCAGCGTTCCGGCCAGCCGCTTGGCCAAATGGAAAACGGTGTTTCAACAACTCAGTGTGGGCTTTGCCATCATCCCGCTAACAGCCGATAAAGCCACATGGATCTGGTTGTGGTTGTTATGGATCGCCGTGGCCTTCACAACCGTCAGTGGCTTGCAGTATCTATGGCGCGCCCAGAAGTTGCGTAAGACAACTCCGAACTTGTCGGTCTGACATGCGTTGCTCGGTTGTTGCCGTCGGAACCGAATTGTTACTTGGTCAAATTGTTGATACCAACTCGTCGTGGATTGGCGAACAATTAGCCGCGAATGGAATTGATTCGCTGTTGCAGGTCAAAGTAGGCGACAACCATCAACGCATTGTTGATGTTGTGCGCTCGGCTTTGCGCGAAGCAGATGCTGTGATTATGTGTGGCGGACTCGGGCCAACTCACGATGACTTGACTCGTGAAGCAATCGCCGAAGTCATGGGCGTCAAACTTGTCATGCACGACGATATTGCGCAAGTGATCCGTAACATTTTTGAATCCCGTGGTCGACGCATGTCCGACAACAATTTGCAACAAGCAATGGTGCCTGTTGGGGCCACAGTGATTCACCAAACTCGGGGCACTGCACCGGGCTTGATGTGTCCTGTCGGCGACAAAGTGATTTACGCCGTGCCAGGCGTGCCACATGAAATGCAAGACATGATGGAGCGCGCGATCTTGCCCGATCTTCGAGCCCGAAGTGGTGACACCAGCGTGATTGCGAGTCGGGTTATTCGCACATGGGGCGAAAGCGAAAGTGGTCTGAACGAACGCCTCAACCCGATCATCGCCCAACTTGAAGAAGTCGGCAATCCAACGTTGGCTTTCTTGGCAAGTGGTTGGGAAGGCATCAAGGTTCGTCTCACCGCCAAAGGGGCCGACAGCCAACAAGCTCACGCAGTTCTTGATGAATGGCAAGCGAAGGTTCTCAAACTTGTCGGTGATGTGGTCTTTGGTTTTGACACCGACAATATGGAAACAGTTGTGCTGAACCTTTTGCGTGAACAAGGTCTCACTCTTGGTCTCGCCGAATCGGTAACTGGTGGGTTGGTGTCGGGACGTTTGACATCGATTCCTGGTGCGAGTGACGTGCTTCGGGGGAGCGTGGTGTCGTATTCAAGTGAGGTCAAGTTTGATCTGCTTAATGTTCCGCGCGGACCAGTTGTGAGCGAAGATGCTGCAGTGGCAATGGCCGAAGGCGCTCGACGGGTACTTGGTGCCGATGTCGCGCTGTCATTGACTGGCGTTGCTGGTCCGGCTGAACAAGATGGTCAGCCGGTTGGCACGTTGTGT
>CALEHE010000341.1 GCA_937876415.1 uncultured Actinomycetes bacterium
ACGATTCATTTATTCCAACCATCACCGACAGTGGTGCCGATGTGATCATTGAACACGGTGTGGTGACTGGTGAAGTACGCGGACTAGAAGTGTGTCGCGTCATCACCGATGCCTACACCGGTGTTCATCGTCTTGAGGTCGGCGTGGGTGCTCACGACCGCGAAGCATTCGGCATGATGCACGGCGATACTCCAACCACACAATCGTTAAAGCGCATCGTTGATGTAGTGCGCAAACACCGCACGCCAGGCGCCGATCCGCATCCGTTGAATCGTTTGGGTGCTGAACGTGCCTTACGAACGTTGGTACTTGAACAGCCTGAACTTGTTGGGGCGACTGCGTTACGTGCAGTGGCATCAGCGTCACCGCGACCAAACCTGAAAGATCCCATTCCGTGTGTTGCGCTTGGCGAAAAAGCCGATGGTCAACGCGTAGTGACTGTGTTTTCAACCGGCATTGATCTTGATGTCATTCCTTTTGCGGTTGACGCTCGCCTGTATCACGCCGACCCCGAGACTGAACTTGTCGTCGTAGTGCCCAAGCGGGATGTTTCGCCTGTGACCACACGCCTTGTTGAGATGATGAAGCACCCTGCTCGAGTGGTCGGCATATAAAGAGTCGTATATCCAGGTCGCTTTTTGGGTCGCATCGTTGCCTGCGACGCCTAGCCTGAGAGCACTATGCAAGATCGTTGGGATTCACTTTTAAACGAGCATGTGACCCTCGAGTCAATGCTGTCTGATCCCGATGTCTTGAGCGATCAAAATCGTTTGCGCGATATCTCGCGTCGTTACAAAGAACTGACTCCGGTTGTTGAGTGCATCAACACCATCGAATCGCGTCGCTCTGATGGCGAAGCGGCTCGCGAACTGTTGGCGATGACCGAAGATGAGTCTGAAAAAGAGCAGTTGAAAGTCGAGAAAGAATCGGCTGATGCCGATGTCGAACGGCTTGAAGAAGAACTAAAAGCACTGTTGTTGCCGAAAGACCCGAATGATGGCAAGCCCGTCATCATGGAAATTCGCGGTGCCGAAGGTGGTGAAGAAGCAAACCTGTTTGCCCGTGACCTATACGAAATGTATGTGGCCTACGCGAGTCGTCGTGGTTGGAAAACCGAATCGATGTCGGTTGATCCCAGCGAAATGGGTGGGCTGAATCAAGTTGTCTTCATGATTAAGGGCGATGATGCATGGTCGCGTATGAAGTTTGAAGGTGGACCGCATCGTGTACAACGTGTTCCGGTGACCGAAAGTCAAGGTCGCATTCATACCTCGTCGGCAACGGTGATGGTTTTGCCAGAAGCTGAAGAAGTAGATATTCACATCGACGAAAAAGATCTGCAGATAGATGTGTATCGCGCGAGTGGTCCTGGTGGTCAAGGCGTGAACACCACCGACTCGGCGGTACGCATTACACACAAGCCCACGGGTGTTGTGGTGACTATGCAAGACGAGCGAAGCCAGTTACAAAACAAGGCACGTGCAATGACGGTATTGCGTTCACGATTATTAAAGGCAGCTCAAGACGAACACGAAGCCAAGATGTCGGCCGAACGTCGCTCACAAGTTGGCGGCGGCGGACGAGGCGAAAAGATTCGTACCTACAACTACAAAGAGAATCGACTGACTGACCACCGTATTGGTTTCACGATTTATTCGTTAAGCGATGTGTTACAAGGCGATCTTGATGGTGTGATTGATGCGCTTGCAACTGATGAACGTTCGCGTCAGTTAGCTGGCGAAGAAGACTGAGTCGGTTAGACATGGCTCGCGATATTTCCGATGCCGTGACATGGCGAACATTGTTGAATGAGACCATTGAAGTCTTAGGCGAACGACCGCAAGCACGTTGGATATGTGAAACGGCGTGTGGTTTAGACGGCGAAGAATTTCTTGCCGAACTTGATGAGCCGGCAACTCAGCGAATGGTTGCACAACTTGATGCGATGGTCGCGCGTTATCGGGCCGGTGAACCACTGGCGTATGTAATGGGGCATTGGTCGTTTCGCACGATTGAGTTGATGGTTGATCGGCGTGTGTTAATTCCACGACCTGAAACCGAAGTGGTTGCTGGTCGGGCACTTGAGTTGGCGCGAAGTTTTGCTGAACGTCGATGTGTTGTTGATTTGGGGACAGGTTCTGGTGCGATCGGATTATCACTCGCTGCTGAATTGCCGTTGACCAACACCGAAATTTGGTTGACCGATTATTCAGTTGACGCTGTTGATGTGGCGCGAGCCAACGCGACTGGGCTCGGACGGGCAGCAGCCAATGTACGCGTGAACCATGGCTCGTGGTTTGAAGCCTTGCCCGTTGATCTTCGCGGTGGGATCGATGTGGTTGTCAGTAATCCTCCTTATATCGCTGAAGGTGACCCAGAAGTTGCCGAGTCGGTGCTCGAGTACGAACCTCATTCGGCATTGTTCGCTGGCGCAGATGGGCTTGACGATGTGCGTTCGATTGCCCGTGATGCGCGCGAATGGTTGCGTAGCGGTGGCTGGTTGGTTTTTGAGATCGGTTATCAACAAGGCGACATTGTGAAAGAACTTCTTGAAGGCTTCGGCTTTGTTGATGTGGCGATTGCGAACGATCTCACTGGCCGACCGCGAATCGCCGAAGCCCGCAATCCGTAATCCGTAATTCTTGTTACAGGGTTCGGCGTAAGAAATCGAGTTGATGCAACAACAAGTTTTCGGCGATGACGGCTTGCGGTGTCATATGTGTGACTCCGCTCAACGGCAACACTTCATGCGGTTTACCTGCGGCCAACAACGCCGATGAGAACTGCAATGTGTGGGCGGCCACCACGTTGTCGTCGGCGAGTCCGTGTACTAACAACAGTGGTCGACTCAGCTTGTGGGCTTCGTTAATCAGCGACGTTGATTCATATGGAGCGGCATCAATCGCTGGGTTGCCCAAGTAACGCTCGGTGTAGAACGTGTCGTACAAGCGCCATTCGGTGACTGGCGCGCCGGCGACGGCCGAGTGAAAGACATCGGGTCGACGCAGAACGGCGAGTGCTGCCAAGTAACCACCAAAACTCCAACCGCGAATCGCCACGCGATCAAGATCTAGTTCTGGGTGATTAGCGGCGACTGCGTGTAGGGCATCAACTTGATCTTCAAGAACAGCGGTTGCGAGATCGAGGTAAACCGAGCGTTCCCATTCGGTGCCAAGACCAGGAGTTCCGCGACCATCAACAACCAATACGGCAAAGCCTTGATCGGCAAACCACTGCGATGTGCAATGGGCCGTATACGAATCAACAACGCGTTGCGCATGCGGGCCACCGTACGGGTCCATCAGCACGGGCAACTTGGTTCCGGGCTTGATATCTCGCGGCAAGATAAGTGCACACGGAATCTGTCGTTTGCCAGCACGAATGAATTGAACGTTCGGCTGTACAAGAGCTTCTTCACTGAACGATTCAAGGGTGTGAGTTGTTGGTGCTCCGTGCAGTGTTGTACTGACAGTGGTTGTGGCACGAACAAGATTGATTGATGCGCGGCGAACCACCTGTGTGGGGCCGCCAATGGCAATGGAGTGATTTCCGTCGAGCGCAGTGAGCGCCTCAAGCGAGCTCGGTGTCCACTTCCAGGCTGACGCTGCTTCAGGGTGGGTGATTTCGTTGGCCATGAAAACGATTGATTCGTCAGACACTGAAACCAAACTGCGAACATTGAGCGATGTTGGTGTGACTGCGTTGCCGTCTACGAGAATTCTCTTGACATCATCTCGATCGGCAACCACAACTAACTGTGCTGACTTAGTGAGTGCGGGACTTCCTGGCACTAGGTCAACCCAGGTGTTGTTTGAATCGCGCCATAATTCTGTGGTTGTGCCGTCTGATGCTGAAGCACGTAACACGACGATGGTCTGTTGATCGCGGGCACACACCGACAACAAAAGCGAGTCATCGTCAATCCACTCAACGGTCGTGAGATACGGAAATGACTCAACGTCCCAGGTGATGGCCACTCGTGCCGAATCAATGACGTGGATGACATACAGCGACACCAATGCATTGTTCGTTCCAGCGGCGGGATAGCGAATGGCAGTGGGTTGGCGTTCTGGATGTGCGGGGTCGGCAATGAACCACTCAACAATTGGTGATTCGTCAACGCGACAAGCCGCAATGTGATGACCCGCCGGTGCCCACCAATAACCGCGATAACGATTCATTTCTTCGGCAGCGACGAATTCGGCTGATCCCCACGAAACATGTGCGGGTTCGTTCAAGGTTGTTGGGCCAGCAAGCTCAAAATCTTCACCATCAAGATCAACAATCCGCAACGCTTTGCCACTCACGTGGGCGATGCGATTGCCGGTTGGTGCAATACGTGGGTCGAAGACTGAACCAGTTGTCTTGACTTCACGAATTTCAAAGGTGCGCAGATCACCGCAAAACAATCGTCCCGACAATGTGAATACGAATTGTTGCCCATGTCGATCAATGTTGAACGATGTGATTCCACCGGCACCTTCGCGTAAGCGTTCACGTCGAGCGCGTTCTTCGGGTGGGAGATTCTCGGCATCTTCGTTACCAAGCAAAATGATTGGATCAGCAACTAATTTCTCGTGACCTGATTCAACATCAAGCATCCACAACTTGTTGACCGAGTCAGAACCTGAACCACTGCGCAGATACAAAACATGCTTGCCGTCTGATGAAACCGAAATATTGCGGGGTTCACCGAGTGACAGTCGTTGCGTGCGCGCGTATTGCTGGGGAAACGAATCAGCGGTCATGACGAATCAGAAGTTGTCGATCACTTTGGCATGACAAGAATTTTGGCATGCTGTTCGGGATCACCAAGATCTTTGAATGCTTGCGGTACGCCATCAATGCCCACACGACCAGTAATGAGCGGCGAAAGGTCAACTTTGCCTTCGGCGATTGCCGTGAGTGCATTGCCAAATTCGGTGGGCGAGTAGCCAAGAACAAACTGCAACGACAATTCTTTGCCGATACCCAACATGGGGTGCATGTGATCTTCTTGCATACATGCGCCAACGATCAGAATGCGTGAATCCTTCGGAGCCATGCGCATGGCCTGCTCGATCATTCCCGGAACCCCGACGGCTTCAAAAATGACGAGTGGCTTCTTGCCATCAATCTTGCGCCACGCCTCAATGGCGGGCACTTCACGCGGGTCAACAACAACATCGGCACCAAGCAGTTCGGCTAGGGCACGGCGGCGTGGTGAAAAGTCGGCACCAATAATTGGTCCGATACCCCGCATCTTGAGTTCGGCGATGCATGCGAGGCCAACAGGTCCGAGACCAATGATGATTGCGGCATCACCTTGAGCAATACGACTCTTTTCAACGGCGTGAACACCAACTGCCAAAGGTTCGGTCATTGCAGCGAGTTCGGCCGACAAACCATTGGGCACTTTGATGCTCATCATCTCGTTGATCACGATGCGTTCGCTGTAACCGCCGGGGTACTTATTGCTGAAGCCAATGCCGTGCACGCCTTGTTCATCAAAGGTGACCGGAAAGCTGACGACGATGTCACCTTGTTTCAGATTGTTGACGCCGGGTCCGACATCAAGAACTTCGCAACAGAACTCGTGTCCCATCACGGTGTCGCGATGTGGTTCGAACATGATCGGTGAACCAGGGTTCGGTGCTTGACCTTCGGCCATTTCGGCCGACAAGCGTCGACTTTCTTCGCCATGAACGAGCATGTGCAAGTCACTTCCGCAAATACCGCAGGCCAAAACTTTGGTAAGTACCTGTCCGCCACCCATGACTGGCTCGGGAATGTCGTCAACTCGCAGGGACCAATCTCGCATTACTGCAGCACGCATACCTAAACCCTAACCACCCCAGCGATCTGGTCGGGAAACGCTGAGGTTTTCTGCAACTCAGGCAGACCAGATCGGTGCTTATCGGCTGAAGTGGGCAATTGCCTCGGTCATGATGTCGAACGCCTCTTGGGCATTGACAGTCATCAGGACCTCGCAATTGCCATCTTTTACCTCGCGAAGATCGCGTTCGTCAATCACCGTCATGCCACGGGTGTGCGTGCCGGTCAACTCAATCACCACGTGAGAGGTCTTGCGTGTGAACAGATGCGGGTGCGTCAACACCAAAATCGCCAGCGGATCGTGGACCGCACCGCCGTCCATTCCGTAGTGGCGAGTCATATACATATTGGTGAAGAACTGCATAAGGTCACCCAGCACATTTGCTAACTGCCCAGGCATGGTTTTCACTTTGTCGATGCGTTCTTGGGTGGCGCGGAACTGATGAGTCACGTGCAAGCCAGCCATGATGAGCGGACCACCGTAGTTGTAGACGATGTCGGCGGCTTCGGGGTCGACCCAAATGTTGAACTCGGCCGACGTGGTGCGATTACCAAATGTTCCGCCACCCATTAACGAAATGCCGGCAATGTGATCACCTAAATCGGGGGCAAGTCGCAATGCCATCGCAATGTTGGTTAATGGTCCGGTCGGAACAAGCCACACACCTTCGGTCGCACGACAAGTTTCGATGATGTACTCAACAGCGTTCTCACTATCAATCGTGCTTGTCGGCGCGGGAAGATCGGCTCCGTCAAGTCCACTTTCGCCGTGCACATACGTTGCATATTGCGGGGGAGCAACGAGTGGGCGAATCGCACCCTTGTGCACGGGCACATCAAGACCCAACAGATCTTTCATCACGAGGGTGTTGTACGTCGTCGATTCAATTGGTGCATTGCCTGACACTGTGGTGATACCCAACAAGTCGGTGTGGCGTGCAGCAACAACAATTGCTAACGCGTCATCGTGACCCGGATCGCAATCGAGAATGATTTTGGGCTTGTCCATGATGTCCGCCTTATGTAATGAGTTGTTGATTACTTAATGAGCAGTGTGCCAGTGGCATTGAGACGAACTGCACGTCCGACCCATTCGCCTTCGCACATTGCCTTCACGGTGTCGGCGTCATCGCTGATACCCCACGCACGATTGCCATTGGGCAACAAGCACGGAGCAATTGCCCGTTCGGGATTACCGTCGCGGTCGTGCATGACGGTGTAGCCCTCAATGGTTGCAGGGCCTTCTGATGTTCCAATGTCAACAACGGTGCGACGTGGCAATGCATCAATTTGATCTTGCGGATACGCATGCTTGAAACCGTTGGTTGGCGGCGTCGTTGAGTACACGCCAAACGCATGCTTAGTTGCGTAACCACCGTTACCCCATACCAAACCTTTTTCGCCGGGACGAGCGCGCAGTTCACCAATAACAGTTGCCACTGCATGCATGACGTAGTTGTTCCATGGTCCACCAGCAAATGACAATCCACCAGTGCGCGTGAGTTGACGATCGGTAGACAAACCAAGTGACGCCGCACCTAACTGCACGGCTGATGGGAAACACGAATACAAATCAACGATGTCGATGTCATTGATTGAAGTCTCGGCCAAATCAAGCGCCATCTTGCCGCCCAACTTGACGGCCGGTGTGTCGGCAAAGGTGTCGCGTTCAGAAACGTATCTGTGCTCGTGGCAGTCAGTGCCAGCAATGGGGAAGACCCACTTGTCTTTCGAGATACCCATGCGCTCGGCTGCAGCAACCGAACACATAATGATCGCTGCCGATTGATCAACATCATTGTTTGAGTTCATCACCTTGGTGTACGGCAAACCAATCATGCGATTACGCGGTCCAGTGGTAATGATTTCTTCCGGTGTCATTGACTTGCGAATCCAGGCATACGGATTCGCTTCGGCAACTTTGCTGAAGTTTGACCACAACTTTCCGAGATGTTGATTGTGTTCATCAACACTGCGACCAGAAGCGGCACGAATTGCAGATTCAAAGATCGGATAAATCTGAATTGGGGCGACGATGCGACGTGACAATTCGAATTCGTGATTCATCACAAGCTCTTCACCCATGATGCGGGTGGGCTTTACATCTTCGGGCACAACTGGCCACGGCAATTCAATCTCGGCGGCGCGAGCGCGCTTGCGAGTACGCGAAGTTTCGCCACCACACAAAATCACGACATCAAAATCACCCGACTGAATTTCGAGAGCAGTTGCATTGATGAGTGACTGAGTGCTGTTGCCTCCCATTGATGACGCAACGGTTTCACGAGTCGTGATACCAAGTTCTTCAGCGATGTAACGCGCGGGGTCGCGATAACGCCACGACAGGAAACTGATGACGCGAATCGAATCAGCATTCGGAACCGACGACAGGCCGGCATCTTTGGTGGCTTCACGAATTGCGTTAGCGATGAAGGGGACAGGGGCCAAGGCTTCAAGTGGGTTGTCGATGCGCTGCAACTGCTGGCCAACACCAACAATCACGGGTGTGCGGGGGTCCAAACTCATCATTGCAACCTATCCAATAGCCCCTGTCATCCATGAGATGAAAGAGCCTAAGATGATCGCCATGTCTACCGTGACGTCCTCTGGGCCACTTCGTATCGCTATCGGATCAGATCACGCTGGCTTTGATCTCAAACAACATCTTGTGGCGTTTTTGACCGCGGCCGGTCACACCGTTGACGATCAGGGAACTCACTCAACTGAAAGTTGTGATTACCCACCGATCTGTGCCGGCGTCGGTCGCACGGTGCGCGATGGCAACGCCGACTTCGGCATTGTGATGGGTGGCAGCGGTCAAGGCGAACAGCTGGCGGCCAACAAAGTCCGCGGAGTCCGCGCCGCATTGTGCAATGACTTGTACACCGCGCGCATGGCTCGCCAACACAACGATGCCAATGTTTTGTCAATCGGCGCCCGCGTTGTGGGCATCGGGCTGGCTGAGGAAATTGTCACAACGTTCATAACAACTGCCTTTGAAGGCGGTCGTCACGCTCGCCGAGTGGCAATGTTGTCTGAACTTGAAAATGAATTCTGACCCCGAACGAGACCACCATGCCTTTTCCTTCTGATTCTGATCCCGATCTAGTTGTCGAAAACCTCATTAATGATGAGTTCGATCGTCAGATCACTGGCCTGCAACTGATCGCCAGTGAAAACTTCACATCGCCCGCAGTCATGCGCGTGGTCGGCAGCGTGCTCACCAATAAGTACAGCGAGGGTTACCCCGGCAAGCGTTATTACGGTGGCAACCAAATCGTTGATTCGATCGAAGCATTAGCAATCGACCGTGTGAAAGCGTTGTTCGGCGCCGATCATGCCAACGTGCAACCGCACTCGGGTGCTAACGCCAACATGTGTGTGTACCAAGCGTTCTTGAACCAAGGCGACACCGTTCTTGGTCTGAGCCTCGACCACGGTGGTCACCTGACCCATGGCTCGCCGGTCAACGCCAGTGGCAAGTTGTACAACTTTAAGGCCTACAAAACGACACCAGGTGACGAGCGCATTGACATGGATCAAGTGCGCGATCTTGCCCTTGAACATCGTCCGCGCATGATCGTTGCTGGCACAACCAGTTACCCACGCCGTATTGATCCGGCGCCGTTCAAAGAAATCGCCGACGAGGTTGGTGCGTACTTCTTGTATGACGCGGCCCATTTGGCGGGTCTGATCGCTGGCGGCGTTTACCCCAATCCGGTTCCGTACGCGGATGCGGTTACCTTTACGACGCACAAGACTTTGCGTGGACCCCGCGGTGGATGCATCTTGACCAAGGCTGAGCACGCTGCCGCCATTGACAAGTCAGTGTTTCCGGGTTGGCAAGGTGGACCGCTCGAACATGTCATCGCCGGCAAAGCAGTTGCGTTTCGCGAAGCGTCTAGTCCGGCATTCAAACAATACGCAGCCCAAGTTGTCGCGAACGCATCTGCTTTGGCCGAAGCCTTGGCAAACAACGGCTTCCGTTTGGTGTCGGGCGGCACCGATTGTCACTTTATGGTTGTCGACTTACGGCCTTTTGACGCTGAAGTCACTGGCAAAGAGGCTCAGGCGGTGCTCGATCTTGCTGGGATTACCCTCAACAAAAACGCCATCCCGGATGATCCGCGTAGTCCGTTCGTGACGTCGGGTGTTCGCATCGGAACCCCGTCGGTGACGACTCAAGGTATGAAAGAGCCCGAAATGGCGCAGATCGCCACGTTCATCGCTCGGGCCTTGCGTGGTCGCAACAATGCCGACGAAGTGGCAGCGGTCAAGGCCGATGTTGCCACCTTGTGTGCAGCGTTCCCGGCCTACCCGGCTCGCTGAAATAGCCAACTGACCACTCAGTAGTCTGTTCCTGATCTCATTCGGGAATAGTCTCAAACCGTGCCCGATACCGCTGGCTATCTCTTCATAGGTGTGATCGCCGCACTCGTGACGTTTGTTTCGACACCCTTTGTGGTGAAGTTAGCGACGCGTATGAATTGGGTGGTCGAGCCCGATGAACGTCGCGTGCACAAAGTGCCAACTCCTGATGTGGGTGGCATTGCAATGTTCTTGGGCTTCATTGTTGCACTCGGAATCGCCTGGCAAATGGGGCGTTTTTCACCAGTTTTCAATAACAACTCCGAACCATTGGGCATGTTGTTAGCAGCCGTCGTGATCTTTGCAACGGGTCTTGTCGATGACATTCGCGAGATCTCCAGCCCAGCCAAAGTGACTGGCACCGTGATTGCCGGACTCGTGCTGGTGTACTTCGGCGCCACGATGTTTTATTTCCGCGTCCCATTCTTGGACGTCTTCGTGTTAAGCAACGACTGGATTCCGCTCATCACGATCTTGTGGCTCATGGGAATGAGCCAAGCCGTCAACTTGATTGATGGGCTTGACGGTCTAGCCGCCGGCATCGTAGCCATCGCCGCCGCCTCGTTCTTTTTGTACAGTCGCCGACTTGACGATCTGGGCGCCCTTGCTCAACCCAATATGGGACCGCTCATTGCGATCATCGCCTTGGGGGTGTGTTTGGGCTTTTTGCCGCACAACTTCAATCCCGCCAAGATCTTTATGGGCGACAGCGGTGCGTTGTTCTTGGGCTTGTTGATGGCGGTGTCGACGAGTGTGGTCGGGGGTCGTGCCGACCCCGATAGCCAGACCTACACCCCAGGTCAGACCTACTTTTTCTTGGCGCCGCTCTTCATCCCGTTGTTCATTTTGGGAGTGCCGATTCTCGACACTTTGTTCGCCATCATTCGCCGAGCGGTCAACCGTCAAGGTATGGCAACTGCCGACAAGGGCCACCTCCATCACCGTCTCATGAACCTCGGCCATGGCCAGCGCCGCAGTGTGTTGATCTTGTGGCTCTGGACCACGATTCTGAGTGGATTCGTGTTGTATCCCATTTTCACAAAAGCACAAACGGCGTTAATTCCGATCGGCACGGCGGCCATTGCACTCAGTCTGTACACGGTTTTACACCCCGAAGTCCGCCGGGTTCGGCGCCAGTCGCGTGACGAAGTCGAACCAACGACAGAATTGCCCCGACCGCCGCAATCGCAGTAGATTGATAGCAGTTTGTGCGTCTTTTCACGAGCCTTTCGTACTGAAAACACCCTGAATACCCCCTCATGTCTGACACCACCCCCTCCACCTCATCGTCCGCCGCCAAGGCCAGTCCGACGGCAGTGACGCGTCGACTCACGAGTGCTTTGGCCAAAGGCAACCGTTCAGGCAATGTCGACCAAGGTATGGGCCAGGGCATGGAAATGGCCCTCACGATCGCCGTTTTCATGGGAATTGGCTGGGGACTCGACACGTGGCTTGATACTCGTCCGTTTTTCATGATTGGGCTTGTGATCTTTTCGACCGTGGGTCAGTTCATCAAAATGTGGTTCATCTACGACGCCCGCATGAAAATGCTCGAGAATGAACGTCGCGAAGCAATGAGTGGTCATCAGCAGAACTTGCCACCAACAACTCAAGTTGATCCCGACGCATGAGCAACGAACCGGCAAATTCGTCAATGAGCCCGATGGTGACTCGTCTCGACGGCGATGCTCCAGAAATCCAAGTTTCATTGGACATTTTGAAGCGTGGCGGTTATGTCGCTCCGGTCATCATCGCGGTCTGCGCAGTTTTTGCCGGCATGGACGGAGCCATCAGCGCGCTCTACGGAATTGCGATTGTGCTCGTCAATTTCTTGTTCGCCGCCGGACTTGTGGCCTTCACCGCACGAATTTCGCTCGGATTAATGATGGGTGCGGTTCTTTTCGGCTATCTTGTGCGTCTCGGCTTAATCTTTTTAGCTGTGATTCTTGTCCGAGATGCCTCTTGGATTTCACTCACGGCCCTCGGATTGACCATTATTGTTACTCATCTAGGACTCCTCGTGTGGGAGATGCGCTTCGTTGCTGCATCACTCGCATTTCCGGGGTTAAAACCCCGCAAGTAATATCTAAGTTTCATTACACCGTCTGTCCCTACACGCCTCACAAAGGAATAATCGAACGTGATCGCACTTGAGTTCCCGCCGATCAATGAGATCCTCCGTTGGAAAGATCTTTTCCCGACCTTCAACAAGATTGCTTTAATTGCTGTTGCTGCGGCGCTGATTGGCACCGTTGTTTTCTTGTTGGCTGGTCGTAAAGACGCCAAGGTTGCTCCAAAGGGTGTCCGTAACTTCGCCGAAAGCATCGTTGAGTTCATTGAAAACGGAATCATCATGCAGACCATGGGCCGTGACGGTCTTGGTTGGACCCCGTTCCTGTTGAGCTTGTTCTCGTTCATCTACCTCTGCAACGTTCCCGGAATCATTCCGTTCTTGCAGATGCCCGCAACTGCCCGTATGGCGTTGCCGTTGTTCTTGTCGTTGCTCGTGTGGGTCGTGTTCATCGTGACCGGCTTCAAGCATCAGGGTCTGGCCTACATCAAGAACTCGTTGTTCCCACCCGGAGTTCCGAAGGCCCTTTACCTCTTGGTGACCCCGATCGAATTCATCTCAACTTTCTTGGTGCGCCCGTTCTCGCTCACCGTTCGACTTTTCGCCAACATGTTGGCCGGTCACATTTTGCTCGTGACCTTCGCATTGTTGTCCGAGGCCTTGTTCCAGGCTGAAGGCAACCCGGCGCTCATCCCCGTGGGTGTGTTGCCATTGTTCATGCTCATCTTCCTCACCGGATTCGAAGTGTTGGTGGCCTTCTTGCAGGCGTACATCTTCACAATCTTGACTGCGGTGTATATCGGTGGAGCGGCTCACCCCGAGCACTGAGCCTGAAGTAATACCAGTTCGTTAGTCCCAATAAATCTCAACTCATACCCAATCTCAATAAACACACAGGAGAACCCAAAATGGAAGCAATTGCTGCACTTGCTGCTTTGACCGGAGATGAAGCTAAGGCTGCATCAGCCGCCGGCTCAGCTGGTTTCGCTTACGGCCTCGCCGCAATCGGACCCGGAATCGGAATCGGTTACCTCGTCGGTAAGTCCGTCGAAGCTATGGCTCGCCAGCCAGAGGCTGCCGGCATGGTGCGTACCACCATGTTCCTCGGTATCGCCTTCACCGAAGCCCTTGCCCTCATCGGCTTCGTGGTCTTCATCCTCATCGGTCTCTGATCGTTACCTACAACCCACAAGGAGTTGACGTGCTGACAGCCGTCGTTATCCGCTCGGGTGAAGTACTCCAGGTTCGTCTCGTCTCTGCTGAAGAGGGTAAAGAGGTCGATCTGACGGAGTGTTCCTTCGAACCCGAAGCGTCTAATCCAACAGAATGTGGTCCTGGTCCCAGTCCCATCATCCCCGAGATGAAGGAACTGGCATGGGGCGCGGGCTCGTTTATCGTGTTCGCGCTACTCATGCGTTTCTTCCTCTTCCCGAGGCTGAAAAAGGGCATGGACTCGCGCTACAACTCGATCCGCGAAGGTCACGAGAACGCGGAAGCGACTCGTACTTCGGCTCGATCTGAAGTTGCTCAGTACGACGCTGCCGTTGTGGCCGCGAAGGCTGAAGCAGCCAAGGTCGTCGATGCGGCTCGGGCCACACTTGAAACCGAACGTCAAGCGGCAATTACTGCTGCGAATGCTCGTATCGCAGCTCAGCGTGAAGCCGCCATGGCTGCTGCTGATGCGGCTCGTGCGGCTGGTCGTTCGCAAGTCGAATCGGCAGTGGTCGATGTGGTGAGTAGCGCTGTTGAAATCGCAACCGGTAAGCGTCCAGACGGCAGTGCAGTGTCACGTGCTGTTGCCGACGCGATGAGTGCGGGAGTTCGCTGATATGAGTCTTTTGTCAATCCTTGCGGCCGATCCGGCCGAGACCCATCACTGGTTGCTTCCTGAAACAGCTGAAATCATTTACGGTGGCATCG
>CALEHE010000342.1 GCA_937876415.1 uncultured Actinomycetes bacterium
TATTCTTGCGCCAGCTTAGGTAGCCTCATAACAGTCAAATAACTGTAAGTAGAGCCGATTGAATACCAAAAATCAATATTCCTCATCTCATCATCTCCATCAGGATCACATTCAGCCTGCCTGAGAGCAAACCCTTCCGCAACCCAATTTTTTTGTCTTGGATTCTGGGTGGGGAAACCCGTGAGCGCAAAACCCCTGTCGCAGAAATTAGGGGTCCCACGCTGCGCTGCTTTGTTCTCTAACAACTTTCCAAACTTGTTAGCATTGGGTCACAGTGGACAATCACCGTCAATGATCAACCGCAAACCGCTGATCTTGGCCCTTGGCCGTCCGATCTTCGAACTTGTTCAATCTTTGAAACTTCGTCGGACTGACCGAATACAGAAGCAGTTTTTCACTCTGACATTCCCCAAGATCCAGACTCGGATGTTCAGCGACGTTTCCATCAGTAACACCTGAGCTTCCTCCCTACCCAAAACGCACGGACGTTAACAATGCAGGTGGGTCACTTTTGCATGACGATTCACAGCCGCTGATGATTGAAATGGTTGGATGCGACGGCGTTGACACAGGCGACCGATTGTAGGCGTTGCCTGTCCCGAACCCTGGCCCGTCTAAAAGTTCTTTGAAAATCATCATAGCTCTCATACTCATTCGTTTCTGAAGCATGGGCCACTTTACTCATACACAGAAGGTTGGACTCTCTAACGCTTACAGCTTGTCGGCAAGCCACCACATAGGCGTTGGTTGAACTGTCTTGTAGATATGGATTTCCCGCAAACGGGAGAGCAACATTTCTTGCAAGTCTCCACGTCCAGAATGAAATGGAGTAGTGAGCGCAATGATGTCTGGTGCGGGATTTCTGAACTCGGCAGTCCAACTGGCCAAATGAAACAAGATAGGCACAAAAGCGATACCTGCTTCAGTGAGGAAATAAAGTTTCTTCTGTGCATGGTCGTCTGATTTTTCGACCTGTAAAAGGTTCAGAGTCACCATGTATTGCAGGCGTGATGCGAGCGTCGCCGAGGAAATACCTTCACGACTATTTTTCAATATCTCGTTAAAGCCCCGCCGGTCAAACAATGCGATGTCTCGGAGAATTATCGGAACCCATTTATCAACAAGTAGGTACCCGGCCAACCCTATCGGACACATCTCTTCTTCGACGATCGTCGAAACTAGCATATCAGCCCTCCAGACCACTTTAATATAAAGACTAGACCACTCATCGGCGTGGGGTCAACCTAGGTATAAATCCGCCCGAGCCCTGGCGAATTTGCTACTCACCTGGAGGTTTTCCAATGTCGACACCAAATTTCATTGCAATCACGGCCGCCACTTGCCCTACAGCAAGCAAGTCAGCCGCCTTGGAGGATATGGCACATTTTGCTCAAGACTGCCGACAAAATGGTGCGGTTCGCGTTACCTACGGCAGCGTGATTTCAGGCCGCTATCCCGGGGCTTTGGTATTCGTTCAGTTCTTCGATGACCTTCAAGGATTTGAGGGCGTTATGAACATGATCCCGCAATCCTCCGCATATTCGCGTATGGTCAACGATCATGCCGTAGCGCCCTTTTCTCGAAATGTATTTCGGGGAAAACCAATCGAGTTTGAGCCAAAGCTTGAACCCACGCCAAAGTATCTCATGTTGACGAGGGCCCATCGGCGGTCCTTGGAAGAGGCCGCGATGTTGGATTTGCTCAACAAGACCGCGCCCATGTTCAAATCATCAGGCGCACAAACGATGCGCATGGGACAAACATTCACCGGCTCGGATCTCGGAAGTTACATGCTGGGTGTAACCTATCCTGACATGTCGGCGATTGAGAGAACCTACGACGCTTTGGCGGCCAGTCCTGAATTTGGGCAGCTGATGAACGGTCTCGAAATCGACATGCGTTCAATCACGAAAATTGCTGGCATCCTGTAGGCACTTACGAAACTAACCGAGTGGAGGACGACCATATGCAAGACTTTATGCTTTATCTGGCATTTTACGGGTTGATTGTCGTTATTGTAATCTTGGCGCAAGTCTTGGTAGCGGCCCAACAGGTCGGGCTATCGACGCTTGCCGGCAATCGAGAAGATCTCGTTCTGACAGGCCTTGCTGGGCGAATGGAACGCGCCGCGAATAACTCGCTGC
>CALEHE010000343.1 GCA_937876415.1 uncultured Actinomycetes bacterium
CTCCGCTGCGAATGGCTGCACTACAACGATCGAGCGCTTCGCGGTTTGCCGGCGACGGCAATCCGAGATGCGAGTAAATCGTGGACTCCATCGCAACGACTGGACGACCATCAGCTATCGCTGCAGCGACTTCGGCAGATAACACGGGCTTCATAGAAGTTCCATACTTTCATCTCGAACAAAGCGACTCACAACTTCGACATGATGAGTGTGCGGAAAGAGATCAAGAACTTCGCTGTATTCCAAGCGATAATTCTTTTCATTTAGTAGTCGCGCGTCTCTGCCAAGCGACGCGGGGTCGCACGAGATAAGAACAATCACCGATGCTTTGGTTGCGGTGAGTACTTGCACCCCACCAGCCCGCAACCCATCTCGTGCTGGGTCGGCTACGACAACAGCGGCTTCAACTGACTGCCATTCTTCGACTGGCACCTGCACGATTTCAATATCGCGACCTGCAACGTTCACTCGAGCATCTGCGCACGCCGAGGGATTGGATTCGATCGCAATCACGTGCCGATCTGCGGGGAAAACTGTGGTCGCAAAAAGTCCGACTCCGCAATATGCATCCACAACCGGGCCTGTTCCCCAAGAATTGACATCGCCTAGCGCACGTCGAGTTGCTTCTACCAAAGCGGTTGCTGCTTGCGGTGACGATTGAAAAAATGACGACGCCGAAATCTGGAAAGTCTGGCCCGAAATTGATTCATGCACCACTGCATCAGAATTAAGACCAACATCGACTGGCAGTCCACCCACCGAATCAGCCGGTTCAGCCCACGCCATTCGTTCACCACTCGCTACACCAACCCGCACGACACATTCTTCAGCACCGTCAAGGCGCATCTGTGGCAACAACTCATTCAACGATGGATGCGCAACGAGACAACGCTCGATGGGCACGACATCGTGACTACGGCGCTGACGGAACCCGACTCCTTGAGAAGCACTGGCCACGCGCAACGTGGTGCGGGCCGCGACAACTGGCAACTCTGCAGATTCATAGAGCCGAACCTCGGGATCAATAATTTTGCCCAACCGAATCAACGACTCGTGCACGATGTCAAACTTGATCTGTCGTTGCAGGGCCACTGACGCATGTT
>CALEHE010000344.1 GCA_937876415.1 uncultured Actinomycetes bacterium
GTGTCGTGACCCGCTGTCGCTGTAATGACGTAATAAGAAATTGTCTGAATCAACGTGAGTTCTTCGCCGTTGATTCGTGCATTCGCAACAACAGATGCCATGTCATCGGTGGGGTTCGCTCGGCGTTCTTCCGTGAGTTTTGTGAAGTAAGCAAAGAAATCTTGAATGACGGCAATGATGTCAATCGGATCAGAACCACGTTGCATATCTTCATCTTGTGCGCCAAACAACTCTTGGGTGAGAGTCAACATACGGCCGTAATCACTTTCGGGCAATCCCAAAATTGACAAGATCACATTGAGTGGGAACATCATGGCGATGTCTTTCGCAAAATCGCATTCGCCGCCCAATGAATACATCTTGTCGACGTAGCGATTCGCGTACATATCGAGCATGCTCTCTAACTTGGCTAGGTTCTTCGGCAAGAACCACTCAGACGTCACGCCACGCAATTCGCGATGCTCGGGGTCGTCCACATGAATCAGCGTGCGCAACATGTCGCCGTCTTCGGCGCGGCGACGGTCGGATTCCAAATCGCTCAACACCGGGCGCGGTTCATTCAGAAAAATTTTGTTGCGAGCTTCAATGTCAAAGATGTCAGCAGAACGGGTGATCGCCCAAAACGAGTTGAACCCAAGCCCCTCGCCGTTGACCCAATGGACTGGGTCTTCTTCACGCAACATGGCACAAGCTCGGTAGAAGAATTCTTCATCGGCATACGAATCAGGGATAACAAAGGCGTATCCGGCTTCTTCGACGTTGGCTGGCTGACGATCTGACATAACTGCCCCCTTAAAAACTGACCCGCCCCTATTGTGCCTGATTGGGCTGGCCCAAACAGCAGGGACCTAAGCCTGCAATCGGCAGGACCCTTTTCGGGTAGAGTTTCTGACGACCCGTCAGAAACTCGGATCCTTGGGGGATTTATGCAATCAACTACTGCTCACTCCGACATCATCGCCGTCAAAGACCCGAGCGCGTACATCACCAAGGATCGTCAGACCCTTCGCGGCAAAAGAGTTGGCCCAATTCTGCACCTCGCCGACGAGCGGGCACGTCTTGCCCAATTGACCTGGAATCATTTTGAGATCAAACGCCTTGGTGCAACCATTGGCGCCGAGATCAGCGGTGTTGATCTCACGACCAATCTCCCCCAACCGGTCATCGATGACATTCAACAGGCCCTTCACGAATACAAGGTCATCTTCTTTCGCAATCAACCGGTGACCACACAACAACACGTCGATTTTGCCGCCCGCTTTGGCGAACTAGAAATACATCCGTTTATTCCTTCAAATACTGGTCAGCCCGAACTCGTTCGTTTTGAAAAGTCATTTGATGTGAAGGGTTATGAAAACACGTGGCACCAAGACGTCACGTGGCGTGAATGCCCGAGTCTCGGTGCCGTACTGCATGCAATTCACGTTCCAGAATCTGGTGGCGACACATTGTTCTGCGATATGTATGCCGCGTACGAAGGTCTCACCGATGAGCAACGCGAATTTGTCGACACGCACGACGCTGAACACGATTTCGTCCAGTCATTCGGTAAACAAGTTGCCCCCGACCAAATGGAAGCAATGCGGGCAAAGTACCCAGTCGTCGTCCATCCACTAGCACCAACCCACGCGGCGACCGGTCGCAAGTATCTGTACTGCAATCCCGTTTTCTTGAGCCGCATCATCGGAGTCGACGAGGCCGAAAGCGATCGCTGGCTCACCGAATT
>CALEHE010000345.1 GCA_937876415.1 uncultured Actinomycetes bacterium
CCCACGATGTATTCATCGCGGGTTGTTTGCAAAATGTTGTAGTCCTCAGCCCATGCCGAATGCGTACGCAACGAGTGGTAGTTCTTTCCTTTCGCTTCGTCGTATGAATCGTGATACAAAAAGAATTCAATTTCGCTGCCGAGCATCGGCATGAAACCTAAGGCCACAGCCTGATCAACTTGCGCGCGCAAAATACTGCGGGGTGCAACATCAACAAAAGTGTTGTTCGCAACATCCAATAAGTCGCACATGATGATTGCGGTTTTGGACAGCCATGAGGCGATGCGCACGGTGTCCCAATCGGGCATGGCCAACATGTCGCCGTAGCCCTTATCAAAACTTGAGAAGCGGAAACCATCAGACGGTTGATTATCGATGTCGCACGTGAGCAGATAATCGCAGTTCTCAGTGCCATGGTCGGCAACGTGATCTAAAAAGAAGCGACCCGTCGCACGCTTGCCCACAAGGCGCCCATAGCGATCGACGAAAGCCATGATGACTGTGTCAATTTCGGAACGCAAAATACGATCGGCAAGTTCTTGACGGGCAATGACTTCGCGCTTCATCATGAAACGAACCCTAGCCACGCATTATTGAAGTCACTCACACACCACCTCGACACGAGGCGTACGAGGAAGATCAGTCCTTAGCAGGCTTTTTGGCGACGGCCTTTTTAGCCGGAGCCTTCTTCGCCGGAGCTTCGGCCTTCTCAGCCTTTTCGGCAACAGGCTTAGGTGCAGCGGCCTTCTTCGCAGGAGCAGCTTTCTTGACCGGTGCGGCCTTGGCTGCGGGTGCTGCTGGCTTCTCGTCAAGGTCGTCGTCAAGATCATCGTCGTCGCTCTCAACCTTTGGTACTTCAACCTTGGGCGCAGCAGCCTTGACTGGCTTGGCAGCCTTCACTGGCTTCAAGACGCCCTTGGCCAATGCGTCGTCAAGGTAGACCTCGGCTTCATCGGTGGTGACCTTCAAGGCCGGAGCAATTTCAGAAATGAGGTTGACGCGAGCCCGCTCGTACATGGTGCGCTCGGCGGCCGACAACGACGCATCGCGGTTACGCGCTGCGAGGTTACGAACCACTTCGGCAACCTGGTACACGTCGCCGCTCTTCAGCTTTTCTTGGTGGTTCTTGAAGCGGCGGCTCCAGTTGCTGGGCACGCGAGGGTCGGCCTTAGCCAACACTGCGACCAAGTCTTCGAGTTCGTCAGGTGACACCGGCGGGCGAACGCCGACTTCGTCGACCTTCGACATCGGAACTCGCAGGGTCATGTCGCCGATCACGGTGCGAAGAACCAGGTATTCCTGTTGCTTGCCAGTATTGAGAGGATCTTCCTTGCGAATGGCCTCAACTTTGCAGGCTCCATGCTGGGGATAGATGACGGTGTCGCCCTTTTTGAACTTCACTCAGACCTCGCTCAGAATCGCCGAAATGGGCTGAAAACCCCATCGGAACAGACGCTGAAGTGTAGGGGGAAAATGGTCGTTTTCATCGGGAAATGCCCGTTTTGATGTGCGCCCTCGGCATGATTCGAACATGCGACCGATGGATTAGAAGTCCATTGCTCTATCCAGCTGAGCTACGAGGGCAGGCGTCCCAAGGTTACAAGCCCGAGGTAGAACGGATCACAAAGATGAGACTTCAGTTGGCGACAGACGGTATCAAAATCTGTTTCCGCAAGAAATCCAGTGACGAAATCACCGACATCTGCCGCATCTGGTCGCGCTGACCCGGCATGCGCAGAATCGTCGAAACAGTTGCTCGACCATTGATAGCCACGGCGATACACAACGTGCCAACCGGCTGACCATCTTGTTCAGCCGGACCAGCAACGCCAGTC
>CALEHE010000346.1 GCA_937876415.1 uncultured Actinomycetes bacterium
GCCGATGCTGTTTTGGCCGCATCAATTTTCCACTTCGGCGAATTCACAGTGGCGCAAGCAAAGCAGCGCATGCTTGACGCGGGCATCATCGTGCGACCGGCATCGTGATTATTCGTGAGTAACTACCCGTTTGTTCGTGATCCGTTTACGGTGATCGACGGCGGACTTTCAACTGCTCTTGAATTGCTTGGCGCAGATATCAGTGGTCCGTTATGGACCGCACAAACCGTGATTGATGATCCTGCGTTACTTGAGTGTGCGCATCGTTCATTCGTTGAAGCAGGCGCCGACATCATCGCAACTGCGAGTTATCAATGTGGCACGAAGCAATTTGAATCAATTGGGCTGAGTGCAAAAGAAGCACGAGACGCTTTGGCATCAACGACCACGATTGCTCGTCGAGCTGTTGAAGGTACGTCGGTTGCAGTCGCTGCGTCGGTCGGTCCATTTGGTGCATCGTTAGCAAACGGCAGTGAGTACAACGGCCGTTACGGAGTTGAATGGCAACAAGTTGAGGACTATCACCGTGAGAAGTTGGCAATTCTTGTTGACTCGGGTGCCGACCTCATTGCGATTGAAACAATTCCGTTAGCCGACGAGGCGTTGTTGATCGCCGAGATCCTTGAAGTACTCGGAACACCGCCTGCTTGGTTCAGTTTTGGTTTCGCTGATGAAACTCAAACGTATGGACTTGATGCGGTTGATAAAGCGGTGCTCTCAATTGCTGGATACGCCGACTTGGTGGCGATCGGAATGAACTGCACTCATCCGCGACATGTCGATTCGCTGTTGGCTTCAATGAGCGAACTTGTGTCTGGTGTTCCATTCATCGTGTACCCCAATCACGGTCGCGAATGGGACGCTGTTGCCCGATGCTGGATCGGTGACTCAATGTCAATTTCGGCCGGTGAGACCGTGAAACGTTGGGTCGATCTGGGGGCTCGCTTGATTGGTGGCTGTTGCGGGGTAGATCCTCTCGGTATCGCCGATTTGATATTCGCTAGAGATTCATTGTCGAGCTGAACTCGTCGTATGGTTGGGGTCATGAACGCTCCCGCCACATTTACTCCCAATCCAAAAATGGAATACCGCCGCCTCGGTCGCAGCGGACTCAAAGTTTCGGTCTTGTCGTTTGGTAGTTGGGTCACCTTTGACACACAACTCAACGACGACATGGCGCTCAATTGCATGCAGAACGCTTGGGACGCTGGTTGCAACTTCTTTGATAATGCCGAGGCCTATGCCGGTGGCGAGAGCGAGGCCATCATGGGTCGCGTTATCAAGCAACTGGGATGGCGTCGCCAAGATTATGTGTTGTCAACCAAAGTGTTTTGGGGGATTGAAGGCG
>CALEHE010000347.1 GCA_937876415.1 uncultured Actinomycetes bacterium
ATTTTGAGTGGCTGTTTGGTTGGTCGTTGATGGCTGATTTCTCACAGTCGAAGCAGCAACGTTTTCAGCCACCTTGTTTTGAGGCGAGGTCGTTGAGGCTCCTAGTGATGAACTCTCAACATTGTCATTTGTGTTGGGAATAGACGAAGAAGGTGCGACTTTCGCTGCGGCAAAATTCTCTTCGATGTTTGCTGGTTGCCCGATTGAATGGGTGTCATCGCTTGAAGTTGCACTGGGATTCTCTACACCACATGCAGTCATCAACATCGTTGTGCCCACGATTAACCCAGTTGCCCAATGCCTCACGCGCCCAAGTTAATTGTGTCAATTTGCCTCAAGTTGGCTCGCAGGTAGCCAAAAAGTGAACAAAGGGTTTACAGGTTGACCAAAGTGCCAAACAATGAGCCCACAATGGCTCCTGTCGCCCTTACTGTTGGCAAGCATTTGGACCAGTCACGTTCGCTCTCAATCAAGTTCAAAACTGGCTGGCTGTACGTCCCGTTCTTTGACGACCACACTGCTGTTCTTTTGGCATCTAATGGACTGGTCACTATCGAGCCCATTTCACTCATCAGATCTTTAGAACCACTCACTAAACGCCAACGAATGTAATCAGCGGGTGAACATATATGCACTACTTGTTGCCAGAGATCAGGCTCGCTGCGATGTAGCCATGACAACTTAGTTACGAGATGTGAATGATCGGGAATGACTCCGACCTCGTTGATCCACCACTGCTCATCATGTTTTTTCAAACACCATTGCGCATCAGCTTGTGAAGTTGTGTCGCTGGCCCAGATGATTGGTCGTAGTGGCGTGCCGGCGTGGCTTAAGACAACAAGCCCTCCCTCACTACCAGTGACTGTGATATTCGAAAGATTGCTGAAATCAATTCCTTCGAGTGCAGCGACGACAGCCGCTACATAGTCATCTACTTGATCATTAACAAGATCGTCAACTTGATGACCACTTACTGCGATCGGCCCAACATCATTTGCCGTGAAACCATGCGGGGATACAACAATCTGAATAACTGAGGCCATAGCTCTACTCTGTCACGAGTTGACTCAGGAATGAGTGAGAAGAGTCGGATCAGCGCGTAACTCCTGGCGGACCATCGCTTCCCAGAAGCCATGAAACTTGTCACCGTCAGATTGTTTCATGCGATCAACAAACCATTGTGGCAATGGAGAAGTGAGATCGCCACCGGCGGCCCGCACATGCCACGCTCGCTGGCAACGCTGCTCGAGAGCGACCGCACGTTGATGGACCGCGCGTATTGAGTTGCCAAGTACAAAAGTGCCGTGACCCGCGAGCAACACAAGATCGGCATCGCCCATGGCTGCAACTGCGGCCGCAGCCGAACCTGGATCATCAACGCTGCCACCATATTCGCCAACAAGAACCAGGTCTCCTCCGCCGCCGAGCACACTTGACTGATCGAGTGCTGGTGGAATCTCGCCAAGGTCGGCCCACACGGTTCCGTATAACGGATGATTGTGCACAGCGACTTCAACTTCAGGACGGGCCTTGTGCAGTTCAAGATGAAGCGGGATTCCTAATGGGACTGGCCAATCACCTTCAACCAAGTTGCCGTCCATATCAATGCGAATGATGTGTTCGGCACGGAGTTCATTCCACAACAACAGCCACGGATTGCATAGCAATGTTCCGTCATGCATATTGACGGTGATGTGGCCAGCCAAGTGATCGTTGTATCCCTCGCGCCACAATGTACGGGCCAAGAGTGCGATCTCCTGTTTGATCGTGAGCTCGGGCAACAGTCGGTCGCGGGTTGGTTCAAACGGCTGCGCAGTCATGAGGTCTATTCTTACCGATCAATGATCACCACGGTGAGGTGCACACACCCATTGGTTTTTCTGGTGGCAGAAATGGGGGCTTTTTCGTTA
>CALEHE010000348.1 GCA_937876415.1 uncultured Actinomycetes bacterium
AACTCAGTGCGACGAGGATCAATAACGATCAATTTCATCCCGCGTTTTTTGGCTTCACGCAAAACGACGTAAGGGTTTGTTCCTTGAAGACCGCCAACTGGTCCAAAGCTTGACACCATTGGGTTGTAACCGATTGCGAGCAACACTTCGGCATCACTGAAGTTGTGATAACCGGCTTCCCAGATACCCACACGAAACGGCGCTGTTGATTTTGCTGGTTGGTCGATAGTGACCGATGTATAAAACGATGGGGAGTCGAAGCCTTGATGGAACGAGCGGGCTGCTGGCACGGCCAAAGAGTTTTGGTATCCACCGGTACCTGTGTAGGACGCGATCGCGCGCGGACCATAAGTATCGAGAATGTGTCGCAACTTGGCGCCGATTTCGTCCATGGCTGATGTTGAGGAGATCTCTTCAAAGGTTCCATCGGGACGGCGGCGTAACGAACTGAGTAAGCGTGAGGGGTGAGTCATTTGTTCTGGAATCTGGCGGCCCTTGATGCAGGTGTACCCAGCAAAGATCGGGTCGTCGGCAACGCCCCGAATAGCAACAGCGCGACCTTCTTGAACGTCGACCTCGATGGGGCAACTGGCATGGCAGAAGCGGCAAAACGATAGGTGTGTTGAAATTTCGTGATCGGCGGTCGTCGACATATTTCCCCCTAGATAGAGCAATTGGTCCCGTCCCCACGGGTGTGTACACAAACTAATCCACCGATTAGTTTGTGAACAGACCCAACGTCGATTTAGTTCACGAAAAGAGAACTTCAATGAGCGAATCACTAGTGATTGATGACCTGATTCACCGCAAGCAGGCAGCCATTGCGTGCCCGTATCCGATCTTCGCGGGGTTGCGAGCCCAAGAAGGGGTTCAATTCAATGCCGACCTGGGTGCCTGGATCATCACGCGTTACGACGACGTGCGCGCCATTCTTCGCGATACCGATCGCTTCTCGAGTTTGAGTCCCACCGGGCCGCAGGCCGCAGGTGAGGCCTTAATGAACGGCATCATGCAACTGATGCAAGAGCCCGAGATGGCCGCTCTCTTGGGTTCAAACACCATGACTCGAGGTCGGGTGGCAGTTCTGTTGAATGCCGATCCGCCAGATCATCGCCGTCAGCGCAAACTAGTAAACCCAGCGTTTCGGCCAGATCGTATTCGGGCCATGGAACCGACAATCACCGAGGTCGCACTCAAACTCTTGGCAGGAGTCAAGCAAGATTTGCAGGCCCACGGTCAAACCGACATTTTGCGAACCTTCACCGTCGGCGTACCGATGACGATCATCGCTATCGCTCTTGGCGTGGCTGGCGAAGATCTGGCCACGTTCAAGCGTTGGTCAGATGACATCGTGATGCCAGTCGGTAATCACTCACCATCAGTTGAACAAGTTCGCGGTTTCTTGATTTCAACCAAAGAATTCACCGAGTATTTCTTGGCGCAGATTGCTGCTCGCAAGGCCAGTCCCACCGGAGATCTGTTGTGCGATATCGCTAACGCTCAAATAGACGGCGAAGAACTCACCGATGATGAGCAACTTGGCATGTTGCAGCAGTTCTTGGTGGCAGGTAACGAGACAACAACCAACTTGATTTCAAACATGATCCGTTGTTTGGCTGAGAACCCGGATCTGCAAAACCGTCTCCGTCAACAGCCCGAGCTGATCGAGGCCTTTGTCGAAGAGATGTTGCGCAGCGAGGCTCCAGTCGGGGGACTCTTCCGTCAAGCCAAGGTTGATGTTGACATCGCTGGGACGACGATTCCGGCTGGAGACCATATGTGGCTGGTTTTTGCCTCGGCTAACCGCGACGAATGCAAGTTCGCCGCCCCCGACTCCATCGACCCCGAACGGACCAATGTGAAAGATCATTTGGCTTTCGGAAATGGTGAGCATTTCTGCCCCGGCGCAGGTTTGGCGCGAGCAGAAGCACGAATTGCCTTGCAATTAATTCTTGAGCACTTGGACGACATCAAACTGGCGTCCGATAACGATTTCCCGTACGGCGACTCCTTCGTTTTGCGTGGTTTAACGAGCCTCAAGATCACCGCCACCCCAAAGAATTAGTCTTTCGGGCTCAGCA